>NZ_JBQFPT010000004.1:0-386713 GCF_056536505.1 Ruegeria sp. CL3 | reverse complement strand
CGAGATGGTCATGCCCGGCGACAACGTGTCGTTCGGCGTTGAGCTGATCGCACCGATCGCGATGGAGCAGGGCCTGCGCTTCGCGATCCGCGAAGGCGGCCGCACCGTCGGCGCCGGCGTTGTATCGAAAATCACTGAATAATTCGCGCAAGCGAATGATCAGACGGAAAGGGCGTCCCTCGGGACGCCCTTTTTCGTTTGAGCCACGATCCGGATGTCTCTCAGGGCGCCTGAGATGTTGCCTTTTGGCCGCGACTCACTGCACTCGCGCATGAAAATATTGTTGAAATCAAAACCTTTTCTTACGGTCCTTGAAAACGTATCGCGCCTGATGAACGGCTGAGCGTGAAGAGGGAAGGGGACGGCAATGAAGATATTCTGGGCACTTGTCTTCCTGTGTGTTCCGCATTTTCTGCTCGCACAATCCTTGTCTCCCACGCCCCAACAAACAGAGTCATCAAAGCGAGAGTTGATCGGCTTCGGCTGGATGTTCACGGATGATCTGATTGGTGATGATCATGACCGTTGGCAGACGTCGTCTCTGAACCTGTCCTGGATTCTTGCGCGCGGCTGGAGCGGGGAACTGCCCGAAACCTTTGGGGACGTGATCGAGATTCGGGCGTACACGCAGATGGTATCTCCCGAGGACCTGGTTACGCCAAACCCGCAGGACAGACAGTATGCCGGGATCCTGTCGCTTGGTGCTTATACGCATTTTCAAAGACGCGGTGCGCAGTTCACTGTAGGCGCTGAATTGGTGGCCGTAGGGCCGCAAACGGGCGTGGACAGTCTGCAGACCGAGTTTCACGAGCTGATCGGAAGCACCCCACCGTCGCGGGCGGTCCTGGATGATCAGATTTCCAATGATTTTTATCCCACCGTCGTCGCGGAAATCGGACGAGAGTGGGATTGGGGCCGAAACACGCGCCTCCGCCCGTTTGCCTCTGTGCGGGTTGGGGACGAAACTCTCGCCCGCGTTGGAATGGACGTGACATTTGGACAGGTGGGGCGGTCAGAGCTACTGATCCGCGACAAGATCACTGGGCAGCGCTATCGCTCCATGCGGACAGGGCCAAAGGGTGTCAGCGGCGTGTTCGGGTTTGATGCAGCCTATGTGGACGACAGCGCATATATCCCGAATTCCGGGGAGGTCAGCCTTAAGCATGAACGGTATCGCGCGCGCCTTGGTCTGAACTGGGAGGCCAAATACGGAACTCTGTTCTACGGCGCGACCTATCTAAGTGAAGAATTCAACCAACAACCTGAAGGGCAGGTTGTTGGATCATTGAGTTTTAAGATCTCGTTCTGACCTTTTGCGGCTGAGATACAGCGGCGGCCAGTAGCATTACTTCAACGCAGATTCCGCAGCCGCCCGAACCGAAGTGATATTCGCACCATAGACGTCAGGCTTGTCGACAGACCCGCCCTTGAACACGGCCGATCCCGCGACCAGCACATCCGCGCCTGCTGCTGCGACCAGCGGGGCTGTTTTTGGGTCAACACCGCCGTCAATCTCGATATGCACCGGGCGGTCTCCGATCATCTCGCGGAGCTTGCGGACTTTGGTGGTCATGTCGATGAACTTTTGGCCTCCGAAGCCCGGGTTCACTGTCATGACGCAGACCAGATCGGTGAGGTCCAGCAGATGATCGACCGCCTCGGCTGGGGTGCCCGGGTTCAGGGCAACACCGGCCTTCATGCCCGCCGCGCGGATGGCTTGCAGGGTGCGGTGTGTATGTGGACCGGCCTCAACATGGGCGGTCAGGATGTCGGCGCCCGCATCGGCATAGGCCTGGATATAGGGATCGACCGGTGTGATCATCAGATGCACATCCATCACCGTTTTCACATGGGGGCGGAACGCTTTGACCGCCGGAGGGCCGAAGGTCAGGTTTGGCACGAAATGGCCGTCCATGACATCAATGTGGACCCAATCGGCGCCCTGCGCCTCGATAGCCTGAATCTCGGCCCCTAAATTGGCGAAATCGGCGGACAGGATCGACGGAGCGATCTTGATGGAACGGTCAAAGCTCATAGCGGGCCTCATGCAGGAAACTGGGGTTGCGGGCGCGTATATCGGGGAATGAGCCTGAAGGGTAGGCCCTATGGTACCGGCTGCGGTGTTTACAAAACTTTCACTGAACCGACACATATCCGTTGAGTGCAATCCGTAGCTACCCGCCAACACGAATTGGGGGTGCCACGTGCTGCACATCAAAAAACTGACCAAACGCTTCGGTGAGAATGTGGCGGTGGATACCGCAACGCTGGACGTGGACAAGCCCTGCATGATTGGCATCATCGGTCGCTCGGGCGCGGGTAAATCGACGCTGTTGCGCATGATCAACCGGCTGACGGATGCCAGCGATGGCGAGATCCTGTTTCAAGGCCGCGACGTGACTCTGTTGAAGGGTCGCGACAAGCGCGCCTGGCAGGCCGATTGTGCGATGATCTTCCAGCAGTTCAATCTCGTGCCCCGTCTGGACGTGGTGTCGAACGTGCTTCACGGCACGCTGAACCGTCACTCGACCCTGGCTACGATGCTCAACCTGTTCCCGATGGAAGAGGTCCACCGTGCCATCGACATTCTGGATCGTCTGGGGATAGCGGAACACGCGCCTAAAAGGGCCGAGGCGCTTTCGGGTGGTCAGCAGCAGCGTGTGGCCATTGCCCGCGCCCTGATGCAGGACCCCAAGATCATTCTGGCGGATGAACCGATTGCCTCGTTGGACCCGATGAACGCGCAGGTGGTGATGCAGACCCTGCGCCGCATCCACGAAGAGGACGGCCGCACCGTCATCGCCAACCTGCACACGCTGGATACTGCGCGCCGCTATTGCGACCGCGTGGTGGGCATGCGCGACGGCCGTATCGTCTTTGACGGCCTGCCCGAGCAGCTGACCACCGGTGTCGCCCGCGAGATCTACGGCGCCGATGCCAGCTTCTCGGAAGAGGCAACGTCGACCGAGATCGAAACACTGGATGCCACTCAGAAGGCCCTGATGGAAGCCGAAGCGACCGTCTGAGCCACCCCAACCCCTTTCATCGCCCGGCCCGATGAGAGGTCGGGAACATCAAACTGGAGAGAGACAGATGAAAAAACTAGTTGCTGCCCTTGTTGCGACCACTGCCATGGCCGCGCCTGTAATGGCTCAGGAGATTTCCGAGCTGCGTATCGGCATTCTGGGCGGTGAGAACGCTCAGGACCGTCTGAATAACAACGAGTGCCTGCGCGTCTACACCGAAGAGGCTCTGGGCGTTCCGGCCAAGCTGTTTGCCCCTGCCGACTATAACGGTGTGATCCAGGGCCTGCTGGGCGGCACCATCGACGTCGCCTGGCTGGGCGCGTCGGGTTACGCGAAAACCTACCTGTCCGACCCCGAAGCGGTTGAGCCGGTGCTGGTCAAGGTCAACACCGATGGCGGCTACGGCTATCACTCGATCGGGTTTGCCCGCAAAGACAGCGGCATCACCTCGTTGGAAGACATGAAGGGCAAGACCTTTGGCTTCGGCGATCCCAACTCGACCTCGGGCTACCTGATCCCGTCGATCGAAATCCCTGCGGCCACCGGCGCGACCATGGATTCGGGCGACTATTTCGGTGAAGTGAAGTTCACCGGCGGTCACGAGCAGACCATCGTTGCTGTGAACAACGGTGACGTTGATGGCGGTGTGACCTGGGCCGATGGTCTGGGCGAATGGGAAGACGGCTATCAGTCGGGCGCTCTGCGCCGCGCCGTTGATGCCGGTCTGATCGACATGAACGATCTGGTGCAGATCTGGAAATCCGAGCCGATCCCGGAAGGCCCGGTTGTTGTCCGCAAGGCCCTGCCTGCCGACGTCAAAGCCAAAGTGACCGAGCTGTGGGACACCCTGTCAGAGAAGGACCGGGATTGCTTCTACGGTGTGGCTGCGGGCGAAGCCAAAAGCTTTGATCCAATCACCCACGACGCCTACGAAATCATCATCGAAGCGCGCAAGCTGAAGTCCAACTAAGCTTGTCTCTTCAATACGCGGGGTCCGGTGTTTTGCCGGACCCCGTTTTCCACTCAGGAGCATTCCATGACTGACCTTTCGGCAGGGTCCTGTAGCGTCGAACAGATCCGCGACGACTATACCGCGATGACGCGGCGCAAACGGGTCTATGGTGGTATCCTCCTGATCCTGTTTGTTGCCCTTATGGCAGCGGGCTTCCGCACGGCTGATGACCGCAATGCAGGCAGTTTTACAGATGGATGGCATCGGATTCTGGACTACCCGTCCGAGGTTCTGTCCGAGGCGTGGGAAAAGATCGCCGAGATGCCGGCCAATCTGGTCGAATTCTTCCCGGCCTTGATCGAGACGATCAACATTGCCGCCGCCTCGACCCTGATCGGGACGATTGCGGGCACGTTTCTGGCCCTGATGGCGACGCGAGGTATGGCGCTCTGGCCCTCTTTGATCCCGCTGTTCCGACGGATCTCGGATATCTGCCGCGCGATCCCGGAAATCGTGATCGCTCTGGTTCTGATCTTCATTCTGGGTGGAGGGCCGGTGCCCGCGATGATCGCCATTGCCATCCACACTGCAGGCGCTTTGGGCAAGCTGTTTTCTGAGGTGAACGAGAACGCCTCGCTCAAACCCGTCGAGGGGTTGCAGTCCGTCGGGGCCAACTGGTCACAGCGCATGTATCTGGGCGTGATCCCTCAGGTTGGCCCGAACTATGTCAGCTACGCTTTGCTGCGGTTCGAGATCAATATCCGCGCCTCGGCCATCCTTGGCTTTGTCGGTGCCGGAGGGCTGGGCTATGAGTTGCGCAACGCCATGTCCTGGGGACAGGGTCGTTACGATGAGGCTGCAGCCATCTTCATCCTTCTCTTCGTCACTATTGTGGTCGTTGATCAGATCTCTGGCTATCTGCGCGACCGTCTGACCCACGGGTCGGAAAAAGGAGCCTCGGCATGAGTACCTTTGCCACCGATCTGTCGATTGACGACCTGAAGGCCGAAGCGGACCGCCTGTTCAGCCGTAAACGCATCGTGAATTTCGGGTTGCCGGGGCTGGTTGCCCTCTACCTGATCTACGTCTTCTTCGCCTTTGACGTTCCGGGCCTGACCGAGCGGGCCAACTGGGAAAACGGTAAGACGCTGGTGGCGGACAGCTACAGCTACAAGACGCATATTGAACGCGACAACCGCACTGGTGAGGTCTCTGCCGCGATTGAGGGTGAGCGGAAAGGGAGCTATCCTGACGGCACCGCGCCGGATTGGGTCGCGCTGGGTGAGACGACGGTGATTGATCTGGAAGACGGCCATGTGGTGCGTTTCGGCCCCGAAACCGTCGAATATGACATCCCAAGCTACGGCACCATACGCGCAACCCCCAGCCGATCGGCCGGTGTGCAGGCTGAGTTACCTGCCGGAGAGGTTCCGGACTGGATCAATGTCTCCAAGAACCGTCTGGCCATCAAAACCGATGCAGGCCGACTGACCGTCACCCGCAACCGGTCAGAGGTGTTTCGTTACTTCACCGGGTGGGAGTTGTTCTGGTTCACGCTCGACAGCCCCTACTACGGCAAGTCCTTCCCCGAGCTTGTGAGCCTTGCCGCATCCGGTGAGGCAGGTGCGATCCTGAATGACTTCTGGACCAACAAGATGTGGCGGCATCAGGACGTGGCCTGGGCGATCTTTGAGACGATCCTGATGGCGTTTCTCGGCACGCTGGGCGCGGGTATGATTGCTCTGCCCTTGGCCTTCCTCGCGACGCGGAACTTCAACCCGCTGCGCTCGGTCCGCTTTGCAACGCGGCGCGTGTTCGACTTTGTACGCGGTGTGGATGCGTTGATCTGGACCGTGGTTCTGGCGCGTGCTTTTGGCCCGGGACCGCTGACAGGGGCGCTGGCCATTCTGGTGACCGACACCGGAACCTTCGGCAAGATCTTCTCCGAGGCGTTGGAGAATGTCGACAACAAGCAGATCGAAGGCGTCCAGTCCACAGGGGCCAATGCGCCGCAGCGCTATCGCTTTGGGGTGATCCCGCAGATTACTCCGGTTCTGCTCAGCCAGCTTTTATATTTCCTTGAATCCAACACCCGAAGCGCGACGGTGATCGGGGCGATCACCGGAGGCGGGATTGGTCTGTTGCTGACGCAGGCGATCATCACGCAGAAAGACTGGGAAGAGGTCGCCTATTACATCGTTCTCATCATTCTGATGGTGATGCTGATGGATTGGTTCTCGGGCTGGTTGCGCAAGCGTCTAATTCAGGGCGAGACGGGAAAAAAGCGCAAGCCGCGCGGCGCGGCCAAGCTGCAGTCCTGAGCGTAAGGGAAATATGATGACGCGCCTGCGCTCTGATCAGCCTTTCATTCACCCGGATTGCCAGATCTCGGGCAGCAGCTTTGGTGCCTATGTCGAGATCGGCGCCGGGACGCGGGTCGCCAATTCGCGCTTCGGTGACTACTCTTATTGCGACCGAACCTGTGATATTGCTAACGCCGAGATCGGAAAATTCGCCAATATCGCCAGCTTCACCCGGATCGGCGCGACGGATCACCCGATGGAGAAAGCCTCCTTGCATCATTTCCTGTATCGCTCAGCTGACTATTGGGAGGATGCCGAAGACGATGCAGAGTGGTTTGCCCATCGCGCTGGGCGACAGGCGTCGATTGGCCATGACACGTGGATCGGTCACGCGGCGATCATCAAGCCCGAGGTGAAGATCGGGCACGGGGCGGTTGTGGCGTCCGGTGCGATCGTGACCAAGGATGTCGCCCCCTACACGATCGTTGCCGGGGTGACCGCGCAACCGATCCGGCGGCGCTTTTCCGAACAGGTGTCGGAGAGGCTACTGGCTCTGGCCTGGTGGGACTGGAGCCACGACAGATTGCGCGACGTGCTACCGGATTTCCGCGCATTGCACATTGAGGCGTTTCTGGAGAAATACGAGTAGCCCTCCCGCGCCCGCATGTGCATCGGCTACGCCGATACCCATTGGCGGCCTTGGGCCCAGCGCCGCGCTTTGCGCGGCGCGACCCCCAACGGGATGAAGCCTCCGGCAGGAGGCTGAAGACGGACGGGAGCACCCGCTTGTCAGGCCTCGTTCAACGTCAGGGTTACGCGTTCACCGGCGAAAACGGTTTTTCCATACTCGACCGGCTGCCCATCTGGGGCCGCATTGATCCCCAGTGAATGCAGGATCGGTGCGCCTTCGTTGAGGTTCAGGTGAAGCGCTTGAGTCGCCGTGGCCGCGCGGGCGGTCAGCCGTGTGGACGTTCGTACAAAATCCTCAATTCCGCAGAGCTGAAGCGCCTTAGTGACGGATTGGGTTTCGGTCAAATGGGTGAGAATGTCGGGTAATCTGAGCGCCGGAAAGACGCTTTGAAACAGCCCGATGGGCTGACCATCCGCCAAAGACAAGCCGTCATAAACATGAACCGGATCGCCGGGCTGCAAAGCCAGTGCTTCGGCTTCGGCCTCATCTGCGGCGCGTGTGGTCAGGGACAGGATGCGCTTGCCCGGTATCTTGCCGCTGGCGGAAATGCTCTTGTGATATCGGACCCGTTTGCCAATCGGATAATCCGTTGGTCGCGCAGTGACAAAGACGCCAGCCCCGCGCCGAGGCTGAACCAACCCTTGCTCTGCCAGCTCGGCCAGTGCGCGCCTGACGGTGTGCCGATTCACGCCGTGAGTGGCCGCCAGTTGCGCCTCAGTCGGCATTCGGTCACCGGTGCCAAAGCGTCCCTCGGCGATATCCGAGGTCAAGCTGAGTGCGATGCTCTTCCAAATCGGCGTTTTGCTCATGTCATCAAAACTTCACGGTCTCATGGATTGCCTGACAGGCGGATGCAGGTTAATATTTGTCTAGTTGTATAGTTCGAGTAGACAACCGCGACAAGGGCTTTCGATGACAGAACAGATGAGAAGCAACGGGATCACGCGTCAGGAGTGGATGGGCCTGCTGGCCCGCGCCCCCGAGGATGCGATGATGCTGCTTTGGGACAGGGTGGCGGATCGTCCATCGTTCAAATGGCTGCGAAGCCCCGAGATTGGCGGCGTGATGGTGCGCGGTCGTGCGGGCGCCATCGGCGCCCCGTTCAACCTGGGTGAAATGACGGTCACGCGCTGCTCGTTGGCTTTGGAGGATGGCACCGTGGGTCATGGCTATGTCCAGGGCCGCTCCAAGCCCAAGGCCGAGGCCGCTGCGCTGATCGATGCGCTGATGCAGACTGAGGCAGCGGCTCGTGTGACCGAACTGGTGATCACTCCGCTCAAGACCCAGATGCAAGATACAAGCAAGGCGCGTGCGGCAAAAGCGGCGGCCACCAAGGTTGAGTTCTTCACGCTGGTCCGGGGAGAAGATTGATGAACGCACAAACGCACTTCTCAGGTGGATTTCAAGACGCCCCGCGCGATGCCGCGTACGCGTTTCGCGCCGCGATGACCGTGATGGCGCGCCCCGGTGAGATCAGAGCGCTAGTCGGGGCGGAACCTCCGGCACCGCTATCGGTCGCGGCAGGCACTCTGCTGCTGACACTTTGTGACGCGGATACGGGCGTTTATCTGGCGGGCGCGGCAGATACGCCGGACATGCGTCAATGGCTCAGGTTTCATACAGGTGCGCCAATCGTCGAGGCGTCGAAAGCAGATTTCGCTGTAGGCCGCTGGTCTGACCTGATGCCTCTGAGCGACTACAGGATCGGCACGTCCGAATATCCCGACCGCTCGACCACTTTGATTGTTGAGAGCGAAGCGCTTGCGCCGAACGGCGCGGTTCTAAGCGGACCGGGGATCAAGACCACTACGCGTTTGTCGCTGCCGGATATCGCGTCGCTGCAGGGCAATGCGATGCTCTATCCGTTGGGCTGTGACTTCTTCTTCACCCGCGGGGATCAGGTCGCAGCCTTGCCGCGTAGCACGCAGATTCAGGCCGAGGGGTAACCGATGTATGTAGCCGTCAAAGGTGGTGAAAAGGCCATCGAAAACGCCCATGCCTGGCTGGCTGAGGAGCGTCGGGGCGATACCGACATCACCGATCTGAGTATCGCGCAAATCCGCGAACAGCTGAGCCTTGCCGTCAATCGGGTTATGGCCGAGGGGTCCCTGTACGACCCGGACCTCGCGGCGCTGGCGATCAAGCAGGCGCGCGGGGATCTGATCGAGGCGATCTTTCTGATCCGTGCCTATCGCACCACGCTGCCCCGGTTTGGCTATTCCAATCCGGTCAAGACGGGGGATATGGCCTGCGACCGTCGCGTCTCGGCCACGTTCAAGGACGCGCCGGGGGGGCAGGTGCTGGGGCCGACCTTCGACTACACCCACCGGCTGCTGGATTTCAAATTAGCCGCTGATGGGGAGGTTGCCCCCGCGCCCGAAGGCGACGCCCGGCAAGAACCGACGCCGCATATCACCAGCTTCCTCAAGGGTGAGGGCGTTATTCAGAACGAACCACTCAGCGAAGATGCACCGGGCGACCTTACACGGGAGCCGATGGAGTTTCCCTCGAACCGCCCTCTGCGCTTGCAGGCCCTGACCCGCGGGGATGAGGGGTTCGTTCTCGGCATGGCCTACTCAACCCAGCGCGGCTACGCCCGCAATCACGCGTTTGTCGGCGAATTGCGGATCGGCAAAGTAGCGGTCGAGATGGACATCCCGGAGCTGGGTTTCGCCATTGAGATCGGTGAGGTCGAACTGACCGAATGTGAAACCGTCAACCAGTTCCAGGGCTCCAAGACGGAACCGCCGCAGTTCACCCGCGGCTATGGTCTGGTCTTTGGGCAGTCCGAGCGGAAGGCGATCTCGATGGCTCTGGTCGACCGGGCGTTGCGTTGGAAAGAACTGGGCGAAGACAATCTGGGGGCCGCCGCGCAGGATGAGGAATTCGTCCTCAGCCATGCGGACAATATTCAGGCCACCGGGTTCCTCGAACACATCAAGCTGCCGCATTACGTGGATTTTCAATCCGAACTGGAACTCGTGCGCAAGCTGCGCCGCGAGGCGGAAGAACGCATAGCACCCAAGGAGGCTGCAGAATGAAAGCGGTGGTTTTTGATATCGGTGGCGTGCTTGTCGATTGGCAGCCGCATCTGGCCTGGGTCGAGGAGCTGGGGTCGGAAGACGCCGCACACGCCTTCATCAAAAGGACAGATTTCCTAGCGCGCAACGCGCGGGGCGACAATGGAGAGCGTTTCGCCGATATGGCGCAGGAGCTTTCGGACCCGCGCGATCAGGAGCTGTTCGCAGCCTATGTCGGCCTCTACGCCCGCACGGTCGAGACACCGATTCACGGCACATGGGACGTTCTGGACCGCTTGAAGACGCAAGGCACGCCGGTCCACGCCATCACCAATTGGTCGGCGGAAACTTGGCCCGAGGGGCTGAAGGTGCAACCACGGTTGGGTGAGGTCTTTGGCACGCTGGTCGTGTCGGGGCAGGAGGGTGTGATGAAGCCTGATGCCCGGATTTTCGAGATCCTGTGCGAACGTTCCGGCCACGCGCCCGAAGACTGCGTGTTCATCGACGACGGCCTGCACAATGTCAAAGGTGCAAAGGCAGTGGGAATGGACGCCATTCACTTCACGTCGCCGCAGGCTTTGGACGTCGCGTTGACAGAAAGAGGTTTGCTATGACCGAGTACAACTTCGCCTATCTGGATGAGCAGACCAAACGGATGATCCGCCGGGCCATCCTCAAAGGGTTGGCGGTTCCGGGATATCAGGTACCCTTTGCCAGCCGCGAGATGCCGATGCCCTATGGCTGGGGCACTGGCGGGGTTCAGGTCTCGGCGGCGACGCTGACGCCTGACGATACGTTCAAGGTGATTGATCAGGGGGCGGATGACACGACCAACGCGGTCTCGATCCGCAAGTTCTTTGAAAACACGGCCGGTGTTGCGACCACGGAAGAGACCGAGAAGGCGACCGTCATCCAGACCCGCCACCGCATCCCCGAGGCAAAGCTGACCGAGGATCAGATCCTCGTTTATCAGGTCCCGATCCCAGAACCTCTGCGTTTTCTCGAACCGCGCGAGACCGAGACGCGAAAGATGCACAGCCTTGAGGAATACGGGCTGATGCATGTGAAGCTTTACGAAGATATCAGCCAACACGGTGCGATTTCGACCTCATACGCTTATCCGGTCAAAGTGTCGGATCGCTATGTGATGGACCCGTCGCCGCTTCCGAAATTCGACAACCCGAAGCTGGAGATGGACGCGATCCAACTGTTCGGCGCGGGGCGCGAACAGCGGATCTACGCGGTGCCGCCCCATACCAAAGTCGTCAGCCTCGATTTTGAGGACTACCCGTTTGAGGCCTCCAAAGCCGATCACCCCTGCGACCTTTGCGGGGCCGAGGACAGCTATCTGGACGAAGTCATCATGGATGACGCGGGCAATCGGATGTTTGTCTGCTCGGACACGGATTACTGCCGGTCGCGCCGCGAGGCGGGCCACCAAGGCCCCATGACCAGAGAGGACGCGGCATGACCCCGCTATTGCAAGTCAAGGACATCGAAAAGAGCTACGGCGCGCGGATCGGATGTACGGATGTAAGTTTTGATCTCTATCCCGGTGAGGTGATGGGGATCGTCGGCGAAAGCGGGTCGGGCAAATCGACGTTGCTGAATTGCCTGGCGGGTCATCTTGAACCCGATGTAGGGCAGGTGATCTTTGACACCCGTGCTGACGGCCCTGTCGATACGGTCACCATGTCCGAGCCCGAGAGGCGGATGCTGAGCCGCACGGATTGGGCCTTTGTCCATCAACACGCTCGCGACGGCTTGCGCATGTCGGTCAGTGCGGGCGGCAATATCGGCGAGCGTCTGATGGCCGTTGGCGATCGCCACTACGGTGACATTCGCGACAAGGCGATCGACTGGTTGGGCCGGGTTGAGATCAGCGAGGTTCGGGTCGATGATCGCCCCACTGCGTTCTCGGGAGGGATGCAGCAGCGCCTGCAGATCGCGCGTAATCTGGTGACGGGGCCTCGGCTGGTGTTCATGGATGAACCGACCGGAGGGCTGGATGTTTCGGTTCAGGCGCGGCTTCTGGATCTGTTGCGCGGTTTGGTGCGAGAGATGGGTCTGAGCGCGATTATCGTCACCCACGATCTGGCCGTTGTGCGCCTGCTGGCGGATCGGTTGATGGTGATGAAAGACGGGCATGTCGTCGAAACCGGCCTGACCGATCAGGTGCTGGACGATCCGCAACATGCGTATACGCAGCTGCTCGTGTCCAGCGTTCTGCAGGTTTGAGAATTTGGGAAAAGATGAAGCAATGATTGAGCTTACAGACGTCAGCAAGAGCTTTACCCTGCACAATCAGGGCAGCGCGGTCATTCCTGTGATGGAGGGTGCCTCGCTGAAGGTCGGCCCCGGTGAATGCGTTGCACTGACCGGGGCCTCAGGCGCCGGCAAATCCACCTTGATGCGAGTAATCTATGGAAACTACCTCGCGGCCTCAGGCGCGGTGCTGGTCGGCGGGTTGGACGTGGCGAAAGCCCAACCGCGTGAGATTCTGGCGCTGCGGCGTGAGACGTTGGGCTATGTCAGCCAGTTCCTGCGGGTTGTCCCTCGGGTCGCTACGCTTGAGGTTGTGGCCGAGCCGCTTTTGGCGCTGGGCAGTGACCGGAAAGCCGCTTTGGACAAGGCGGCGGGGTTGCTGGCTCGGTTGAATATTCCCGAACGGCTCTGGTCGCTCAGCCCGACTACGTTTTCGGGTGGCGAGCAGCAGCGTGTGAACATCGCGCGTGGTTTTGCGCATGACTACCCGGCGATGCTGCTGGACGAGCCGACGTCTAGTCTGGACGCGCAGAACCGGGAAACGGTTCTGTCGCTGATCGAAGAGGCCAAGGCTCGCGGGGCCGCAATTGTCGGGATTTTCCACGACGTCGAGGCGCGCGAGCGTGTGTGCGACCATTCGGTCAATGTCTCGGAATTCACGCCCGGACAGGCGGCATGAGCCTTGCACCCGTTATAGCGGTTGTTGGCCCGTCAGGCGTGGGCAAGGACAGCGTCATGGCTGCACTAGAGGCCCGCGCGTCGGGGATCCAGCGCCTGCGTCGCGTGATCACGCGACCCGAGGGGGAAGAGGGTGAGGATTTCGACCGGGTCTCGGTCGAAATGTTTGAACAGATGGTGCTGGATGGTGCCTTCTCGATGCACTGGCGGGCACATGGGCTGCACTACGGTGTGCCGGTGCAGATTGCGGAACAGCGAGCGCAATGTCAGGCTGTGCTGGTCAATTTCTCCCGCGCGGTACTACTGCAAGCGCAGGAGGTTTTTGGGGACCTTGTTGTGATCTCCCTGACCGCCGATGCAAAGGTTCTGGAACAACGCCTCGCAGCGCGCGGCCGCGAGACCACTGAAGAACAGGCCAAGCGCCTTGGTCGCGCCAAAGCGCCGCTGCCCGAAGGGTTGCGCCGGGTGATCGAGATCGATAACTCGGGCGCGCTGGACGATACGGTCAACGCGATCCTTGCGCGGCTTCAGCCGGAAAGGGCGTAGCGATGGATCAGGTGAAAACGTCCATCCTCCGCCTCGCCCATCAGGGCCAGATCCTCGATCTGGAAGGGCGCGGGCAGTTTTGGGACCAGATGCGCGTCCAAAGCCGCTTCGACCTCCGCCAGCACGGGTTTGGCCAGTTTGCCGCTCAGCGTGATGTGGAAGCGGAAGGCCTCCAACACGTAAGGGTAGCCCCATTGCACCAGATTGACGTCCTGCGCCGGGGTCAGGTTTGCCGCCCGACGGCGGGCCAGTTCGGCCTCGGACGCAGGCGCGCGGAACGCGTCAAGCTCTTGCACACAGGCCGCGGCGAGGGCGTTCAGGGCATGGGTCTCTCCGACCGGGCGCAAGGCCAAAAACCGGCCCAGCCGCGCGATCTCAAGCCCGTCCAGCGAGACCGGCGCATGGCGCGCGGCCAGCGTGGCGCAGGCCTCGTAGAGCGTTTCAACCGTCTGCCCATCGCGCAGCCGAAACGGAGGTTTCATCGTCGCGTGCAACCCGTATTTGCGTGGAACTTCGGTGACCGAGGCTACGTCGATCCCGTCTACGGCGGGATGCACCACCGTTGCTCCGGTTTCCATGTCCCAGCCCAGCCAGCTGGTTGCAAATTGCGTCCACTCTGCATCTGCAGGGGGGGCATAGTAGATCGCGTATCGCGTGAATGTCACATTGGCCTCCTATTGCGTGGCCCGTTCAATAGCTCAAATTGTGTGAAGTTCAGATGACAGAAGAAATGATCCTTGCCAATGCCACGCTCGTTTTGCCGGACGAAACCGTCACGGGGCGTGTTCGGGTCGTAGGTGACAGCATTGCGGATATCGAAACAGGCGCTTCGATCCCTGCAGGGGCGATCGATTGCGAAGGCGACTATATCAGCCCGGGTCTGGTCGAGCTGCACACGGACAACCTTGAGCGTCACATCCAGCCGCGCCCCAAGGTCGACTGGCCCCACGCCGCCGCGATCCTCGCCCATGATGCCGAGCTGGCAAGCACCGGGATCACCACCGTGTTTGACGCAATGCGGATCGGGTCCATCCCCTCAGGCTCGGCCCGGTATCTGAAATACGCGCGCGGGCTGTCGCAGGAACTCTGGGACCTGCGCGAGCAGGACGCGCTGAAGATCAGCCACTTCCTGCACCTCAGGGCCGAGGTGTGTTCCGAAACTCTGGTCGAAGAACTAGACGAGTTCGGCCCTGAGGACCGTGTTGGTCTTGTCTCGATCATGGATCACACGCCGGGTCAGCGGCAGTTTCGCGATCTCTCGAAGCTTGAGGCCTATATGAAGGGCAAATACGCCATGGACGATGATACGTTCATGCAACACGTGGCCCATCTGAAAGGGCTGCGCGACCGCAATGGTGAAAAGCATGAGGTTGAGACCGTTAAGGCTGCAAACCGCTTTGGCGCGGTTTTGGCAAGCCACGATGATACGACGGAAGAGCAGGTACAGGTGTCCGCAGGTCACGGCATTCGTCTGGCTGAGTTCCCGACAACGGTCGAAGCTGCCCAAGCCTGCCACACGCACGAGATCAAGGTGATGATGGGCGCGCCGAACATCATCCGGGGCGGGTCGCATTCGGGCAATGTCGCGGCGCAGGAATTGGCCGAGCTGGGCCATCTGGACATCATCTCGTCCGACTACGTGCCCTCGGCGCTGTTGCTGTCGTCCGTGCGGCTGGGGCAGATGTGGGGCGACATGGCGCGTGGGCTGCGGACCGTGACCCAAACCCCGGCACAGGCCGTGGGGCTCGAGGACAGGGGCGTGTTGCGCACCGGCGCCCGCGCGGATCTGATCCGGTTTCGCATGCGGGCAGGTGTTCCCGCCCTGAATGCGGTCTGGTCGCGTGGGCGGCGCGTCGCCTGATCAGGCCATGTAGAACAGGTAGCGGTCCGGAGCGATGGTTTCAGGCCCCTCGATCTGATCGAACCCGACCAACGGCTGGCCAGAGATCAGCAACCCACCGGGCTGCATCACCTGTGCGATCAGTGGGCTGAGGCGCGCCGCCTCGGCCACGTCATCCGCCTTGATCCCTCGGCCGAAATCGTAGTGCGCCATCGCCATCTTGTGCCCTGCGCTGGCAAGCTTTTGCAGCATAGGTTCGGCCTCGCCCTGCAGGAAATCCTGTTCTGGAGGAGTGCTGTCGGGGTGGCATTGCAGAACGCGATCCATCACCCAGATGCGGCGCTCGGGCAGGATTTCACGCAGGTGGTCATAGGTGCGCCCATTGCCGAGCCCCATATCCAGCACATCGCCTTTCTGATCAGCGATCTTCGCAGCGGCCCAGTTCAGCCCGTCGCGTTGCGCGGTCAGGCGCCGCAGCATGGAATCCAGTCGGCTCATTCGGGGTCTCCGTTTCCGTGTCTGGGGGCGGTCCAGAGGGTCGCCGGCCCGTCTAGTAGGTGTTTCAGCAAGGCTTCGGTGAAGGCCCAGATGTCTTGATCATGGACCAGATGATGGGTCAATACGCCGAGCGGTTCGCTGTTGTCAGAGCACCCCTCCCGCCGATCCCGCAGCAGCGCAGTGGCTTTCTGTATCAGCGCGACAGGATCCACCAAGCTCCGGCTGCCGCGCCAGTCGATCGGGTCGATATGGGTGTTCACCTGCTCCAACCCCGGCGCGGCCTGCGCCGATGTCCGAGGGGTCGCAGTCGAGAGGATTTCATACCCGAGATTGGGCAGACGCGCGGCAATCTCGGGCGCGATACGGTTCCACGGGGGAACGAACATGGGACGCAAACTATCCGGAAACAGAGACCGCAGGCGCGTCATACCGGCCTCGGCGTCCTGCAAGATCGTCTCCATGGGACGGTGCAGGCGAAATTCGGATTTCTTTTCCTCTGGCGGAGCGTGGTTTTCATGCGCCCAGCCGTGGACAACCGGTATCAGGTTCGGCAGTTGCGCCATGTAAGTCGCCAGTTCGCCCGTAGCATTACGCGGGATGATCGCCAGGTGAACCGAAATCCCAAGCCGTTCGGACAAAGCGGAGAGTTGGTCCAGCTGAGGGGTCGGAGCAATCGCATCGTCGTCCCGCCACCACAGCGGAAAAGACAGCCCTTGGTCGCGCCAAATGGCCAGTTCTTCGTCCAATATGCGCCAATCTGCCATCATCAGCGCGCGTCCCAGAGCCTCTGAGCGATCTCAACGCTGCGCTGCGCTCCGTCGAAACCAAAGCCCTGTGTCGAACGGGGCGCGTCAGAAATGACCCGCTCTAAGGCCTCGGAGAGGCGGGTCGCGTCAAGGTCTTTGCTGGGAAGAACCTCCATCGCAGAAAGCGCAGACAGGCTTTGCCCGCGCAGGCTTTGTTCCACTTCATTGCCGTCGTCAAAAGGTACCATCACCGCCGGAGTACCCGATTGCAGCAGGTCCATCGCGGTGTTGTAGCCGCACATGCTCACCGATGCCGCAGCATGAGGGAGCATTTGCCGAAAATCCGGGCGCACGGGTTCGATGACAACGGGTGCGTCTTCGGCCAACTGGGACAGTTCAGAAATGCGCGCCTTGGCATCACGCCCGCCCACCAACAGGCGCCAGCGCCTGTTAGGCATCCTTCGGGCGGCCACGATGGCCGCGCGAAAGATCGGCTGCCCCACCGATCCGCCACCCGCGCTGACCAGAATCTCTCCCTCACCGACACCGTCCGGATGGGGGTGCGGTGCAACCGGCGCGACAAAGCCGGTATAGTGCAAATACCCGGACAGCCGGTCTGAGACGGGCCAGCTGACACTCAGCGGTGTGATACGCTCATCCGCGTGAACCAGAACACCGTCATAAAACGCGTCAATAATCTCATCGGCCCGTTCGGCCTTAGAGGGTTTGGATGGTGGTGCCAGAATATCACGGATTGAGCTTAGGATGACGGGGCTGTGCGGCAGTGCCCGCGCGGCGGTCAGAGCAGCCTCGAATTCAACGGCTAGTACGCGGCGGCCAAATGGAAAAAGCTCGGTGATCAAAACGTCCGGCTGGAACGCGCGGACAGCCCCAACCAACGCCACGGTCCGCGCGTTGCGATAGGTTTCATCAGCCTCTTTGCCGTCTTCACCCAACAGCCGGGTAAAGTTGGTCCCATCCGAGCGCAGCGGCGGTAGACCAAACAGCGTCAGGCCCGTGCTGTCAAGCTGAGGCGCTGGCATGCCACCAGACACCACCATCACTTCATGGCCTGCACCCAAAAAAGCGCGCCCCAGCGTCAAGGCTCGGCTTAGGTGCCCGGTTCCCAACAGGTGGGTGACGACAAGCATCACTTTCATGTCGTGGCCTCGCGCTTGATCAGGCGGACCGGCTCCGCTTCGGGCGTCATCGTTTCCATGTCGATGACGTAGAGCCTGTTGCGCTTGATTTTGAAAGGGGCGGGGCCTTCAAAATCCCATCCCCAGGCGCGCGCCAGAATGACCCGCATGATGCCGATGTGACATACGGCCAGGGCGTCTTGCCGGAGTTCCGCCAGCCAAGGCGCGAGACGATCTGCAACCTCAGCCGGGCTTTCGCCATTTGGCGGGCGATAGTCCCAACCCCAATCCTCGATATGCCGGTAGCCGCTGGATGGGTCTGCAATCAGGTCTACACCGCGCAAGCCTTCCCAATCACCCCAGTTCATCTCGATCAGCGCGTCGCTGGTCATCGGGGCGCGGCCCGAGACGATCTGCGCCGTCTCACGCGCGCGCCGCAACCGGCTGGCCCAGATCTGAGCCTGCTCCCAAGAGGCGGGCAAGGCGTATCCGGACAGTTCAGCCCGCGCTTCGGGGTCCAGCGCGATGTCGCTACGCCCCTGAATCTGTCCGGCGCGGTTCCACGGCGTATGACCGTGTCGCAGCAAGGCCAGTCTGGTCATGCCGAATCCTCCAACAAGGGGCGGATGGTCTGCCAGAACCGACGCGTCGCGCCCGGCATCAGGTGGCGATCAGCCACGTATTTGCGGGCTTTACTCCCAAGGCGTCCCCGCTCTTCGCCGTTCTGCAACAGGGTCTGCATGCGCTGGGCCAGTCCTTGCGTCCCTTGATCGACACTCGGGTAGTCCGACGGCGAAAGTACATCGCGCACGCCGGGGCGGTCTTGCGCGACCACAGGCAGGCCTGCGGCCTGAGCCTCAAGATAGATCATGCCGTAGGCTTCGTTGACGCCGGGCCAGACCAGAAACCCCGAACTCTGATAGAGTTGGCCCAGGCTCTCTTGGTCCAGTTGGCCAAGTAACGTGACCTTTTCGCGGAACGGGGCCATGAGTGCTTCAACTTCGCCTCGGGCCGGTCCGTCGCCTGCGATCTGCAACTTCCAATCGCCAGTGAGATATGTCAGAGCTTCGGCCAGCAATTGATACGAGGCCAGCTTGTCCCCGAGCCGCATCATGCCGACAGCCAGCATCGGACCTTCGGCCGCGGCCTGAGGGGGCAAATCCGTGATCGGCAAAAACGGTGGCAACTCGACCAGAGCCTGAGCGCCAAAGCGGTCGCGCTCCAACGTGATCAGGTCATTTGCGGTGTGATAGAAAATCACCTTGGCCGCGTCGCAGGCCTCATGAGCGGATTGTGCGAACCCGGCCCAAGGCCCCTTCAGGCGGCTGCTGGCCCGTGTGCTTTCCATTTGAACATAGGGGATCCGTCGCGCCGCGCAGACCTGCGGGCCAATCAGATCCGGGGCTTTGTAGTAGTTGTGGTAGGTCACCCAAAGCGACGTGTCTTGCGGCAACGCGGCGATCAGGCGTTGAGTTTCGGCCTCGGCCGCCGCGCGCAAGGCGTGCTGTTTGGCGCTATCTCCGTGCTTGTCATAGATCCGCAGCTCGGACACGAGGTCGACGTGATCCCCTTCGGCGACAATGGCAGTGATCAGGTTCCGTGCCATTTCGCGGTCGCCAGAAGGGGTCGGGCTGTGTGGGGACTTCATGGGGGCGTAAAACGCCACGCGAGCCATTAGACCGTTTCCAGGAACAAAGCGTTCAGCCGATCCGAAAGCCGCGCGATGCCGGGGTCCATCCGGAACTCGGCCAGCAAGCGGTCATAGGCGGCCCAGGCCATTTTGGCGGTGGCTTCGGGATCGCTCGCCAGTGCTAGCACCGCGTCGGCCAGCGCCATTGGATCGTCATCCGACAGGATGCCGTGAGTGCCCGAGGTGATGAATTCAGGAATCGCGGACACCGGCGTGGACAGGATCGGCAGGAGTTGCGAGGCGGCCTCCATCAGAACATTCGGCAACCCGTCGCGATCGCCATCCTCGGCAATGCGGCTGGGGAGGACGAAGAGGTCGGCCATGCGCATGGCCTCAATCACTTCAGGCTGATCGCAGGCGCCTTTCCAGCTGATCCGGTCGGCGATGCCGGCTGCCGTGGCGCGGTCGCGCAGTACGTCCCCCAAAGCGCCGCCGCCGATATGGGTCCAGTGCCAGTCCAGCGTCTCGGGTAGCAAGGTCAAGGCATCAATCAGACGGTCGAAGCCCTTTTTCTCGACCAGTCGCCCGACCGAGATCATGTGAAACGGCCCATTCGCTGCACGTAGTTTCCGATTTGGCGGGCTTGGGAAGCGGGCAAGGTCCAACCCGTGGTAAATCAGGTCAACGCGTGCGGGGTCATCGGCGAGCTCCCGCAGATGGGCGGCGCCTATAGCGGTGCAGGTAGCCCCAAAAGCGGCCCCATGGGTCGCCGCTTGCAGCTTTTCGCGCTTTTCCCATTCGGGCGAGGTCCAGATATCCTTGGCGTGGGCCGAAAAACTCCACGGTACACCACGCATGATGGCGGCATAGCGCGCCACGGATGAGGGCGTGTGCATGAAATGGGCATAGAGCGCCTGCGTTGCATCCGGTAGCTCAGCCACCAAAACGCAGGCCTGTCCAAAGCGGCGAATACGGTTGTGGGTCGGGTCGCGGCGCAGATCCTGCCGCCAAACGCGGTAGGCCTCGGCATAGCCCGGCAGGCGCTTGGCGATGGCCCGTGCGGCCCAGACGCGCTGTGGTTCCTGATAGAGGTATTCAGGCAGATAGTGCACCTGCCCCTTGAACCGGTCATGCAGGGGGTGGCGTTTGGTGTCGGTCGGGTGACGAAGGGACCAGATGTCAAACTGATGGCCAGCCTCCTGCAAGGCGACCAGTTCTTGTGCAATAAACGTCTCGGACAGGCGCGGCCATCCTTTGACCAGCACCGCGAGTTTCGGGTTTTGGGATGTCATCCGGTCGCTCGTTCCTGTTCCCGGTGCAGCAGCGCATCGATGCGGCCTGTTACGTAGTCCAGCCCGTCCAACAAGCCGTCGCTGATCGCCTGCGAGGGTAGTGGCTGGCGCGGTAGCTCGCGGATGGCGCGGATCATCGCGTCGGTCGTCAAGCCGTCGCGTTGTTCGTCCAGCATCCGGACAAGGCCAAGGTTTTCGGCGCGCGAGGCGCGTATCCATTGTTCCAATCGAGGCGTGGTGCGCGGCACGATGACGGCGCGTTTGTCGAAAGATAGCACCTCACAAAACGTGTTGTAGCCACCCATGCAGACAACGCCCGCGGCCCCGGCAAAAAGCGTTTCGATCTGGGATTCGAACCCGACAGCCGTCACGCGCCCGTTCAGCGCGGCCACGCGGGTTTCAAACTCATCGCGCGACTCGCCCGACAGGAAGGGCCCATAGACCAGCACCGCGCGGGGCGACAGGGTCGGGTCCTGTTCGTAGGCCGAGAGGACCAGGTTGACCATCGCCTTACCATCGCCGCCGCCACCGGGCGTGATCAGGATATAAGGCTGTTCCGGGGGCTCTCCGACCGGGCCGAGGTCGCGGCGCAGATAGCCGGTCCAGTGCAGGCGTGACCGGGCCGCGGCGCTGAGCGGTAGGCCCTCGGTCGGGTCGTAGATCGAATGCAACCCATAGACCCAGATTTCATGATAGAACCGCTCGGTCGCAGCGATCGCGTCCTTGCGATCCCATTCGGCGGCCAGAACCTCCGGCTCGTCAAGAACATCGCGCAGGCCCAAAACCAGCTTGGTGTCGCAGGACTGTTCGAGGAATTCCAGCGTAGGAAGCAGCTCCCCGCGAAAACCGGTGGGTTCCTTGTCGACGATCAGGACGTCGGGGTCGAATTGCTGAACGGCTGTCTTGATCAGGCTCGAGCGCAGCTCGGTCACCTCATCAATGCCCATGCCAATCGTGCGAGCCGCGTAAGATCCGTCCGAACGTTTGGTTACACCCGGCAGGCGCACATGGTCGACGCGGCGGGGAAAGGTGAAACGCCCCGCCACAGGCGAGCCGGTCAGGATCAGGGCGGATGCGCTTGGGTCGGCTTCGGTCACCGCCGCCGCCAGCGCGCGCGAACGGCGCAAGTGGCCTAACCCAAAGGTATCGTGGCTGTAAAATAGCAGGCGCGGCGCGCGGTCCGGATTGTCTTGTTTTTTGCCTAGGCTCATAGGGTCGCCCGTCTTATTGGTCTGGGTACTACATCCGCGCGTATGCAAGCGTTACCGTATATCCTTATGCTGCGCTTGCCAAAGGGGAAATCGCCCGCTTGCAAATGTGCCAAACATGGCGATTTGGCAACAGGATATTGAGGATATGGGTTCAATTTGCACCAGTCTTTGCCGTTTCGGTCAAAGCGCGAAAAAGGGCGGGCGGGAGGATTTGAACACGTCCAACAGGTTCTGTACGGTGTGCGCCAGTGAAGAAATTGGATGCAAGACCCTATGAAACCGAACTTTCTGGCCGCGACGCTTTTGGCATTTTGGGCTCTGTTGTTGGCGTTTCCAGCCAGTGTGGCGGCGCAGACCGCGCTGATACCGGGCTATAGTTCAGGCTCCGCGACAGAAGAGGCTGCAACCAACGACAGTGATCTCGCCGACGCGATCCGAACCGCCACTGAGGCTGGTGCCAGTGTTATCGTCATCGATAGTTCGGGCAATCTGGTCTCCACCGCGGGCGAGCAGCCCGAAGTGGAATCGGCTGAGGCTGACCCCATGGCCGAGGCCTCGCAACTGATGAGGACACAGGCGCGATTCACCAAGTTCCGTGAGTCGGTTCAGTCACGTCTTGAGGCACTGCCCTATTCGGTGTTCGAAGTGGAGTATATCCTGCGTCAGACCAGCCCAGATGGCCGTATCCAGACTTATGTCGAGGTTCTGGGCTGGAACATCCTCTTCCTGCTGCTAGGGCGATGGCTTTCAACCGAGATCTATGGCAAACGGATCGCCAAGCGCTGGGTCGTGGCGCGGATCAAGGAGAACCCGCAGGGCTATCGCGAGAAGATGCCGTTTCTCGTGTACCGCTTCGTGATGGGAATCGGCGGCACGATCTTTGCCATGTTGATGGCATTGATCGTGGGCTATCTTTTCTTTGGCGAGGCCGAAGATATCTCGATCCAGTTTACCGTGACCGCGATCTTCACGGCCTTTTTCCTGTCGCGCACGATCTCGGACCTGTGGCGAATGGTGCTGTCACCTTACCTGAGCCAGTATCGCCTGCCGCCCTTTTCCGACCGCCACGCCAAGCGGCTGTATATTTGGGCATCGGCGGTGGCGACCTATGACGTTTCGGTCGTTCTATTTTCGACCTGGGTGGCGGATTTCGGTCTGAACTACAACGTCTACGCTTTGGTCTATGGGTGCCTGACCCTGTTTGGGGCCTTCTTGAATATTCTGATGATCCTGTTCAATGCCGGGGCCATTTCAAACGCGATCCGGGGCGGGCGGGCACCGTCTCAAGTTTCGTGGATTCTGCGCTTCATCTCATTTGCTTGGGCTCCGGTGTTGATCCTGTACATTGTGTTCAGCTGGTCGAAGCTGGCCGTGGATCTGGTGCTTGAGAATGAAAACTCGGTCCCGATTGTTGCCAGCAGCTATGCGATCTTCATGTCGGTTGTCGTGGCCTATGGCGCGATGAACTACCTGCTGGAGCGCTATTTCGATCGCAACCGCAAGATCGAACAGATCAACGCCGAGGCAGAGATCGAGGCAGAGGCACCCTCGCCCGAGGCAGTACAACGCAAACACGCCATTTTGACCTACGAGGATCTGGCCCGCCGGGTAGCTGGCATTCTGGCCTTTGTCGTTGGTAGCTACGCGCTGGTGGTTATCTGGAACCCAGATGCCAGCTGGAGCGAGGATCTGCCGATCGGGCGCGCGTTGGACGTGATGGTGATCCTGTTCATCGGTTACATCCTGTTCAACTTCTTCCGCATCTGGATCGACAGCAAAATCGCCGAGGAATCTGATGATGGCTCCGAAGCCGAGCTGGGCGATGAAGGCGGCGAAGGCGGTCAGAGCCGCTTGGCCACCTTGCTGCCTTTGTTCCGCGGGGCGATCTTGGCGGTCGTTGTCGTGACGATTGTGCTGATCGTACTGATGGAGCTGGGCATCAACGTCAGCCCTCTGTTCGCAGGTGCCGGTGTGGTTGGTCTGGCTGTCGGGTTCGGGTCGCAAACCTTGGTGCGCGACATCTTCTCGGGTGCCTTCTTCCTGTTGGATGATGCGTTCCGCAAAGGGGAATACATCGACATTGGGGATGTGAAGGGAACTGTTGAGAAAATCTCGGTCCGGTCGTTCCAGCTGCGCCACCATCTGGGGGCGCTGAACACTATTCCCTTTGGGGAGATCAAGGTTCTGACCAACTATTCGCGTGACTGGGTGATCATGAAGCTGCCTCTGCGCGTGACCTATGACACGGATGTCGAGAAGGTGCGGAAACTGATCAAGAAACTAGGTCAGGAGTTGCTGAGCGATCCGGTAATCGGCGACAACTTCATCCAGCCCTTGAAGTCGCAGGGCGTGATCGAGATGCAGGATTCCGCGATGATCATCCGGGTCAAGTTCATGACCAAACCAGGCGATCAGTGGCTGGTGCGTAAGAAAGTGTATCAAGATATACGAGAGCTTTTCGCTCGCGAAGGCATCAAGTTTGCGCATCGTGAGGTAACCGTTCGTCTTGCCGATGGCAAAGAGACCGAAGACCTCACACCGAAACAGCGCGAAGCAGTGACCGGCGCGGTGCAGGCAGCAATTGACGAGGACTATCTGGACGATATTGGGCCGGGCGGCGACGACCGCTAAGACGGTCCTCCCGCCCCTTTGGGCCGCGTCTCTGACGAGACACCGTCCTAAGCGTTGGGCCAGGCCGCGCGTGCCGCGCGGCGATTAGCGCATCAGGGCCAGGTTGGCTCGGAGGTGCCCAGTTGTGGGGCGGGCAGGTCCCAATTCATCGCTGTTTGACCAATGGTCAGTGCGGGTTTGAGGCGGTGGCCTGGTCCCCATCCGGACTGTTCGGTCTTTTCGCTATAGTCGGTTTGGTTGGCCGTTATCGGGTCTTGCCTCGTTTCGGTTTTGCCAAGAATGGCCAGCAACTCGGCGGTGCGCGCCAAAGATAGATGGGCGTGCATGATTGAGTTGCCTGAGGCCGCCTCGGCCAGGGCAGACAGCACCGCTGCCGCCATCAGATATCCGGTGGCATGGTCCAGCGCCTGCACCGGCAACGGGGTGGGTTTGTCAGCCTGGGCCCAGTCCATGCCCGCATGCGCGATCCCGGCGCTCATCTGCACCAGACTGTCAAAGCCGCGGCGTGTGGCCCAAGGGCCCTGCCAGCCATAGGCGTCCAGAGTGACCTCGATCCGGTTGGGGGCCAGTTCGTCACGCTTTGCTTTACTAAGCCCCAGAGCCTCAAGCGCGCCGGGGCGGTACCCGTGGATGAATACATCAGCTTGTGACAGCAGGTCTTGCAGGTGGGTCAGGCCCTCGGTCGACTTCAGGTCCAGATAGGCGCAGCGTTTGCCCAGCGAGATGTCGGGAATAACGCCCGGCTCATCCCAGCCCGGAGGGTCGATGCGCAGCACAACCGCGCCTAATCCGGCCAATGTGCGGGTTGAGACGGGGCCCGCCAGAACGCGGGTCAGGTCTAGGACGCGCAAGCCGGCAAGCGGGCGTCCGGCTGTTGCAGCCGGACGATCTCGTAGAGTGATCCGACGTGGATTCTGCCAACTGATCAACGGATCACGGCTGACGGCGCGGCCTTGGGGGTGTTCCAACCATTCGGCGCGGCTGCGCATGGCGGCTGCGACGCCGCCCTCGGCCACAACAGCGCTTTCGAGATCAGCGATAGCCCAGCTGCGCAGGGCCTGAGAAACCGCTTCTCGGTCTGCTGGCGTGCCCAGAACATTCAGGGCGGCAGTGCGGTGGTGGGGCAGGTTGGTGTGCAACCTAATCCAGCCGTCAGACGCGCGGTAGTCGCCTGCGATGGCGTCCCACAGGCTGGGCATCTCCCAGCCATCGGGCTTGAAGGAATAGCGATACCAGAGCGAAGCGAGGCGGTGATCCACCGTGATCTCTGGCGCGGTTGATGACAGGTTTGCGGCGGCCAGGTATCGGGCCAACTCCTGACCGACCGCTGCGAAGCTGGCGGTTGCCACTTCGGAGACGGCAAAGGCGCTGGGCAGGGTTCCCTCGCCGGTGGTGCGATAGCTGTCGACCGCCGGAAGAGAGGACAGCAGGCTCATTGCTGATAGGGGTCCAGACTGTCGCGCAACCCGTCTCCAAGGAAGTTGAAGGCCAGAACGACGACGATGATGGGCAGCATCGGAATGGCCGTCCACGGGTAGATCTCGATCGAGGCGAGGTTCTGCGCGTCGTTCAGCATCACGCCCCAACTGACCGCAGGCGCGCGCAAGCCGAGGCCGAGAAAGGACAGCGCGGTTTCACCCAGGATCATTGCGGGAATCGACAGTGTGGCCGACGCGATCAGGTGGGACATGAAGTTCGGCAACAGATGCTTGCGGATCACCCGGCCAGAACTTGCGCCCATCATCTCTGCCGCGCGGACGTATTCTTCCTCTCTCAGGGACAGGAATTTGGCGCGGACGGATCGGGCGAGGCCGGGCCAATCGAGGATGCCGAGGATGATCGAGATGATGAAGAAGACCGCGACGGGGCTCCAGTTCGAGGGTACGGCGGCGGACAAGGCGAGCCAGAGCGGCAGTTCGGGTAGGGATCGCAGGACTTCGATCACGCGGTTTATGGTCCAGTCGATGCGCCCTCCGAAATACCCGGCCATCGAGCCGAAGAGGATACCAAGGAAGAACGACACCGAGATGCCGATCAGGCCGACGGTCAGCGACAGCTGCGCGCCATAGAGGATGCGGCTGAAGATATCGCGGCCCAGCCGATCCGAGCCCCATAAGAACAGTGTCGCGCCATCAGGGGCACAGAACAGATGCGTGTCCGAGGGGATGAACCCGGCCAAGCGATACTCGGACCCTTCACAGAAGAACTTGATCGGACGAGGATCCTCGGTGTCTGGAATGAACTTCCACTGGAAGGTCTCAAGATCCGCCTCGGCCGTGATGGGGTAGACATAGGGCCCGATGAATTCGCCCTCGTGGAACCAGTTAATTGACTGGGGCGGGGCGTAGAGGTGCTCTCCGTTCCGGTCATTGGGGCCATAAGGGGCGATGAAGCCTGCAAAGGGCAGCATCAGGTAGCACAGCAGCAGAAAGACGCCCGAGATCAGGCCCAGCTTGTGCGTGCGGAATTTGCGCCACACCAGCACCCAGTTCGGGGCGTCCAGATCGGCGCGCTCAAGCTGTTGGACCGAGGCCTGCGGGTCGAACGGCGCGTCATCGACATAGCGATCATCGGGGCGTTCGGTCATGCGTCTCGCCCCTCATACCGAATGCGCGGGTCGAGCATGACCAGAAGGATGTCCGAGATCATGGTTCCAATCAGGGTTAGCAGGGCCACGAACATCAGGATGAACGCCGACAGGAACTGGTCCTGCGTTTTCAGCGCCGTCAGCAGGGTCGGCCCGATGGTTTGCAGGCCCAACACGACCGATACCAGAACCGAGCCAGACACCATCGAGGGCAGCAGGTTCCCGATGTCGGCGACGAATGGGTTGAAGGCCACGCGCAACGGATATTTGGTCAGCATCCGCGATGGGGCCATGCCCTTGGCAACGGCTGTCTCAACATAGGGTTTGCCCAGCTCGTCCAGCATGTTCGCGCGCAGGCGCTGCATCATGGCCGACGCGCCTGAGGTGCCGATGACAAAGGTCGGCACGATCAGGTGGACAAGGATGGATTTCAGCTTGTCCCAACTCATCGGTTCGCCTTCGAATTTCGGGTCCATCAGGCCGCCGATGGGCAGGTTGAAATACTGATGACCGTAGTAGAACAGGATCAGCGCCAGCAAAAAGTTCGGCGTGGCCAGACCCAGATAGCCGACAAAGGCGGAGGTATAGTCGATCCACGTTCGCGACCGCGCAGCGGCGATCACGCCCAAGGGTAGGGCGACGGCGTAAACGAACAGGATCGCGGCCAGATTGACCACAACCGTCAGCCAAAGCGTATCACCCACGATATCCGAGACGGGACGGTCGAACTCAAACGACCAGCCGTAATTGCCTTGCAGGAGACCTTCGAAGCCGTGGGGGCCGGGCCAGAAGCCCATCCAGATCAGGTATTGCTCCCACATGGGACGATCCAAGGCGTATTCTGCCCGCAGAAACTCGGCCTTGGCGACACCGGCGGATTGGCCTGAGGCCTGAAGCTCGGCGATCTGATTGCTCAGATAGTCGCCGGGTGGCAGGTTGATGATGACGAATATCAGAACCGAGACCACCAACAGTGTCAGCAGCATCGTGAAGAAGCGATAGACCGCATAGCGCAGCATGATCATTTAGCTGCTCCTGCTCAGTCGACCAAAAAGAACTCATCCGGGCGATGGACGCCGAAATGCGCGCCGGGTTCCCACGCCCACATGGCCTGCTCGGGGACATTGCGCAAACGGTTCGAGACGACAATGGGCTGCGGTGCGCCATTCAAAATGCCGATCGCGTATAGCTGGTCAGCGTGGATTTCCAACATCTCGGTCCAGACGGCAGCGCGCTGTTCATCCGTTGTGGCGGTCTCCCAGTCATGGACCAAAGTCATCAGGCGCTCAGCCTCGGGCATGTCGGGGGCCTCACCCACTTCGCCGCCGGTCTGATAGTACTGTCCCCATTTTGGCCAGGCGAGAAACACCTGATCCGTCGGCGCAAGATAGGCAGGCGAGGTGTGGATTTGGGGCAGCCCGTCATCCCAGCCGAACCAGACGGAAGCCATCGTGTTGCCCGCGAACACCCGGTTACGCAGGATATCGCGATCCAGCGGGCGCATCACAAGATCGACGCCAATCTCGCGCCATGTATCGGTGACGATTTGCAGGGCGTTTTCGACCTCTTGCCGCTCACCGGCGGTTTCGATGATCAACTCCATTGGGCGACCGTCGGGCAACAGCCGAATGCCGTTCTTGTCGCGCTCGTTCAGCCCAGCCTCGTCCAGCAGGGCGTTCGCCAGATCGGGATCATACTGGGCCCAGGCCTGGGCGTTTTCCTCGCTGTAGAAGGGGGAGGCGGGCAGAACCGCCATCGCGCCCGGTTTTGCCAGTTTGAAATAGAGCGCCTGGTTGATCGTCTTGCGATCAATTCCCAAAGACAGGGCGCGGCGCACGCGCACGTCTCGCATTACGTCCCGCCAAACCTCATCCGCGTAGTTCAGGTTCGGATAGATTGCGATCTGCGAGGCGACACCGGTTTTCCAGAGTAATGTCTTGTAGTTGCCAACCGCCTCGCCCTTTTTCAGGATCGAGGCATCCCGGAACGCCAGACCACGCCCCTGCAGGTCGGTCTCACCCGCGTTGGTCTTTGCGGCCACCAGTCCCGGTGCCACAATCTCCATCTCGACCACGTCGATATAGGGCAGTTGCACCCCTTTGGAGTCGATACGGTGGTAGTACGGATTGCGGACGAAGTTGTGGCGGATTTTCTTGCCCGAGCTTGCGTTCAGCCAGGGCTGAAGCGTGGGCAGCTTGTGGTTGTCGAACTTGTAGAGGTTGTCGAGTTTGTTGTGCAGGGCCGCCCAGCTTTTGACGCGCGCATCATCGACCTGCGCGGCCAGATCCTCAGGATCGACGTAGTTTTCGTGATACTGTTTCAGAAAAGCGGATGGGCGGTATATGAAGGGCGGGCGGGCCTGTGCCAGCGTCTGCAGGAAATCCGGGTTCGGATCATCCCATTCGTAGATCACGGTTGTCTCATCCGGAAAAGAGACGGTTGGGGCCTTGCCCTCGACGATCAGAAAATCAGGTGGTCCGGAGGGGCTGAGCAATTCGTTGTTGGCGACATCTTCCCACCAGTACCGGAAATCTTCGGACGTAAACGGTGAGCCATCTGACCACTTATGTCCTTCGCGCAAGTGCAGAGTGAACTTGCGGTTTCCGTCATTGTCGAACGAGGCCAAAATGTCGGGTACGATATTGTAATCACCGTCAAAACCAACCAACCGGGCGTAACCGTAGACGACCATCTGGCGGATATCCTTGGACCGGGTCACCATGGTCCGCATTGTGCCGCCGGGGGTGCCGAATTCACGGCCCTTCGCGGCCAGATCCACTACCAGAGGGTCTTTGGGTAGGCGTTCCGAAACCGGCGGCAGATCGCCGGCATTCACCTCAGCCGACCAAAAGCTGCTCTCTTGCGGAACCGGCACATCGGCCAGTGCAGGCAGCGTCCAGCCAAAGGCCAGAGTGGCGGCCAGGATCAGAGGGCGAGTGGTATTAAACATGGCAACGTACCTTATGGCCCGGTTCCAATTCCACCAGCGAAGGTATCACGGTGTCCGAGAAACGAAAGGCCTCATCCCAACTGTCCGGCGCGCCGGCACCCAGAGAGACCATTTGCAAGTCAATCGGGCGGTTAATGTCGGGTTCTGGTTGAGCGGCAATCAACGCCTTGGTGTATGGATGGCGCGGATTGTAGAAGAGTGTTTCGGGCGGGGCTTGTTCGACAATCAGCCCCCGACGCATCACGGCAACTTCGTCAGCGATACGGGCCACGACCGCAAGGTCGTGAGAGATGAAGAAATAGGACAGGTTCAGGCTGTCCTGCAGGTTTTCCAAAAGTGTCAGGATTTGTTCCTGAACCGACACATCCAGCGCCGAGGTTGGCTCGTCACAGACAATCAACTGCGGGTCCAGCATCATGGCGCGGGCGATGGACAGGCGCTGTCTCTGCCCGCCGGAAAACGCATGCGGATAGCGTTTCAGCATGTCCGCGTTTAGCCCCACGCGTTGCAGCATCTCGGCCGCCTTGTCGCGTTGCTCCGAGACCGAACCGATACGGTGAATTTCCAGTGGCTCAGTCATTGCGTCCTGAATGCGCATCCGTGGACTGAGTGAGCTGTAGGGATCCTGAAACACCATCTGGGCCTTGCGTTGAAACGCGGTGCGCTGGGAGCGGGTCATCTGGTGGACCGGGATCGGTTCTTCGCTTTGGGCGGTGCAGAACAGAACTTCTCCGCCAGGATCGGGCAGTTCGGCGCCAAGGGCAATCCGGGCAGCGGTGGTCTTGCCAGAGCCGCTTTCGCCGACAATCGCCAGTGTCTTTCCACGTGCAAGCTTCAGGTCGACGCTGCGACAGGCATGGATCTGTTTGTCCGCCTGCCAACCCTTGCTGGAGCGCATCGTATAGGTTTTGGAGACCCCTTTCATATTCAGGATCAGGTCTTCGTCCGGCATCGGAATGCCGACGGCGTCCTGATCTGGAATGGCCGGGGCCGCATCGAACAGTTGTTTGGTATAGGGATGGGCCGGCGCGGTCAGGATGGGGGCGGCGGGGCCTGCCTCCATCACGCGACCTTTGTGCATGACGACGACCTGCTCGGCCATATTCGCAACTACGCCCAGATCGTGCGTAACAAGGATCAGCGCCATCCCGGTTTCGCGCTGAAGCTCCTTGATCAGGCCCAATACCTGCGCCTGCGTGGTCACATCCAGCGCAGTAGTAGGTTCATCAGCAATCAGCAGCTCTGGCTTGGAGACCATCGCCATAGCGATCATGGCGCGCTGGCGCATACCGCCCGACAGCTCGAACGGATAGGAGTCATAAGCCCGCTGAGGGTCTGGAAAGCCCACACGTTCAAACTGGGTCAGGACTTCCTTACGGGCTTGCGCCTCGGACGCGCCGCGATGCAGCCAGAGGACCTCGCTGACCTGATTGCCGATCTTGTGAAGTGGCGACAAAGATCGCATCGGTTCCTGAAAGATCATCGAGACGCGGTTGCCGCGAATGCTGCGCATCTCCCGCTCGTTGATTTGCGTCAGGTCGGCCTTGCCCTTGGAATCATTCAGAATAATCGATCCGCTGCGAATCTGCGCCACGCGCGGCAGGATACGCAACACGGCCCGGCAGGAGATTGTTTTGCCCGAGCCCGACTCACCCACCAAAGCAAGTGTCTGTCCGGCCTCCACATCGAAATTCACATCCCGCACGACTGAATCTGCCGTGCCGAAACCGATGCTGAGATCTCTGACAGACAACAACGCAGTCATTCGGGTTTTCCACCCGTTTGGCCGTAGATGAGCATCGGCTTCTTATTCTCCCCGTTTTTTTGACTTACTGTCGCGCGGTTTCACCCGACTCGTCAAACCCGTTCTTAGGCTGAAATGTCGCGGGAATGTGAAACTTTCGCCTCTACAACTACACAAACAGTTGAGTTTTTGCCATCAAGTTCGTGACCAGCACCATTTAAGCTGGTGTTGAGTATCAAAGAGAGAATCTCCTGTGTCCGAAAACCAAAGCCGACTGGATCTGTTTATTGACCGCATGGTGTCGCAACGCGCCTGCCTGGATTTCGCAATCGAGCAGACAAAAGGCATGTCCGGGCCGGTGTTCGAACTGGGCCTGGGCAATGGTCGAACCTATCACCACATGATCCAGTACATCCAGAACCGCCCGGTTTTTGTGTTCGAACGCGCGGTGGCCTCACACCCCGACTCCACCCCGCCAGAGGATCGGGTGATTTTGGGCGATGTGCGGGACACTCTGCCAGCCTCGGTGGATCGGTTCGGCGCGACGGCCAGCCTGATCCATGCGGATTTGGGTGGGCACAATCGCGAAAAGAACGACGCCTTCGCGCGGTTTGTTTCGCCTTTGATTGAACCGCTTCTGGCACCGGGTGGCCTGATGGTTTCCAGTGATCGAATGTATTTCGATGCGTTGTCCGAGCTGCCCTTACCGGCGGGCGCAGTCGAGGGGCGCTGTTTTATCTACCGGCGGTGACGCGTTAGGCGCGTCCGGGTCCACGAAAAGGCTAAGCAAACCGGAGGAACGCAATGCAGGCCATCCTGACGCTGAACGCGGGAAGTTCGACCATCAAATTCGGAGTCTACCGCGCCGACGCTGAACCCGAATTGCTGTGGCACGGGCAAGTCGACAATCTGGGACCGGTCGCTCAATTGCAAATCAACGGCGACGGGTTTCATGAGACACGTGAGATCGGGCCTGCTGACCACGCGGCCGGTGTCACGGCGATCTTGCAGAACATAGAGCCTCTGCTTCAATCGGATCTAATCGTCGGTGTAGGCCACCGCATTGTCCACGGCGGACAAACCTTCGAAGGGCCAACGGTTCTGGATGATCACGTGCTGGCCCAACTTGAAACGCTCTCGTCACTGGCCCCGTTGCATCAGCCCCACAATCTGGCGGCCGTCCGCGCTGCACGAACGGCTTTCCCGGGTGCGCAACAGATTGGGTGTTTTGACACCTCCTTTCACGTAGGCCATCCGTTTGTAAACGATGCCTTTGCCATTCCGCGCCGCTTTTATGAGAAAGGCGTTCGGCGCTATGGGTTCCACGGCCTGTCCTACGACTACATTACCGGCAAGATGGCTGAGGATTTCCCGGATCTGGCCGTAGGCCGGGTGGTTATCGCGCATCTGGGCAACGGGGCGTCGATGTGCGCTGTGGCCAACGGAAAGAGTATCGGCTCAACCATGGGTTTTTCCGCGCTTGACGGGCTGCCTATGGGGACCCGTTGCGGTCAGCTTGATCCCGGCGTGTTGCTCTATCTGATGGAGCAAGGTCACTCTGCCGAGGCGATAACGCATATCCTCTACAAGAAAAGTGGCCTGCTAGGCCTCAGCGAGATCAGCCACGATATGCGCACATTGCTGGAAAGCGATGATCCCCGCGCGCGTGAGGCGATAAACTATTATGTCTTCCGGATCAGGCGGGAGCTGGGTGCGATGGCGGCTGTTTTGGGTGGCGTGGATGCGGTGGTGTTCTGCGGCGGCATTGGTGAGAACGCTGCGCCTATTCGCCAGAGCGTGCTGGATGGGATGGGATTTCTCAACATCCATCTGAACGCCGAGGCCAACGCCCAAAATGCGACGGTGATATCAGATGGCGGTATACCCGTGCTCGTGATCCCGACCGACGAAGAACGGGTGATCGCGCGGGCGGTCGGCAAGGCTTTGAGCTAAACACGACAGAGGGAAAACGGATGATCTTTTACGACTGCGCCACCGCTCCGAACCCGCGCCGCGCGCGTATGTTCATTGCCGAAAAAGGCTTGGAGATCGAAACTCGGCAAATCTCGATCGCGGAGGGAGAGCAGTTGAGCGATGCTTTTCGCGCCGTTAACCCTCGGGCCACGATCCCTGTGCTGTTGACCGATGAAGGCACGGTTCTGACCGAGAACCTTGGGATTGCTGCCTATCTCGAGGCGCATAGCCCGGAACCCCCGTTGATGGGCAAGACGCCGGATGAAAAGGGCCGTGTTCTGATGTGGAACGCAATCGCCGAGCAGCAAGGCGGCATGCCGATTGCTGAGGCCCTACGCAACGGTCACCCAGCCTTCAAGGACCGCCCCATTCCGGGACCTGAGAACTATCCGCAGATCCCCGAGCTTGCGCAACGGGGTCGCGACAGGGTGGGGGCGTTCTTCGATTTGCTCGAAGACCATTTGCAGGACAGCCCCTTTATGGCGGGCGAGGACTTTACCCTCGCCGATATAACCGGGTTCGTCTTTGTCGATTTCGCCCGTGTGATCAAAATGCGTATCCCGGAAGCAAATACCGCGACCCAAGCCTGGTTCGACAGGATTAAATCCCGGCCCAGCGCCAGCCTCTAAAACGCGCCTGATTTGGCCGGATTCAGCTTGCGCTCGACACTGTACAGAAATGTCTAGACAGAAGTGAACAGTGCCTCTAGCGTTTCACCCGAGTCGTGCAGCGGAGGGCAGTATGAAATCTCAGTATCGCGTTGTGGTCATTGGGGGCGGTGTCGTTGGGGCCTCGGTCTTGTATCATCTGGCCAAGTTCGGCTGGTCGGACGTCGTCATGTTGGAGCGGCGGAGGCTGGCCTCGGGGTCATCCTGGCACGCGGCGGGTGGTATTCACGCGCTGAACGCAGACCCGAATATGGCGTCCTTGCAGGCCTATACCATCGACCTGCTCAGTGAGATCGAAAAGGAATCGGGCCAGAATATAGGCTTGCACATGACTGGCGGTTTGACGCTGGCGGGCACCCCTGAACGCTGGGAATGGCTGCAGGCAAACTACCGCATCTTCCAATCCATCGGCATCGATGATTGCGAGCTTCTGACCCCGGAAGAGGCGCAGAGACGTTGTCCGATCATGTCCACCGATGGCGTGTTGGGCGCGATGTGGGCGGATCGCGAAGGCTATATCGACACGACCGGCACTGTGCAGGCCTACGCGACGGCGGCAAAAAAGCGTGGCGCGGAATATTATGAGGAAACCAAGGTCGAAAGCCTGACGCAGACCGCCGATGGCTGGCAGGTCGTGACCGACAAGGGCACAATCACCTGCGAGCATGTTGTGAACGCGGCGGGCCTTTGGGCCAAGCAGGTGGGCCGGATGGCCGGAGTGGAACTGCCGGTCTCTCCGCTCAAACACCATTATCTGATCACCGACACGGTCCCCGAGGTTGCTGAGGCCGAGTTCGAGATGCCGATGACTGTCGACCTCGAAGGCTTCACCTATATGCGGCAAGATCAAAAGGGTGTTCTGGTCGGGATCTACGAGGTTGACCATGAGCACTGGGCCATGGATGGGGCGCCATGGAACTACGGCGAGGAACTGTTTCAGGAGCAGCTCGACCGCATCGAGAATGAGCTGACACTGGGCTTTGAGCGCTATCCCTCGATCCAAAATGTCGGCATCAAGACATGGGTCAATGGCGCGTTTACCTTCTCGCCCGACGGGAACCCTCTGGTCGGCCCGGTTCCGGGCAAGCGTGGCTATTGGTCGGCCTGCGCCGTGATGGCCGGGTTCCTGCAGGGCGGCGGCGTTGGCAAAACTCTGGCCGAGTGGATGATCCATGGCGAGCCCGAGGCCGACGCGTGGCCAATGGACGTCGCCCGCTATGGCGATTTCGCGCAGAACAAACGCTACATTCGCGAAACGACCGGTCAGTTCTACTCGCGCCGTTTCGTAATGACCTACCCGAATGAGCAACTGCCAGCAGGCCGTCCGCTGAAGATGGCCCCGGCGCATGATGCGATGACCGAAGCCGGGTGCAAATGGGGCGTCAGCTGGGACCTGGAGGTACCGCTCTATTTCGCGCCCAAAGGGTTCGAGGAAACGCCGACCCTCAAGCGGTCGAATGCCCATGACATCGTGGCGGAAGAGTGCAAGACGCTCCGCGAAGGGGTTGGCCTGTTGGACATCTCGGGTTTCTCCCGGTTCGAGGTGACGGGTCCGAATGCGCAGGCCTGGCTGGACAAGGTCATGGCCTCGAAACTGCCAGGGCCGGGGCGCGCCAAACTGGCGCCGATGCTGGGTGAGACGGGGCGGCTCAAAGGCGACCTGACCGTGCTGAACTGGGGTGACGGAACATGGTGGATCATGGGCAGTTACTACCTTCGTGCGTGGCACATGCGCTGGTTCGACGATCACATGATGGACGGCGTGACTGTCCGTGATCTGGGCGAGGAATATTGCGGCTTTGCCGTGGTCGGCCCGAAATCTCAGGCGGTGGTCGAGAAGCTGGCGGAACAGGATATCTCGGGCCTGAAATTCATGGGTTGTGGAGATTTCGATATCGGTCTGGTCCGAGCCCGCGTCGCCCGCATGTCGGTAACCGGTGAGAAGGGCTATGAAATCAACTGCCGGTACGGCGATCACATCAAGCTGCGACGGATGCTGTTGGACGCCGGGGCTGACGAAGGCATCCGCGAATGCGGGTTTAATGCGATGCTCTCAACCCGGTTGGAGAAGAGTTTCGGCATCTGGTCCGCCGAGTTTACCCAAGCCTACACGCCGGGCATGACCGGAATGGATCGCTGGATCGACTGGGACAAGGATTTCGTCGGTAAACAGGCCGTCTTGGCCGAGCGTGACGGCAATGGCCCGGCACAGCTTCAGGTGACGCTTGAGGTCGATGCTGTGGACGCCGACGCCAGCGGGTATGAGCCGATCTGGTCCAATGGCGAACGCGTGGGTTTTGTCACCTCGGGCGGCTACGGCCACTACACGGGCAAGTCCCTGGCGATGGCATTGATCAATCGCGACAAGGCCGAACCCGGGACGGAGTTGACCGTGCATGTGGTTGGTGTGGAACGGCCTGCGCGCGTGGTTGCGCCGTCTCCTTACGATCCGCAGGGCAAGGCGGTGAGGGGCTGATGGTGATCTCGCAGACATCCGAGCGTGGTCGGCGACGGCGCGGGCGGGGTGCAGATGCCGCCCCACCGCCCTCGCGTGATGTGAACTACCGCCAGCTGCGCAACCCTTTCCCGCAGATGGAGGTGTTCCCCGAAGATCAGATCGCGGACATGCACGAGACGGCGCTACGTGTATTGCAGGAACTTGGGGTGAAAGTCCTGCTGCCCGAAGCCCGCCGCATCTTTGCCAAGGCAGGCGCGCGTGTGGACGAAGATACTCAGATGGTCTTTATCGGGCGCGATCTGGTTGAGGCCGCTGTGGCCTCGGCCCCCAAATCCATCGCGTGTCATGCAGGGGCGCGTGACCGTGATTTTACGCTGGAACTGGGTTCGCTCGTGTTTCAACCGGGTGCAGGTGCGCCGAACGCAACCGATCTGGAACGGGGCAGGCGACCGGCGTCGGGTCAGGATTACATTGAATTCCTGAAGCTGACGCATCACTTCGACGTCTTCCAGATGATTTCGCCTCAGGTCGAGCCGCAGGATGTGCCGACCCATCTTCGCCACTATTTCACAACGCAGGCGCAGATGGAGTTGACGGATAAATTCCCCTTCTTCTTCTCGCGCGGCACCCCTCAGGTGTTGGACAGTTTTGAGATGCTGTCTATCGCAAGAGGGCTTTCAGATGATGAATTCCGGGGCAACGCGCATTGTTATACGATCATCAATACCAACAGCCCGCGCACGCTGGATATCCCGATGGCGCAAGGGCTGATCGACTTTGCCCGTCATGGCCAGATGTCGATCGTCACGCCGTTCACCCTGATGGGGGCGATGGCGCCGATCACGGTCGCGGGGGCCATCACGCTTTCCCATGCCGAGGCTCTGGCGGCCGTGACCCTGACGCAATTGACGAACCCTGGCGCGCCGGTCTGCTATGGAACCTTCACCAGCAACGTCGACATGAAATCCGGCGCTCCGGCCTTTGGGACGCCCTCGCATTTTCAGGCGTCTTTGGCGGCAGGCCAACTGGCACGCTTCCTGGGCCTGCCATGGCGGTCTGCGGCCGGGTCGGCCTCAAACATCAACGACGTGCAAGCCGCGAATGAAAACCAGTTTGGCCTTTGGGGCTGTTTGATGGCCGGGGCGACGGTGATCATCCATTCTGCAGGTTGGCTCGAAGGCGGATTGAGCGTGTCGTTTGAGAAGATGATCTGTGACGCCGAAGTGCTGAACATGGTTGCCGAGCTCTGTGCCGGTGCGCATGCCGGACAGGCCGAAATCGGCTTTGAAACCGCCCTGAGTGAGGTTGATCCCAGCGGGCATTTCTTTGCCTCGTCCCAGACGATGGAGCGCTACAATACCGAATTCTACCAGCCGCATGTCCACGACTACGCCAATTTCGGCACCTGGACCGAGCGTGGATCTGTCGATGCCAATCAACGTGCAACCGGTGTTTGGAAAGGTATTCTGAACGATTTCAAACCGCCCGCAGGTGATAGTGATCGTCTGGGCGCCTTGCATGATTTCATCGCGAAGCGGACCGCAGAAGGCGGCGCGCCGCCGGAGAGTTGAATGAACACCAAACCGATCCTGCACCGCGATGACCCCAAGGCCGAGCCTTTGGTCGGCAATATCAAAGTCACGCGGGATGACTGGCTGAATGTGGCGATGGACGTGCTGATCTCGGACGGGGTGGATCAGATTAAGGTCATGAACCTGGCCGAGCGCATGGCCGTGTCCCGCTCGTCTTTCTACTGGTACTTCAAATCGCGGCAAGAGCTTCTGGATGCGTTACTGGCGCGGTGGCAGGCGACCAATACGGCGGCGTTGATCGCGCAGGCCGAGGCCCCGGCCGAGACCATTACCAGCGCGGTCTGCAACGTGCAGAGATGCGTGGTGAACACGGATCTGTTCGACACGGCGCTTGATTTTGCCATCCGGGACTGGGCTCGCAAATCGGGAAAGGTGCGCAATGCGCTGGATCAGTCCGACGCGCGGCGTCTCAAGGCGCTGCACGCGATGTTTGCGCGGTTTGGCTATTCGGACATTGAGGCCGAAACCCGGGCGCGCGTCCTATACTACATGCAGATCGGGTATGATCTGGCGCAGCTGAACGAGCCGATGGAAACGCGGCTTTCGTTGGTGCCCCACTACCTACATGCTTTCACAGGGGTTCAGCCTCGGGCCGAGGAAATTGAAGAATTTCGCGCTTATTCCAAGCGCTTTTGGGAAGGAAAGACAGAATGAGCCAACCAGATGCAATCATAATCGGGACAGGCGTCATTGGCGCGGCCATCGCGTTCGAGATGGCCAAGGCCGGATGGAAAACCCTTTCACTAGATCGCAATACGCAGGTTGGCCATGGCTCGACCGCGGGGTCCTGCGCGATTATCCGCATGCACTATTCGACGTTTGACGGCACGGCTTTCGCGTGGGAGGGCTACCATTATTGGCGCGATTGGCCCGCGTATCTGGGCCTGCCCGCAGATGCCAATCTGGCGCAGTTCCGCGAGACCGGTTGCCTGGTCATGAAAACGGATGCCAACGGGATGCTGGAAAAGCATATGCAAAACAGTGCGGATCTGGACTGCCCGTTCGAGGAATGGTCGCCCGCGACGGTCACGGAACGCCTGCCGGTCTATTCTTTGGAAAGCTTCGCCCCCGCCCGCCGGATGGACGACCCGGAGTTCGGGCAACCGAACGGGCGCAAGATGCAGGGCGGCGTGTTCTGGCCTCAGGCAGGCTATGTCACCGACCCGGCACTTTCGGCGCAGAACCTGATGGATGCGGCAATCCAGAACGGGGCCGAGTTGCGCACTGGGGCCGAGGTTGTTGAGATCCTGATTGAGGACGGGCGCGTGGCGGGTGTCAAACTGGCTACGGGCGAAGAAATTCGTGCCAAGGTCGTGGTAAACGTGGCTGGGCCGGGATCGGCCATTGTCAACGGCATGGCGGGCGTTCTGGACGATATGACCATCGAAACCCGCCCGTTGCGGCAGGAAGTGGTCCATGTTCCTGCGCCTGAGGGGTTCGATTTCGAAAACAACGGGACCATCGTCTCGGACAGTGACATCGCCTGCTACTGCCGCCCCGAGCATGGCAACCACATCCTCGTGGGATCCGAGGATCCCGAATGCGATCCGCATCAATGGTGTGAGGATGACAAGATATATAACCGCGATTTCACCGACCAGTGGACGACGCAGGCGATGCGCTATGCGCAGCGGGTACCGAGCCTTGGTATTCCGTCCAAAACACGGGGCGTGGTTGACCTCTATGATGCGTCGACCGATTGGATTCCGATCTACGATAAATCCAGCCTGCCGGGATTCTACATGGCCTGCGGCACCAGCGGGAACCAATACAAAAACGCGCCGATTGCGGGTAAGATGATGACGGCTCTGATCGACTATTGCGAGGGCGGTGCAGACCACGATGCCGAACCGCTGCAGTTCGAACTGCCTTACATCAAGCGCGTGATTGATGTCGGTTTCTATTCGCGCAACCGCCCGATTAACGAAGAAAGCAGTTTTTCGGTCTTGGGGTAGTCAGCCCGACAATTGGCCCTAACATCACGTAAACGCGAAAAGGAGCGGATACGTGATGCCTCAGACGCCAAACAAAGTCCTGATCCTTGGCAGTGCGCCGTCAGCGGTAGCCGCCCGGGATTGGGACCGGACACCGTTCACGCATATCGTGACCATCAACAACGCATGGCGCATTCGTCCAGATTGGGACATCCTGATCCACCCTGAGGATTTTCCGCCGGAAAACCGACCCACAACCCTGTCGAAAGACCAAAGGATCGTGACAGCCGAAGACTACGTGCCTCGGCAAAACGCCTATGGCGGTTTTGTCTATGCGGGTGGAACCATGGCGTTTACCGCAGGCTATTGGGCGCTATCTGCCCTCGCACCCTCAGTGATTGCCTATTTCGGCTGCGACATGGTCTATCCCGGGTCGGGGAAAACGCATTTCTATGGCAACGGAACCGCTGATCCACTGCGTGCTGACATCTCATTGCGGTCGCTTGAGGCGAAATCGGCCAGATTGGGCGTTTTCGCTGCCGCTCAGGGCTGCCGTATGGTGCGCTTGTCGGAGGGTGCAAGCAGGCTGCTCTATCCCTCGCTACACGCGTCACGGATGGAAGACGCACCAATGCCATCGACTGGCGTAGCGCATGACGCGTTGGAGGCCGAAGCGCGCCTCGGCTATTATGTGCCATCCGGGCGGTATTGGGAGTCCGAGCAGCAGTTTGATCCGGACGAGCTGGATGCAGTGGACCGTCTTTGGATGTCCGCCTACCAGATCGCTCGAATGGACCGCGTCGCCTAAGACCTCAGACGGCGAAAGTGATCCAGGCCCAAACCATCGCAATATAGGTCAGGCTGTGCATCAGCTGGTCCAGCCCAGTTGCCCGCCAGAACGCGGCCTGATTGGGCTGTAGCTTCTTCTTGTCGGAATAGCTGGCCTTGGCGAAATCAATGTTGAAATGGATGATCCATTCTAGGGCCGAGATGATCAGGATAAAGCTGATCGGTGCTCCAAACAGCAAAAAAATAAGGGCCGAGCCCACAACATGCACCCCCGCATGTTGCGCGCGTCCCAAATGAAAATACTCGCCACGCCCGGTCAGCATCTTGGGCGTCTGTAGATAGAAGTCCGCGAACATATGTTTGATCTGCAACAAGCAGAGCAACAGCAACACGGCACCATAGCTTTCGGGCAAACGTATCCTCCCGATATCGTCCTAAAGGGAACTCTAGGCGCTAAAATGCGTGTAGGCAAATGAACTAGTTCACACATGCGCAAAGATTGGCACTTTGTCGGAAACTATTTGCCTAGCAAAGCAAGATTACTGTAAATTCAGACTGTTAATTTTCCGTGCATCGTATCGAAACCGGATCATTGATCAAAAGCAGGGACAGGTTCCATAGAACGCACGATTTTCCGCTTCATCTGGAAATACTCCAAACGCGACCAGTTAATCCTGCTGGCCGTGACCTCGACGTTGTTTCCGCTGCTCTATCTCACGCTTGAGCTGCCCAAGCGCATTATTAATGACGCGATTGGTGCCTCGAGCAGCGTGGTTCAGGTTTGGGGCTACAGCCTGCCGCAGACGAATTTCCTGATCATTCTGTGCTTTGCGTTTTTGGCGGCGGTGCTGGCCCACGGTCTGATGAAGATGCGTATCAATACCATGAAAGGTGTCCTGAGCGAGCGTATGCTTCGCCGCTTTCGCTATCAGTTGATCAGCCGCGCCTTGCGTTTTCCCCAGCCCTATTTTGAGAGGGTCAGCCAGGGTGAGATGGTCTCGATGATCACCGCCGAAAGCGAGCCTATGGGCGGGTTGATGGGGGATGCGATCAGCCAGCCAGTTCTGCAGGCGGGGCAGATGATCACCATCCTGTCGTTTCTGTTTCTGCAAAGCGTCTGGTTCGGCCTTGCGGCAGTTGCGCTGATCCCCGTGCAGGCCTGGTTGATCCCCAAGCTGCAGCGCCAGATCAACCTGCTTAACAAAAAGCGCATCCAAGAGGTGCGTATCCTAGCCGCTCAGATCGGCGAGAACGCGGCCGGGGCCTCGACCCTGCGCGCAAATGGGGGCTGGCGGTATCGCAGGGCGATGATCTCGGATCAATTGGGGCGGCTCTTCGGAATCCGGTTCGAGATCTACCAGAAGAAGTTCTTTATGAAATTCATAAACAACTTCATCTCACAGCTGACGCCGTTCATGTTTTATCTGGTGGGCGGTTTACTGGTCTTGCAGGGCTCGGTCTCTCTGGGCGCGCTGGTGGCGGCGTTGGCGGCATATAAGGATCTCAGCTCTCCGTGGAAGGAACTGCTGACCTACTACAACCAGACGCAGGACATGTCGTTGCGTTGGGATGTGGTGATCGAACGGTTCGCGCCGGCCGGAATGCAGGATGAAGCGCTGTTTGAGGGTGAGCCAAAGACCCGCCCGCATCTTGATGGCGACATCGCACTGGATCGGGTGTCGGTGCGCGACATGGACGGCAACCAGATATTGGACGATCTGAACCTGACCTTTCCGCATGGCAAAACAATCGGCATCGCCGCGCCCAGCGAAGAAGACCGCCGCGCTGTTGCCGAGCTGCTGACCCGTGAGATTCTGCCAAGCGCTGGGCGCGTCCGCATTGGCGAGCAAAATCTGGCTGAGTTGCATCAGGGTGTCGTCGCCGCGCGGATCGGCTATGCGTCATCGCGACCAGTGATGTTTCAGGGATCGCTGGGCGACAATGTGATGATGCCGATGCGCTACAAGCCCCTGTCGGAAGCTGGCGACGATCCCGGATTTACTGAGACCTTGCGCGCGGGAAACAGCACCGACCCCTTCAAGGCCGAGTGGCTGGATCCGTCTCTGGCAGGGCTGGATTCGGCGGATGGCCTGCGGGATTGGTGGCTGCAACTGATTGATGGAATGGGGTCAGGCGCGGCCTTGTTCCAGCGCGGGGCCGAGCAGGTTTTCGACGCTGCACTGCATCCGGAACTGGCGCAGAAACTGGTCAAGCTGCGACCGTTGGTGCAGCAGGCGGTGAAGAAGGCAGGGCTTGAGCAGCAGGCGCTGATCTTCGACAAGTCCACCTATAACCCGGCCTTGCCCGTGGCCGAGAACCTTCTTTTTGCCACGCCCCGTGTACCGGTCACGCAAGCGCTGTTGGCACAGCAGAGAGTCTTTCTGGGTCAGTTGCGCGAACTGGGGTTGGACGAGACTCTGATCGCGCTGACCCGTGATGTGATCGACATGCTGCGCCAGATCTTTGGCCTGGATGGAACAGATCACCCGCTGTTCCGCAAGTTGGGACTTGAGGCGCAGACTTATGAAACAGCCGTCGAACTGGTCGAGCGCACCCGCAAGGAAGGCGCCGAGGGGCTGGATGACGAACAACTGGCAACATTGCTGGCGGTGCCTCTGGTCGTCTCGGCCGAACAGATCGGCCCGGCCTTTTCGGATGAGTTGAAGGATCGCATTCTGGAGCTGCGCCACAGCCACTCGGATAAGCTCATGCGGCCGTTGATGGACGTCTTCGTGCCGCTGGACCCTGAGGCCGTCGCGCCCGGCCTGACCGTGATGGAGAACGCGCTGTTCGGCAAGGTCAGCGAGATTGGCGGCGCGCGCTCGGACGAGGTGCGCAAGCTGATTGTTGATGTTCTGGCCGAACACGGCGCGCGTCCGTTGGTGGTTGAGTTGATCTATGATGTGCCGGTCGCGCTGGGTGGCCAGAACCTGCCCGCAGTCTTTGCCGAACCTTTGGCGTTCACCCGAGCGACGATCAAGAAACCCGACATTCTGATTTTGGAAAATGCGCTGGCCAGCTATGACATGCAAACGCAGGTCGCGGTCTACAAAAACCTGCGCGCGCTGTTGCCCGAGACCACGGTCATCTATCTTAACGACCAATTCCAAAACCCAGATGTCTTCGACATGTATGTCGAGATACGGCAAGGTCGGGTTGTCACGGATGAAGGACCGGGGGATGTGGAAGAGGATAGTGCCGCCTCGGCTGACTTGGCCCGCAAACTGCGCGCCCTAGAGCAGACGCCGCTGTTTTCCGGCCTTGATCGGCGACAGTTGCGCCTGCTGGCATTTGGTGCGCGGTGGTTTGATGCCTCTGCCGGGCAGGTGATCTTCCTCAAAGATGACCAACCCACGGATGGTGCATACGTCGTCCTCGAAGGCGAAGCGGGGTTGTATCTGCCCAAATCGGGCACGTCGGATGAGCTGATCCTGCGCGTCGGGCCGGGGGCTTTGGTGGGCGAGTTGGGCTTGATACGTAAGGAACCCCGCGCGTTGAGCATGGTGGCCGAAACCGATCTTTCCTGCTTGCGCATTGGGGAAGAGGAATTCCTGGCCGTGGTCGAAAACGACGCGGCGACGGCGTTCAAGTTGCTGCAGGTGGTTGCGGGATATGTCTCGAACTAGAGCCGTTTCGGGTTAACCCTGGAACGCTCTTCTGTCAGTCGTTCGGCTTGCAGAACAGTTGATAGAGCAACTCGATCACTTGTTTCGTGTTGCCATCCTCAAGCGAATAAAACACCGTTTTCCCCGCGCGCCGGGTCGAGACCAAACCATCCTCACGCAGGCGGGCCAGCATCTGGCTAACGGCGGCTTGCCGGATTTGCAAAAGCGCCTCCAGTTCGCCCACCGATTTCTCGCCGTCTCCGAGGTGGCACAGGATCATCAGGCGGCCCTCATGCGCGAGCGTTTTCAGAAACGCGGCGGCACGGGCTGCGTTGTCTTTCATTTCCGCCAATCCGTCCGATGCCGGGGCGTGAGTGGTGCTGTCTTTCAGTGTCACCGGTCAATCGTTCTTCAACTAGGTCTTCTGACATTATGACCTAAGAAACGTTATAATGTCACCCCTCAGATACGGGAGCCCCACCCTGAAAGGCGTTACCATTGGCATAATCGCACGGTTCTTCCTGCATCTGAAGGTGAAGCCCGTCGCCTTTGTAAGGATGCGCGCGAGCCAAATCTTCGTCCACTTCAATCCCAAGTCCGGTGGTGGTTGGAGGGGTCACGAACCCTTCCTCAACCCGGATTGAGCCCGTGATCAACTGGTCATGGAAGGACGTTTCAATGGTCTCCAGTAGCAACAGGTTCGGGATAGAGGCCGCCAGATGGATATTCGCAGCCCATTCCACCGGCCCGGCATAAAGATGCGGGGCCATCTGCGCGTTGAACACTTCGGCCATTGCGGCGACTTTCTTCATTTCCCAAATGCCGCCTGCGCGCCCCAAAGCCGGTTGCAAGATCTCTGCCGCGCCCGCGCGTAGAACCGCGCCAAATTCGGCTTTGGTGGTCATGCGCTCTCCGGTCGCGATGGGGATTCGGACGTTGCGAGCGACGCGGGCCATGTCCTCGATATTGTCGGGCGGAGTGGGTTCTTCGAACCAAAGCGGAGAGTATGGTTCCAGCGCCTGACCCAAGCGGATAGCGCCTGCGGTGTTGAACTGGCCATGGGTCCCAAACAGCAAATCGGCCTTGTCGCCTACCGCCTCGCGGATCGCTTTGCAAAACGCAACGGACAGAGAGATATCGGACATCGCAGGCATGTGCCCGCCCCGCATCGTATAGGGCCCGGCGGGGTCGAACTTGACGGCGGTATAGCCGCGACAGACCGCATCTGCCGCAGCCTCAGCCGCCTGTTCGGGCGAGGTCCAGAAGTCGGTCAGGTTATGCTGGGGCAAGGGGTAGAGGTAGGTATAGGCGCGAATACGGTCATTCACTTTACCGCCCAACAGCGCATAGACCGGGCGGTCGCGGTCTTTGCCCAGAATGTCCCAGCACGCGATCTCAAGCCCCGAAAACGCCCCCATTACAGTCAGGTCCGGGCGCTGCGTAAAGCCCGAGGAATAGGCGCGGCGAAACATCAACTCGATGTTTTCCGGATTCTCGCCCTGCATGTGGCGGTCAAAAACGTCGCGGATCACATGGCGCATAGCGTCGGGTCCGATGGACGAGGCATAGCATTCGCCCCAGCCGGTGATGCCGGTATCCGTAGTCAGCTTGACCAAAATCCAATAGCGCCCGCCCCATCCTGGGGCTGGCGGGGCCGTGACGATAATATCGAGGTCTTGCAGTTTCATCCTAGCCCTCTCGTGCTTGGTCAAAGGCAATGAGTTCGCGATCAATCTCAGCCACCACCTCGGCGCTGCCGAAGAACGCCAAGTCAGGGGCGTCGAAATCGTCCATGAAGGCCTGAATTTCGATCAGCGCTGGTTTGCCGTCGAAACTGCCCTCGATCTGCCAACGGCTGCTTTGGTCCACGGGCAAATCCGACAGGTTGTCCGCGATCTGGGTGACCAGAGCTTCGGGCAGCCCAAACCGGGGATTGTTGGCGAGGCCTGTCAGGAAAGGCGGTACCTCTGCCAGATCGAAATTCATCGACGTCTCCGAGGTGGACGGCGCAGGTTTCGCCGCCTCGGGTTTGAAGAGATCGGTCAGGAAACGCAACATCGGCCTACCTGTCGAAGAGGATCACGTTGCGCTTGGCAGATCCGGTTTTGGTATCGGCAATTGCCTCATTGATCTGTTCCAGTGACCACCGGCCCGAGACCAATTCGTCCAGCTTCAGCCGCCCCTGTTCATAGAGGTCGATCATCCAGGGAATGTCGCGCTGGATGACAACGTCGCCCATCTTTGACCCCACCAGACCCTGACCAAGCGCGGCGAGGATCACCGGTTCATAGCTCGCTTCGTCCCCGGAATGTGGCATACCGATCATAACGGCTTTGCCGCCCAGACCCAGATACCGTGGGGCCTGGTCATAGGCGGGGATCGCGCCGACGGTGATCAAAACCGCATCCGCGCCGCGCCCGCCCAGTGCTTTGTAGGCTGCTTTCCAAGGTTCTTTCAGACTGGCGAGGACGCCGTGGGTAGCACCGAACTCCTTGGCGATCTCAAGCTTCTCTTCGGTCATATCAACCGCAACGATACGGCGTGCGCCTGCGATCCGAGCGCCTTGGATGGCGTTAAGGCCCACGCCGCCCGCGCCAATCACCACCACATCTTGCCCGGGGCGCAAACCTGCGGCGTTCACCGCTGCGCCGACCCCGGTGATCACACCACAGGACAACAGGCTTGCGAGGTCTTTGGGCAGGCTTTCTGGAATCCGAACGATCTGTCGGTGGCTGACGACGACTTTCTCGGCGAAGGCACCGCAGGCCATCGCCTGTTCCAAAGGTCCGCCGTCACCTGTGCGCAAAGGCCCTTTGACCGTGTCATAGGGGGTTTCGCAGATCGTAGGTTTGCCACCTGCACATGAAGGGCAGGAGCCGCAGGCCCGGATCAGTGTCACGACCACTGGATCTCCCAGTTTGAAATCCCCTGCGGCTTCGCCCACTGCGCTGACCACCCCGGCGGCCTCATGCCCATAGACCGCAGGCAGAAATCCGCCCCATGCACCATCGGCATATGAGATGTCCGAATGGCAGATGGCCACCGCGTCCAGTGTAACCTCGACTTCGCCGGTGCCGGGGGCGGCCAGTTGCACCTCTTCTATGGTCAAAGGTTCCCCGAACGCCCGGCATACGGCGGCTTTGATGGTTTGCATGTCGTCCCTCGCTTCGTTTGGTTTACGGTGGCGCGGGAATTGGCATCTCGCAAGACGGAAACCGTCACGGGCATGTCGGTATTACGCCACGGCAGGCCTGGCGCGCAGAAACAGGACAAACCCGGCGGCCATGAGGATCAATGCCAAGAGGAACGGTGCTCCGGGCAGGTAGAGCGACGTGTCGGGCCGGATGAACCACGCAAACACGCTGGTCATCAACAGGGGCGAGATCACCATTGACAAGGCGTGCAGAGATGTCAGGACGCCCTGAAGTTCGCCCTGTTGCGAGTCCGGCGTCGCGCGCGAGGTCAGTGCCTGTAGGGCGGGCGTGATCACGGCGCCCAAGGCGGTGATCGGGATCAGCATCAGGGCGATGGTGCCATTGGTCAGGAAGGCCAGTAGGGCGAAGCTGATGACCTCAAAACCCATGCCGCAGATGATGGTCATGCGTTCCCCAAGATGTCGCGTTGCGGGTCTGATCAATCCGCCCTGAACGGCGGCCATGCCAATGCCATAGACGCCGAGAGACAGCCCGATCATCTGCGGCGACCACCCGAAGCGCTCGGTCGTGAAATAGGACCAGATCGCGGGGTAGACGTATATTGACACCGAATAGAGGAAATAGACCCACAGTAGGGGGCGAACTCCGGGAAGGGCGGCGATGGCCTTTAGCGCGTTGATGGGGTTGGCGCGTCGCAAATTGAAGGCACGGCGAGTTTTGTCTGTGACCGTTTCGGGCATGACCATCAGCCCGAGGCCGAACGAGAGAGCGGACAGTGCTGCGGCCGCCCAGAAAGGCGCGCGCGTTCCGTATTCGGCAAGCAGGCCGCCCATTACGGGACCCAGAACAAATCCCATGCCAAAAGCCGCGCCGAGCAGGCCAAAATTGGCTGCTTTGTCTTCGGGTTTCGAGACATCTGCCATGAAGGCAGCCGCGGTCGCGTGGGTTGCGGCTGTGATCCCTCCTACAATACGACCGAGCAAAAGCAACCAGATGCTGCCTGCAATGGCCATGACCACATAGTCCAAAGCCATCACAAACAACGAGACCAGCAAGACACGCCGACGGCCATAGGCGTCTGACAGATTGCCAAGAATAGGCCCGAACACGAATTGCATGGCGGCAAAGGCGGTGCTGAGGACACCTCCCCAAAGGGCGGCGTCGGCAAGCGTTCCGCCCTGCACCTCGACGATCAGTTGCGGCATGATCGGCATCACAAGGCCGATACCCATCGCGTCAATCATGACGGTCAGAAGAACAAAGACAAATGGAAGGCGCATGAAACCCGGCTATATGACCCGGCGCTTACCGTAGAGGGGCCAGCAGGATGTGGGAAGGGCGCAAAGACACCAACCCGGATGACGTCTCGTCAGGCGGCTAAAGTTTATCCGACAGCTCATCCAGTATTTGGGCAAGTTGCCGCGGGTGCGAGAAGAACGGAGAGTGTGAGCTGTCGATATCCCGCCGAAGATGTGCTGGAATTCGCTCGCTCATATCTTTCTGATAGGCCGGAGGGATAGTGTGGTCTTCGGTGGTGCGGATATAGGCCTTTGGGACCTGGTCAAAGTGATCCCCTATTGAAAGCGGTGTGTCTTGCGGCTTGATGGCCTGCGGGCAGAGCCGGGCGAATGCATAGGGCAGGATCTCGGGCGTGCAATCATGATAGAACAGGTCCTGAACGCGGTCGGGATGCACGGTATAAGATAGCCCATCGGTGGATTTGTCGACCGCATCGCCAATGGTTTGCACCGGACCACGTCTTCGCATGTCGACCAGAGACAATCCGTCCTGAGGGACATAGGCGCAAAGATAGATCAGCGCGCGCATGGCGTGCGGGTCGGCCTCGGCCGCGGCGCTGATCGGGTAGCCGCCCCAGGAATGTCCGACAAGGATCGCGTCTGGTGTTGAGGCCGCGAGCACGGCGTCTCGGCAGCTTTCCAGCGTTACATCGCAGATTGGTGTCGGGTCCGAGCCGTGGCTGGGCATGTCGATGGCACGGGCGGAATGGCCGAAACCCTCAAGCTCGGGTATCAGGTCGCGCCAGCACCAGGCGCCGTGACAGGATCCATGGACCAATAAAAATTCGGCCAAGGGACGCTCCTTCAGATGTGACCGATCTCGGTCAGGAATTGCCGCAACAAGGCAGCGTATTCAGCGGGTTTTTCGACGCAGGGCAGGTGGCCCACCCGGCGCATCAATTCGAACCGCGAGCCGGGGATCAGGTCCACCGTTTCGCGCACCAGATCCGGCGGGGTCGATCCGTCCTCGTTGCCTGCGATCCCAAGGGTGGGCAGGCGCAGGCCGCTGGTCGGCGTGTAGAAATCGGTGCCCGCAATGGCGGCACAACAGCCCAGATAACCGTCGACCGGTTGGCTGACCATCATCTCGCGCCATGCGAGGTGTTGGTTGGCGGCAAGGAAATCGCGCGAGAACCACCGCTCCATCGTCGCATCGGCAAGCGCTTCGATCCCACCGGTGCGGACGGCCTCCATCCGGTCCTGCCAGATTTTCGGCATCCCGATCTTGGCAGCGGTGTTCGACAAAACCAGCGCGCGGACCTGATCCATCCGCTTCACCGCCAGCCCTTGGCCTATCATACCACCAATCGACAATCCGACGAAGACGCAATCCCGGATTTCGAGATGATCCAGCAGCGCCTCGGCATCCCTGATCAGCGCGCCCATGGCGTAAGGCGCAGGCGGGACCGAGGATTTGCCGTGACCGCGCTTGTCATAGCGAATGATCCGCAGTCCGTCGGGCAGGTGTGGTAGCACATCGTCCCACAGGTGCAGATTGGTGCCCAGCGAGTTTGCAAACACGATGGGCGCACCGTCTGGCGCGCCATCAATCCGGAAGTTTAGCTGAACGCCACCCAGATCAGCGATCGTCATGCTTTGGTTCCTTGCTCGGCCTTTGCGTGCAGATTGCACAAACCCGATATGGGTGTCAGGTCAGGAATTCCAACGCACGTGTAAAGACGCCGGGATCAACATTTCCGCCCGAGGCGACAACGATCACGTCATCCCCTTCGATCTGATCCTTTCGGAACAGGGCCGAGGCCAGCGACACCGCACCGCCCGGCTCCAGCACGATCTTGAGGCGCAAAAAGGCCAGCGCAGTGGCATGGAGCGCCTCGTCCTCGGTCACGGATAGACCTGGGCCGCAGAGGCGGTTGAGGATCGGAAAGGTAATGTCACCCGGTTGCGGTGTAAGGATTGCGTCGCAGATATTGCCGGCAGTTGCAGGGTTGCTTTGGATCTGCCCCGCCTCCAGCGAGCGCTTGACGTCGTCGAACCCGTCTGGTTCACACGGGCGGGCACGCAGGCCAGGGGCGTGGGCCTCAAGCGCAAGCGCGATGCCCGAGGTTAGACCTCCGCCGCCGCAACAGACCAGAACGTCGGCATTGCTCACGCCCGCGGCTTTGGCTTGTCGCGCGATCTCAAGCCCGGCGGTGCCTTGCCCCGCGATGACTTGAGGTTCGTCGTAGGGGCGGATCAGGGTCAGGCCGCGTTCTGAGGCCAGTTTATTGCCAATCTCTTCGCGGCTTTCCTTGGCTCGGTCGTACAGAACAACTTCACCGCCCAAGGCACGCGTGTTGTCGATCTTCAGCTGCGGCGCGTCCGAAGGCATTATGATGACCGAGGAGATCCCGTGCTTCGCCGCCGCCAAGGCCACCCCCTGCGCATGATTGCCCGAGGAATAGGCGATCACGCCGCGCTGCCTTTCCGCCTCGCTCAGCGCCGAGATGGCCGACCATGCGCCGCGGAATTTGAAGCTGCCGGTGTGCTGCAGGCATTCGGGTTTGACCCACACCCGCCGCCCGGCGATTTCGTCCAGAAAGGGTGAGGTCAAAAGGGGCGTCTCGCGGACATGCCCTTGCAGCCGATGGGCGGCGGCTTCGATCAGCTCTAATGTACTCATGTTTGGTCCAGAATCATGCGAATAACGGTGAGGGATTGCGGCTCGTTCAGAAAGGGCACATGGCCGCGATCCGGGATTTCAGCCGTGATCAGGCCCGGATGGCGGGACTGCATCTGTTTCAGTGTTTCTTGGCTGAGGATGTCCGAATTTGCGCCGCGCAGAACGCCCGTTGGAATGCCTTGCAGCGCCTCGAAGAAGGGCCATAGGTCCGGCACAGCGCCTGCTGCGGCTTGTTCCATCAGGGCCGTGCGCAGGGCTGGGTCATAGCGCAAAGCCAGCCCCTCGGTCGTCTCCTGATACTGGTTCTCGGCCTGCATGCGCCAAATTTCCAACGGTACATTGGGGAAGTGCGGCTCCATCACTGCCTTCAGGACGGCGGCGGCCTCATCATAGGTCTTTGAGGTGGGTGCTACGCCCACGTAGTCCATGATGCGATCGATACCTGAGGGTTCAATCACCGGACCCACGTCATTGAGGATCACGCCCGCCAGCCGGTTGGGCTGCAGCGTCGCGAGCGTCATAGCAACCATCCCGCCGCGCGACGTGCCCAAAACCGCCACTCGGTCAAAGGCCAGATGGTCCAGCAGTTCGACAACATCCTGAGTTTCGCGCAGGACGTTGTAGTTCGCGTGGTTCGGATCATGATCCGACTGCCCACGCCCCCGCGCATCCAATGTGATAAGGCGGGCATCGGCTATATACGGAGCAAGAAGCGAGAAATCGCGTCCGTTGCGCGTCAACCCTGCAAGACACAGAAGAGGAGTGCCTGTGCCACCATCCTCATAGTACAGCCGAAGCCCGTCAGACGTTTTGAATTCCGCCATTATAGCCCGGCCAGTTCGGGGATTGAGGTCAGGTCTGACAGAACATGCGCTGGTTTCCACGGCAGTCGATCCATCGGTTCGCCCGCGCGATTGACCCATGCGGTGACAAAGCCGTATCCGCTGGCTCCGGCAGCGTCCCAACCGTTCGAACTGACGAACAGAACCTCATCTCGGGAACAGCCAAACCTGTCTTGGACCAGATCATAGACCTTGGCGTGGGGTTTGAAGATACCAACGCTTTCGACCGACAGCACATCGTCCAAAACATCGCCAATACCGGCCGATTGCACCGCGCCATCCAACATGGGAGGCGACCCGTTCGACAGAATCGCGGTTTGCAGCCCGCCTTGTTTCAGCGCCTGCAGCATCTGGGGCACCTCGGGATAGGCGCGCAGCTCCCAGTATAGATCCAGCAGCCGTTGGCGCAGCTTGGCGTCCCCGTGCAGCCCCGTCGCCTCGAGCGCCCAGTCCAGCCCGTCCTGTGTGACATCCCAGAAATCGCAATGGGCGTCTGCGACGGCGCGCAGCCATGTGTATTGCAATTGCTTGAGTCGCCAGTGATTGGCCAAATCCGGCCACGTATCGCGGAGCGCCTCAAAGCCCGGCTCGGCAGCGGCCTGACGCGCCGCAGCCGCCACATCGAACAATGTGCCATAGGCGTCAAAAACACAGGTCGTGATTGCCACTAGCTCTCTCCCCTTTTTCTGGCGCAAGTTGGCACAAGAGGGCGGTGCAGGAAAGAGCCAAGGTCCGACAACACTTTGTCAGGCGCGGGCTAGTTAGGCGTAGTGCCAGTAGCGGTTTGCGCTTTTGCTGAAGCGAGAGACCAGGCATTTCTTCTGGCCGTATCAATGCAAAAACACTTTTCACCTCCTGCTGCTCAAGAGAGTAAAGTTAATCCGACAATGATCTGAGATTTGGCGGAGCCTAGGGGAAACGCCGCCGAACGCCTAATTGACAGATAATAAACACTATTGAAGTGTGTCAGTTTGCGGTGTGTTTCACCTTAGTGTCACACGTCAATGTGCACGACCTCTTCCTCCAAGTTTTGCATATCAAAGAATGCAAACCTCCTTAATGCCTTGCTTGTTCTACTGATCCTACCGACTGCTTTTCTGTTTCGGAGTGTTGCGAACGATGAAAAGTTGTAGTGTGCGGGTCTGCTTTGCAACTACCTTTCCCACGCTGTATTGAGCCGATTTAAAGCCACTTCGCTACCTGCAGCGAGATTCGTCTTTTTGATTTCAATCAGTTATATTTGAATGTGATCACTTGAAGGCGGGGTGATACATATGAACAATTCTATTTCTGACGAGGCGATGGCAAGACTCCCATTTTGGGTAACACCTCCGGAGGAGACAGACGGTTTTCTGATCGTTGTTGGGTTGGTTCTAGTCATAGTGCTGCTAGGGTTTGGTGCACTGTACTTCACGGTGCAAGCCATTCCAGACCGCATGGCAGCAGGTGCTCATAAGGTGCAAATGCAGTTGGTCGGTGTGCTTGGGTTGATCTCTCTCTTCACCCTGAACAACGCTTTCTGGATCGCGGCTATTTTGATCGCTGCCGTGCCGTTGCATGAAATCTTTCCACTCAAGACCGAAGTAGACGTCTCGGAGAGCGACGATGCTTGAGTTGGTCTTCTCTGCACTGATCACAATCGTACCGGACTACCTTTATCGCCGCTACAAGCAGGGCAAGCGGTGGGGTCACGAAATAACCCTCTTCAATGTCTGGTATGAATTGCGGTGGGGTTTGACCGCCTGTGCAATATTGGCTGTGACGCTGATCACGGTGATCTTCTATTTCCACCCTTCAACGCGGAATGTCTCAGCTGCATTTCGCACAGTTACCATTCTCTCGGATCGTGTGGGGCGCGTCGCGGAAGTCTACGTTGCCAATAATCAGGACGTTATGGCTGGCGATGCGATTTTCCGACTGGACACCACACGGCAGGAGGCGGTAGCGGAAACGGCTCAGCGACGTATCGAAGAGATTGAGGCGGCTTTGGACCTGACCGAAACGGAAGTCGCGAGCGCCACCGCCAGGGTTGAGGCGACAGAAGCTGACCTTACTCAGGCGACGAGCGATTTGGAGCGACGTCTGGAGCTTGCGGAACGAAACAACACCGTTGTTAGTGAGCAGGAACTGGAACGTTTGCAAACCGCGGTGACCGGCGCGGAAAGTCAGCGCGCAGCCGCTATTGCCTCGCTAGACGGTGCCAAATTGCGCCAAACCACCCTTCTCCCTGCACAGCTTGAAACTGCGCGTGCGGTTTTGAGAGAGGCTGAGAACGAGATATCAAAATCCACCGTGTTTGCCGAGGTGGATGGGACGGTAACGCAATTTCTCCTCAAGCCGGGTGATATCGTTAATCCAATACTACGCCCTGCCGGGATTTTGGTGCCTGAGGTTACCGGACAGGGGCGTTTTATCGCGGCTTTTGGTCAGATTTCTGCCAGCGTACTAAAGCCGGGTATGCTGGTGGAAATTACCTGCGCGTCTAAACCGTTGACCATAGTCCCGATGGTTGTGGATGACGTGCAGGGGGCGATTGCTGCGGGACAGTTCCGACCGGGTGATGCGCTTCTGGATCAGCAGGATCGAGCGCGACCCGGTACAGTTACAGCGTTCCTAGCACCTATTTTTCCAGAGCATCTTGATAGCATCCCGCCCGGAAGTGCGTGCGTGGGCGTTGCGTATACGAGCCGAGCAAAGGAAATAGACGCTGGTGAGATCACGGGCCTGCGGGCCTTCGTTGCAAAGATTGTGGATGGTATGGGTATAGCAAATGCAATTGTCTTGCGTGCACAGGCCATTCTGCTTCCTGTTAAGACATTGGTATTCAACTAGGCCCCCAAATGGCAGTGAGGTAGAGGTTCGCTATGGGTTGCGACGCCAGCTACATTTGCACGTTTCTATCAGTTTTCCTTTGGGACCTGATCTACCTGTCACCGATACTCGTATTCTTGTTGGTTTTGGTGTGCGTGCTTGGGGTATCAATTGGCCGGATCGAAGGCTGGTCGACCGGGGTGAGCCTTTACCATGCCTTCATAAACGCAACTACGGTTGGCTACGGAGACATTAAGCCGGAGAAACCCACGAGCCGGGCTTTATCGGTTGTCAACGCATTTGTTGGGCTTATCTTTGCAGGCATTATCGTCGGTATAGGTGTACATGCCGTCGAGACTGCGATGGTCGCCGATTTATAGTTAGCTATCTCACTCTTTGGTGGCTGTGCTGTAGGTCTACTAGATGACGGTTTGTTTTGTATTCAGTATGCGTCACAGCGGTGTTTCGAGCGGTCTAGACGCGACAGCAACGCCTGTGCTTGCTAACAAAATGAAATAGCCCTTTTGTGAACCTGTGCGCGTAGTTAGTGTATCGCACTTGCTGCATGAAGATGTTTAGTTTTTTAGCCGCTGCGAACGGCTGTTACTTTTCGGAAAAAAACCTCTCTGTCATCCCAGTACCAATCATAGCGTGCAGTGTGCATTTATCGTGCAGTGTGCATTTATTGAGACAACAACACCGAACTAGAGCGGCGATAACTTATAGTGACTCGCTCTATGGTACAACTCTCTCTATCCAATACGACAGATACTGGCTCGGAGAGATTTGCCAAAATTTTGCGGTAAATTCGGCCAGCACGGCGGACATTGACGCGATATATAGCGAGTGAGCGTCCTAAGTCCAAAACACTCAGTTCCTCAGAGCACCGGCTCCAGACGAGAGTCGCTTCAAACACAAATTTCTAAACGCGATTAAGCGCGAGCCAGATCAAAAAACCAACGTACAAAAAAACAGATACGTTCAACACCGTATCGACGATAGAACCTGTCATTCGGAGACCTCTTTTGAAAGCGACTTGAGGAGACAGATCACAAGTATTGGCACGATGAATACAAACGCAATTGCCGAGAGTGCGATAATGGATCTGACAAGTGAAACATCGTTTACAAGGATCATGGCTAGCCCTAGTGCGCCGAGCACCACTCCCCAGACGGTTCGAACGCTCGGCGAGGGGTTTTCGTCTCCGCCTGTTCCAATCATTGCAAGTGTGAAGCCTGCGCTCACAACGCTCGTTACAACAAAGAGGAAAGCGGCCGTGATCGTTGCGATCTGCGTGATAAACTTCAATGGAAACTGTTGCAGGAGCGCGAATGTCGTCGCATCAAGGCTCTTTTCGTTGACCTCAAGAAGATGACCACTGCCATCCAAAACATCAAAAAAACCTACACCGCCGAGCACTCCAAACCAGAAAATCGAAAAAAGAGTGGGCGCAATTATGACCCCTGCCAGAAACTCGCGTATTGTGCGCCCGCGCGAAATGCGTGCAATGAAAATGCCGACAAATGGAGACCACGCAAGCCACCAGATCATGTAGTTCAGCGTCCAGTCTTGAAACCAGGTGGAAATGCTCTGATCAAAAAATTCTGTTGTCGAAAAACCGGCAGGTATGACGTTGTAAACATAACGTCCAAAACCCGAGACGATCGAATTCATCACAAAAGACGTGGGACCGGCGACAAGTAGAAAAACCAAAAGACTGATCGCGATCGCCATGGCCAAATTTGACAGTTTTGACATTCCTTCTCCCAGATCACGTCTCAGAGGAATAAGGAAAGCAACGCACATGGCGGCAAAAATAATTGCTGTCAGATAAGGAGAATTTGGAATTCCAAGAACTCCTGCCAGTCCTGTTTGAATTTGAAACACACCCATGGCCAACGAACCCGCTAGGCCAACGGCTATGGCGACGACGGATAAGAAATCGAACAGCCAAGCCAATCCGCGGGTCCAAGTTTTCTCGCCGTACACGTCCAGCAACGGAGCGCTTAGCAGCAACGAGCGCTCACGTCGAAACGCAAAATAGGCAACTATCAGTGCTACGACACCGTAGATGGCCCAGGCGTGGAACCCCCAGTTCAAATAGGTGACGAACATGGCGAGCCTTGCGGCTTCTGGATCGGAAGAAAAATCGCGTATTACCGAAAAGTGGGTGAGCGGCTCTGATACGCCAAAAAACAGTAGGCCTACACCCATACCTGCGGCGAAAAGCATTGCAATCCAAGCTGTAGTCGAAAACTCAGGCTCTGAACCTTCCGGTCCAATTCGGATAGAGCCGTACTTGGAAACTGCGAGATAAATTGCCAGCAACAAAAGTGCGCTAGCTTCGAGCATAATGAACCAGCCTCGGCTTTCGAACTGGATAGTGACAATTCTTGAGGAGACGGAACCCAAGCCGTGCGGGTCGACAACACCCCATAATGCAATACAGCTGCTGACGAAGAGAGCCGAAATCAAAAGCGCATTAACTTTCATAAACTACCCAATCGAAGAAGAATGGCTTCGCTCAATCGTAACAGCGATTATCCAGCTCTAATAGCTGGAAACTTTTCTTTCCGGATTGGAACAGATAGCCGTTTTGTCCCGCCTTACAGTCGTTCGATTCGTATAGACCAGCCAATTCCATCAGATGCCTAGTTTGAGCTCAAGGGCGACACAGGCATAGATGTTGAGCGCCGCGCTCGTCGCTCAGGGCGAAAATCTGACTTTCGCTGCAATCGCAAATATGCGTTTTGATTTTGACTGGTTTCGGGTTTCGAGCGGAATTGGAAACAGCTTACAGGGCTATGGGGAGCTTAAGGGTAATGGTCGCGCCTCTTTCGACTTGGTTGATTTCGACCATTCCTCCGTGGCGCTGCGCCACTGCCGAGACGATTGACAACCCCAATCCGCTGCCCTCGGAATACTCTATCTGGGAAAACCTGCCGAATGCTGCTTCGCTTTGGTCGGGCGACAGGCCAGCACCATCATCGGCCACCGTTAGCTTGACGTATTTGCCGTCACTCCGCAGCACAACTGAGATTTGGCTCAACTTTGAGCCACCGTGTTTGACTGCGTTGTCCAACAGGTTCTTTAGAGCCTCAATCAGAAAGATACGGTCGCCGAATACCGTGACTGCTGTCTCATGCATTGTGACATCAAACTCGATACCCTTTGCGAGGATGTGAACGCCCATCTCCGCGCAGGCCTCTTCCACGACCGAGCGGAAGTCAATTTTATCCATTTGGTCTTGGTGCGTCGGCTGCCTAAGCCTCTCAAGTGACAACAGCTGTTCAGCAACTGTTGCTGAGTTTTTTGCTGCCGCAACAAGTTCTGTGATGCGTTTTTCTCGGTCGTCATCCGTTTGCGCGTCCTGCAACGCTTCGGCCATTGACTGCACGGCCGCCGCCGGATTTCTCAGCTGATGTGCAGCTTCGGATATAAACACTTGATGGGCGTTGATACTATTTTCCACCTGTCCAAAAAGTCGGTTCAGGGTTCTGACAACTCCTTGAACTTCGATCGGGACGGGGCGCTTGATCTCACTGAGGTCATCTGGTGAACGCAAGTCAATAGCGTCCTGCAAATCCAACAAGGGCCTCAGACCACGCGCGACGCCGAACCATACCACAATTGCGAGAGTGGCCAGCAGAATTCCCATAAGAATTCCAGCGCGGATTGACAGTTCATTTGCGAAAGCGTTGCGATCCGCCATACGTTGCCAAACCGTAACTGTCGCATCTCCGACTAGATTTTCTATGGTCACGCGTTCCGTCATCTTGAGAACGCGAACTGGTTCTTGGCGGTAGAGCGCTTCGAAAAACTGCGGCTTGTACACCTCTTGAGTAGACGGGTTGGTGGCTGCCGGTGGGTAGGCATAGCCTGTCACATAGATGCCACCGGGTCCCGTTACATGGTAAAAAATTTCTCCGCCCGATGCGTCGCGGATCATGCTGCGTGTCGTTGGTGAAAGCGCATCACCCCCCGAAATGGCAACATCTCGCGATATTGCGAGGCCAGCAGATAAAAGGCTGTCGTCGAACAATTCTTGAGCCGTATTCTGCGCAATCATAAAACGCCAAAGACCAAGCAGAGCGGCAATTAGCACCAAGGGGGTTAGGATAAGAATGAAAAGTCTTAACCTGAGCGAGCCGTGATTGATCACTTCTGCACCTCAAGCAGATATCCCAGACCACGAGCTGTCTTAATTCTAATACCGAGATCTTGAAGACGTTTTCTCAGCCGAGACACATGAGGCTCTACGGCCGAGGCCTCGACATCGGCACCCACGCCATAGACGTAATCTGTAAGTTGGCCTTTGGGAACAATTCTGCCCCTGCGCTCTAACAGGCATTCAAGCACCGCGATTTCCCGCCGCGGAATATCCAGAACTTCGCCTTGCACACTAACCTGACGGGCAGCGCGGTCAAATTCCAGACCTCCAATGCTCTCCTTTGCGCCGTAGTCGAGATCTTTGCGTCGAGAAAGCGCCCGGATGCGTGCTTCCAACTCGTCCATCTCGAACGGCTTAACCAGGTAATCATCGGCGCCCATATCCAACCCCGAAACCCGGTCGCTTGTTTCGGCACGTGCAGTCAGCAAGATCACTGGTACGCCGTCACCGCGATTGCGAAGGGATTTCAGGATCTCCAACCCTGACTGTCCGGGCAAATTGATATCCAGAACAACCAAGTCGGCACCCTCTTGCGCAAGATACAAGTCAGCCTCGTCGCCATCCGTAAGCACTTCTGCCGCATGACCGCGGTCACGCAGACGATAAGCAATAGCGTTGGCGAGGGTCTCGTTGTCTTCGACGATGACGATCCGCATCGAGTCTCCTGCAAGTTTCGCGCAAGGTTGGCGCTCCATGATTGCCAGATGGGAGGGGGAATCAACCCCACAGTTCTATTTGCGATCACGGTGGCGCAGAGGGCGCTAGCGTGGTTGTCTGGTCAACAGGGAGGAACCAATGACCATTTCCAACTTCACCCGTCGCGCCGTCGTGGGGCTGATCGCCGCCGCCGGTATCGCCGCACCTGCCGCTGCCGAGGTCGATTTCTCGGGCAAGACCGTTGAATGGGTCATCCCGTTCTCGGAAACGGGCGGGTCTGCCAAATGGGCCAACTTCTTTGCGCCGCTTCTGTCCGAAGCACTGCCGGGTCAACCGACTGTTGTTGTGAAATTCATGCCCGGTGCCGGATCGACCAAAGGCGCAAACTGGTTTCAAGAGCAGAGCCACGACGATGGAACGCTGCTGTTTGGCACCTCCGGTTCAACTCAATTCCCGTATCTGCTGAGCGATCCGCGCGTGCGCTATGAATACAACGACTGGATTCCGGTTATGGCGTCGGGCACTGGTGGTGTTGCCTATCTGAACGCCGAGGATGGCGCCAAGTTTGATGGCTCCGCTAATGCGCTGAAAGACACCAACTTCATCTACGGTTCGCAGGGCGCGACACGTCTTGACCTTGTGCCGCTGCTGGCCTGGCAAATGCTGGGTATGAATGTCGAGCCTGTCTTCGGCATCAAAGGCCGTGGCGATGGTCGTCTAATGTTCGAACGAGGTGAAGCCAACATCGACTATCAGACCTCGTCCGGCTACTTGGGTGGTTCGGCCCCGCTGGTCGAATCCGGTCAGGCTGTGCCGATGATGACCTGGGGTGCTCTGGATGCAGACGGCAATATCGTCCGTGACCCGACCTTCCCGGACATCCCGACCTTCAAGGAAGTCTGTGAAGCCACTGATGGCTGTGAAACCAGCGGTGAGGCATGGGATGCTTGGAAAGCATTCTTTGTAGCCGGTTTCCCGGTTCAAAAGCTGGCCTTCCTTCCGGGTGATACACCTCAGGAAGTGGTCGACGCATACACCGCCGCATTCCAGGCTGTAACCGAGCGCGGCGACTTTGCCGAAATCTCGTCAAAGCGCGTCGGCAAGTACCCGGTGTTCGTAGGCGACGGCTCTAAGGCGGCGCTGCAAACCGCAACAAATGTCGACGACAACGCCAAAGCCTACGTTCTGAACTGGCTCAAAGAAGCCTATGGTGTCGAGCTGAACTAAGCCCAGACACCACCGCGCGTGCCCCAATGTCGGGCGCGCGCATTTCCAAACACAAGAAAATTTATGAAAGGCGGCCGCTATGGAGGTTTTCGCCACCGCTCTTCCTGCGCTGAGTGATGCGTGGGGTCTGATCCTGCAACCTATTGTTCTGGGATATCTTATTCTCGGTGTCGTTATGGGACTGGCCGTAGGCGTCTTTCCTGGGCTTGGCGGTATCGCTGGTCTGTCTTTGTTACTGCCTTTTATGTTCGGCATGGACCCTATTCTTGGTTTGGCGCTGATGATCGGGATGGTTGCTGTTGTTCCGACCTCCGACACCTTTGCGTCGGTTCTTATGGGCATCCCCGGCAGCTCCGCCTCACAGGCGACGGTGCTGGATGGCTTCCCGATGGCGAAGAAGGGCGAGGCCGCGCGGGCATTGTCAGCGGCCTTTGCGTCATCGCTGTTTGGCGGTTTGGTCGGCGCGACTTTTCTGACCATGTTCATCCTGATCGCGCGGCCAATCGTTCTGGCATTCGGCCTGCCCGAGATGCTGATGATCACCATTCTTGGCTTGTCGATGGTCGCCATTCTCGCCGGACGTATCCCGCTAAAAGGCGTTGCCGCCGCTGGGCTGGGCCTGATGGTCGGCACGATTGGCGAAGCGGACGCAGGTGGCTCACTTCGTATGGCCACTTATGACATTCCTTACCTGACGGACGGTCTGAAATTGGTCATCGTTGGCTTGGGTATCTTTGCGGTGCCGGAAATCGTCTCGCTGTTGCGTCAAGACCGATCCATTGCCAAGGGCGCTTCGCTAGGAGCTGGTTGGTTTGATGGCGTCAAAGACTGGGCTGCGAACATTTGGCTGTCGGTCCGCTGTTCGATCATTGGCGTGGTTGTGGGTGTCATTCCCGGCCTTGGGGGCTCGGTTGTTGACTGGATCGCTTATGGCCACTCGGTTCAATCGACCAAAGACAAAAGCAACTTCGGCAAGGGCGAAGTGCGTGGCGTCATCGGGCCTGAAAGCTCGAACAACGCCAAAGAGGGCGGGGGGCTGGTCCCGACGCTGCTGTTTGGCATCCCCGGTTCGGGTTCGATGGCGATCTTTATCGGCGCAGTTGCACTGTTGGGATCCGGCGATATCGAGGTTGGTCCGAGCATGCTCAAGGATAATCTCGACATCACCTATTCGATTGTCTGGTTGCTGGCTCTTGCCAACGTGGTGGGCACGATCCTGTGTATCGCTGCCTCGGGTGGCATCGCCAAACTAACGACGATCCGCTTCACCTATCTGGCGCCGTTTCTGTTCATGCTGATCAGCTTTGCGGCATTCCAATCCGGTCAGAATTTCGAAGACCTTCTGGCCCTGTTTGTCATCGGTCTGATAGGCATCTTCCTGCGCCGTTTCGACTGGTCACGCCCGGCCTTCCTGATTGGATTCGTGTTGTCCAACCCGGTTGAGAAGTTCACCAACCAGGCGTTCCAGATCGCCTCTTTCCGCTTCCGCAAAAGCTTTGGCGAAGGCATGGAGTACGTCTTCAGCCCGATCGTCATCGTCCTGATCGTGGTCACTGTGGTTTCTGTCATTCTAGGCATTCGTCAAGCCAAGATGATCATGGCCGAAGGTGAGGTTAAATCCGGCAGCAAGCGCGCGCCGCTAATCTTCCTGCTGGTGATCATGGCTTACCTGATCGTGGCGTTGATCAATGCCAACATGATCCCTGACTACAACATGACCGACAAGATCATCCCGCTGGTGATCGGCAGCGTGTCGCTGTTCTGCTGCATCATTCTTTTGATCCAGATGATGCGGCGACCCGAAGGGGATGCGATCTTTGCTGACAAGGAACTCGCTGGTGAGGATGCAAGCGCGCCGCATGGGCTTTGGTCAACGCTCGCGTGGTTTGCAGGTCTGATCGCGGCCACTTGGGTTGTGGGGTTCATCCTCGCCCTGATCGGGTTCCTGATCGCATTCTTCCGCATTCGCGCCGGGTCCAGTTGGCAGATGACGCTACTCCTGACGGCCTGCGGCATCGGTTTCATGTGCTTCATGGCTGGCGCTTTGAACCGGGATTTCCCGCCGGGCCTGCTGCAAGACATGGTGAACCTGCCATGGCCGCTCAAGTAGGCGCTCCATGTTTGTCCGGTCTGCCAATCTGGCGGCTGGGCAGCACAGAAATCAGAAATTTCAACGGTTTGTAAAGGAGGGTTCGCAATGACACAGACAGCAATCCCATATGTTTTCATGCGCGGCGGCACTTCCCGAGGGCCTTATTTTCGACGCTCTGATCTGCCTGAAGATAGGGATAAGTTGGCTGATGTTCTGGTCGCTGCCCTCGGGGCTGGGCAAGCGCTCAATATCGACGGGATCGGTGGTGGTAACGCAGTGACGACCAAGGTTGCGATGCTGTCTGCCAGCGAGGACGACTGGGCCGATATCGACTATTTCTTCGCGCAAGTTTCTGTGGATGAGAAACTGGTCGATTTCAAACCCACCTGCGGAAACATCCTCTCAGGAGTTGGTCCTGCTGCGATCGAAATGGGATTGTTTCAGCCCGACGGCGATGAGACCGAAATCCGCATTCGCGCCATCAACACAGGCGCCCGCGTCATTGCCAAAGTGCAGACCCCGGGCGGCGATTTGGTCTATGAGGGTAACGCGGAAATCGCCGGAGTTCCCGGCTATTCTGCACCGGTGAAACTGAGTTTTATGGGCGTTGTGGGCTCAGCAACAGGTGCATTTCTGCCCACTGGAAATTTGCGCGATACAGTGCAGGGGATCGAGCTGACGTGCATGGATGTCGCTATGCCGATGGCGATAGCCCGAGCGGAGGATTTCGGGCTGACAGGATATGAAAGCGCCGAAGAGTTGGATGCCAATCGTGCTTTCTTTGATCGGATGGAGGCCATGCGGATCGAAGCCGGGGAACGGATGGGTATGGGGGACGTATCGAAATCGGTAACTCCCAAATTCGGCCTGATGGCACCCGCCAGAGAGGGTGGAACCCTTGCGGTTCGGTATTTCATGCCATGGAAAACCCACCCAACTATGGCCGTAACGGGAGCGCAATGCATGGCGTCTTGCGCCTTGACGCCCGGAACCGTCGCAGACGGGTTGCTTGATCGCCCGGATTCAAGTCCGGCTGACGTTGTGTTGGAGCACGCCTCAGGCAAGATCGACGTTCTGGTGGACTTCTCAAACGACGAGGAGTTCAACGTGAATGCCGCCGGTCTGGTGAGAACAGCGCGCAAATTGGCGGATGGGCATGTCTATGTACCGGAATCTGTGTGGAACGACAGTTGAAAGGGCGGCTCTTAAAAGGTATACTATAGTATACATTGTGAGGATGCCTCGATGGATGACTATTCTGAATGCCTCGATATCGCGCGTCAGGAACTCAGGCTTGCGCAGTCGGTTCTGCGGAGGGACATCGCGGACTACCCGACGCCGATTGCCGGATGTGATGAGCAATTCAACCATTTGCTGGATCAACGCGAACGTGTTCGCAACGCGTTAGAAGCGCTCGACACACGTCATTTTGTGCCGACGCCAAGAAAACTGAGCACCGAATAGGGTATTGAAAACCGATGAAAGTTCACATTCTGGATGATTGGTTTGATACACTGCAGGGCCTGCCCTGTTTTGAAAAGCTATCTCGCCATGACGTAAAGGTCTGGACAGACCATGTCGAAGATACCAGCGAATTGGCTGAACGCTTGCAGGAGGCTGAGGCACTGGTGTTGTTTCGAGAACGTACCAAGGTCACCCGCGAATTGGTTCAAAAACTCCCAAACCTGAAATTGATCAGTCAACGCAGCGTATACCCGCATGTCGATGTGTCGGCATGTTCGGATAGCGGAGTGCTGCTGTGTTCGAACATGCACGGCGGCACACCCTCATATGCCGCAGCTGAACTGACATGGGCGCTGATCATGGCTGGGATGCGCGATTTGCCTGCGCAGATGGCCTCGGTCAAAGCCGGGCATTGGCAGGCCGGGGTTGGCAAGACCCTGAGGGGGCGGCAGCTGGGGCTCTATGGATATGGTCGCATCGCCCGTGCCGTTGCCGGCTATGCCGAGGCTTTCGGCATGAATGTGGTCTGGTGGTCCTCGGACGAAGGCCGGGCACGGGCGCAGGCAGACGGCGTGCAGGTCGCAGCAAGCCGCGAAGCGTTCTTTGCCAATAGTGATGTTGTGTCTGTCCATGTTCGTCTGAAGCCAAACACAAACGGCATCATCACAGCGTCAGATTTCTCGCAGATGCAACCGCGAGCGTTGTTTGTGAACACCTCCCGGGCCGGGCTGATCGCTCCGGGTGCTTTGTTGTACGCGCTGAACGCCGGTCGCCCGGGCAAGGCCGCCATTGATGTCTTCGATACAGAGCCACTCACCGACCCGAATGACCCGTTGCTATCGCACCCAAACCTGATCGCGACCCCGCATATCGGCTTTGTGACCGAGGACGAATTCGACCTGCAATTCGCAGACATTTTCGATCAGGTGAACGCCTATGCTGAAGGCGCTCCCATTCACATGATCAACCCCGAGGTTTGGACCAGCGCAGGATAAGATTTGCCGCTATGGGCGCACCGATGATCACCAGCACGATCCTTGTCAGATGGTGCGTGATCACAAAGCCCAGATCCGCGCCCGAAACGATAGCTAGCACTGTCATCTCAGCCTGTCCGCCGGGGGCAAAGGCCAAGAAAGCCTCGACCGGTTGACCGAAGCCCAACGTGGTGACAACAGCAGTGAAGGCGGCCGCGAGGATCGCAAGGACAATGACATAGGCGAAGCCTGCTGCAACCACCCGGCGGAGTTCGACCCAAGTGACGCCCACGAACTTCACGCCTATCCCGCAACCGATGAAGAACTGCGCTGCAAGGATGGCCTCGCGCGGTGGTCGGGTGTGAATGAAATCCCCTAGTGACAAGGCTGCTGTCAGGATCATAGGGCCGAGGATGGATGCCCCGAATAGGCCAATCCGCTCACCGCCTTTCCAGCCTATAAGGGCGGCCAGCACCATCAGCGCCAGCTCATGTATTGGGAGCTCGCGCGCAGGCTCTCCGATCGGATTGGTGAGTTGGGCATCGTAAAACACCGTTAGAAACAGCGGGGCCAGAGTAACGATAATCAGTACGCGCGTACCGTGGATTAGCGAAAGTGTACGCGGGTTGGCGCCTGCTTCGGCTCCAAAGATGATCATGTCCTGCAATCCGCCCGGCATGGCGGCGTAAAATGCGGTCGTGGTGTCAAACCCCCAGATCTTGCGAAAGAAGGGCACGCCGACCAGTGCGATCAGCAGGATGAAGAACGGGACCAGTGCAATAGACGCGGCCATTTTCGGCAGCTCGGCAAAAAGGGCAGGGGTAATCGAAGCCCCAACTGCAACGCCGAGTATGGTGCGCGCTGCAACCGAGACCTGACCAAAACCTTCCATAGGGGCATGCGCCAGGGCAGCGATCAGACAAGCGCTCATCGGGCCGAAAAGAAAGGGCAGCGGCAGGTTCAACGACCAAAATACTCCGGTGCCCAGTAGTGCAAGGACCAGCGTTACGGCCCGCTTTTTCAGGAGAGAAGGTGTTTTGTTTTGGGCGGGCAAGGCGCGGCTTCCGACAATATTGACTCGCTATGTATCCAAATGTATACAACTGGACGCAAGAAGACAAGTGAGCGTTCGATGACCATTCAAGACGACCCCTTACAGCCTGGCCCACAAGGCAATTCAGCGTATCAACGCCTGCTGGACGAGATTCGGGATGGCACACTTTTGCCTGGCGAACGCCTGCGCGAGATTGAGTTGTCGGAACGACTAGGCGTCAGCCGTACTCCCGTACGCGAGGCTATCCGGCAGTTAGAGGCCGACGGGCTAGTCACTCACGTGCCCCGGCAGGGCGCAACCGTCCGCAGCCTTGATTACGCCGAAGTAATGGAACTCTATGAAATGCGCGCGGTTCTCGAGGGAACTGCCGCCCGTTTAGCCGCGCGTGCTGCATCGGATGTCGAGTTGGACGAGTTGAGCGTTTTGAATGATCGCTTGGCTGAGGCTGGTACCGGCTCGGAAGCGGCTCGGATCAACCGGATTTTCCACGCCACACTTTTGGACGCAGCAAAGAACCGGTTTCTTGCCAAGTCTATGTTGTCTTTGCAAAAAGCGCTGTTGATTCTTGGGCCGTCGCAATTGCTGGACGGTGATCGGGCCGAGACAGCAGTGGCAGAGCATAAGCGCGTCATGGCTGCCTTAAAGGCCCGCGACGGCGCAGCGGCTGAAACAGAAATGCGTGCGCATATTCAGGCCGCACAACGGATGCGTATTCGGGCGTTGCAAGAGCGCGACCGGACAACCGACGAAAATCAATAGGTAGACAGGATATGGCCACCCAAAAGGAAGCTTATGATATCGCTGTGATCGGCGGTGGGAACGCAGCCCTTTGCGCCGCGATGACCGCTGCCGAGGCAGGCGCCCGTGTTCTGATCCTCGAGACGGCGCCAAAACCCTATCGTGGTGGAAACTCCCGCCATACGCGCAATTTTCGTTGTATGCATGGCGCTCCTCTCGGCCCGCTGATCGAAGAATACAGTGAAGATGAGTATCTTGAAGATCTGCTAATGGTCACTGGCGGCAAAACCGACGAACATCTTGCTCGCCTCGCGATCCGAAACTCCGAGGAATGCCTGCCGTGGATGGAAGAACACGGGGTGCGGTTCCAACCCTCTCTGTCCGGGACATTGTCACTGGCGCGGACCAACGCCTTCTTCATGGGGGGCGGGAAGTCTCTGGTAAACGCATATTACCGAACTGCTACTGGTTTGGGTGTCGATGTTCTGTACGAAGCTGCTGTCACGCATCTGGAGCTGAATGGTGATCGGATCGAGTGGGTCGACTACACCTATGAGGGCCAGTCTCATCGCATCACGCCCAAGGCGGTCATTGTTGCCTCGGGTGGGTTTCAGGCCGACACGGATTGGCTGACCCGTGCATGGGGTGAACCTGCTAAGAATTTCTTGATCCGGGGCACACCCTATAACCGTGGCGTAGTTCTGTCCGATCTGTTGGATCAAGGTGTCGACAGCGTCGGCGATCCGACCCAGTGCCACGCCGTCGCCATTGACGGGCGCGCGCCGAAGTTTGACGGCGGTATCGTCACCCGCCTGGACTGCGTGCCGTTTTCAATTGTCGTGAATAAGAATGCCGAGCGGTTTTATGACGAGGGCGAAGAAGTATGGCCCAAGCGCTATGCGATTTGGGGGCGTCTTGTCGCGGCCCAGCCGGATCAAGTTGGCTATGTGATCATCGATGCGAAGTCGCTGAACCTGTTTATGCCCTCGGTCTTTCCACCGCTGAAGGCGGACACCTTGGAAGAACTGGCCGGAATGATGGATCTGCCCGCCGACAAGCTGAAGGCGACCGTTGCTGAATTCAACGAAGCATGCGGTGATACCAGTGGGTTTCATCCGACCGAGTTGGACGGGGTCACGACCTCGGGTCTGACACCGCCCAAGACGAACTGGGCGCGTCCGATCACCGAGCCGCCCTTTTATGGCTACTCACTGCGCACCGGCGTGACCTTCACCTATCTGGGTCTGAAGGTCGACGATACCGCCCAATGTTCGACCGCCAACGGCAAGATCAAGAACCTTTGGGCCGCCGGCGAGACGATGGCCGGGTCAATCTTGGGGCAAGGCTACTTGGCCGGGTTCGGCATGACCATCGGAACCGTTTTTGGACGCATCGCAGGACGTGAGGCTGCAGCCTATGCAAACTGAACTTATTCAAGAAGCCCGGCGTCAGGCCGAGATTTGCAACGCCTGTCGGTATTGCGAGGGCTACTGCTCAGTCTTTCCATCCCTGCATGCGGAACGTGCGTTTTCCGATGGAGATATCACGCAACTCGCCAACCTCTGCCACAACTGCCGAGGTTGCTACTACGCCTGTCAGTACACAGCTCCGCACGAGTTTGACCTGAATCTACCGAAAGCTCTGGCCGAAGTGCGGCGGGACAGCTGGGAAAGCTTCGCCTGGCCGCAGCCTCTGGCGCGCCGGTTTCACACTCACGGCGGGGCTATTGCCTTGGCACTGGCAATTGGATTTGCCCTGTTGTTCTGGGCAATTCGCGCCATTGGATCAAGCGGAGGAGAGGGGTTCTATGCCGTCCTGTCCCACAATGCGATGGTCGCAATCTTTGCGCCGGCATTCCTGTTGCCGCTCTTCAGCGTGGCTATCAGCCTAAGGCGCTATTTGGCGGAAGTTGGCGGCAAACCCATCCAAATGACTGATTTGAAGGCCGCCTTCAAACGCGCCGGCAAGATGCAGGATCTGGCTGCCGGGCATGGTGAGGGATGTAACTTTGAAGATGAAGATCGGTTCAGCCAGGGGCGCCGTCACATTCACCACGCTATCATGTACGGCTTCCTGCTGTGTTTCGCGTCGACTTCGGTGGCGACGGTTATGCACTACGGGTTCGGGTTGCATGCGCCTTACGGGTTCTGGTCCCTGCCAAAACTCTTCGGCGTTTCCGGAGGTATCCTGCTGACAGTGGGATGCGGAGCTATGGTTCTGCTCAAGCAAAAATCTGATCGAGAGCTTGGCGACCCGTCTGCTTGGGGCGGTGACATAGGTTTCATCCTGCTGCTTGGTTTTGTCGGCCTGAGCGGGCTGGTCCTTTACGCCCTTGGTTCAACGTCTCTGATGCCTGCGCTGCTTGCTATCCATCTGGGATCGGTTCTGACTTTCTTCCTGCTAATGCCCTACACCAAGATGGCTCATGGCTTCTTTCGGCTCGCGGCTTTGATCAGAGACGCGCAGCGGAAGAGAGAACTATCAGTTGTTTCCTAGTAAACACCCAACGCTAGGCGCGTTTCTTTATCTTCCTTCAGCTGGAAGTTGTAGTATACGGCCTTGATTTGTTGATCTGATCTGAGGTCAGTTCAGCTCAAGCTTCCTGTCCTTGGGCTTTGAGCAAACATAGGTGGCGTCAAATTGTTGGTCGACCTCAATGGCAGCGAAACGGACCTTCCGAATAGCATAGGCGCGGTTCTTCGTCATCAAAGAGAACTTTTCTTCGGTCTTCGGGTAGGTCGTTGCGATGTCCGCAGTGACGGCTGCGCGGAGATAGTAGACGTCGCCATGGCGATAGAGTCGGGAGTGTCCAGGCATCTTCTCAAGCGTCCTCATTGTGACACCTCAACGTAACAGAATCGTTTTTAAACTCTTGTAAATTAAGGGGATAAGCTCAAACCAACAGCATATGAAGATTTGGTGGAGCCTAGGGCCATCATACCTCATTGAAAACGCTGCGTTTTCCGCCAGTTGGGACATCTCGCCCCCATAAAGAAACTCACGTATTACTGAATTCTTCTGATTTCAACTGCTGTCAATTGGGCCAATGAAACCAATTTGGCAATCCAAAACCTTGCTGTCGCGCGGTGCTATCACCTTCATCCAGACAACTTGGCCAACGTGCGTTCAACATTGAGGAATCGAAATTGAGAATTGAGTGGGGCATCCTAGTTGTATTGCATTTCTTGTAACTAAAGAATTGAGCGTTGAGCATCTGATGCCAGATGGCCTGGGAGGCATCCTCACTTCTTGATTTCTTTGTGGGATTGCAACAGCCGATTTGGTTTTTCACTCGAAGGAGCGGAACACCTCGCACTCGAACTCCGTAAACTACGGGTCAATCCCAAGATAGCGACAAGAACGCAAAGTTAAGCTATTATGTCAGTATTTTTGATGTAAATATGACGAGATTGCCGGTTCTATGACCCATGACGAGAAACAAGCTAAACGCGGCCCGGATGGCAAATTCCTGCCCGGGCACAAGCCGCGAAAGTCAACGGGTCGACCGCGGGCCGCAAATGGCATTAAAGTACGCGCAGCACAGCTTGCGGGCGAACGGCTTGAAGAGATGCTCGGGCGCGCCACTGACGAAATTTCCGACGAGCTTGATATCGGCAATCCAACCGTAGCCCAATGGCTCGTTGATCGGGTTCGGCCTCCTACACGCTCTGACTTCGCTCAATTGGCTGACAGGAACAAATTGAGTTCAATTGAAGATATCCGCGCCGCTTCAGAGCGAACCACAACTGCAGCATCTTGGAGCGAAATCAGCTTGCAACAGGCAAGGCTTCTTCGGGATGCCCTGGGTCGTCACGCCTAGCTCAAAGGGCTTGAAGAACTGTCCGCACTCCGTGCGGAGGTCGAGGAAATGCGACGTGCGGATAGAACGACCGCCGCAATTGATAAGTCATTGCTACCAAAATGGGGCCGCCTGAGCGAGGAATAAAAATGAAGAGAGGGTCATGGACAGACATCGGAGGAATGGCTGAAACTCGCTCCCCCATTTCCGAAAGGACCGCCATCAAGGCTGCACTTAAAGCCACAATCGAAGCGGCTGATAGGTTAGAGATATCAATCCAGCATTCTGAAAAGATAGGTGCGCGGCCTCCAAACCTGATGTCTGGTCGGCGTGAACTCTAGGAGGCGAGACGACTACTGGCTTCGGGTATCGCGCACCTAGGAGAAATGCGTTCTTAGCAACACTTGTACGGGCTGAAGCAAAAAGACGCATTTCCCGCTTTGGTAAAATTATCCGCAAAATCTGTCGTTCAAGCAAGTCGCAGCGAATGACTGCACTGAGCCCATGGCAGACATTGTTCAATGTGTTCGACAACCCCACGTTTTACGAAAGTGACAAGTCGCCGCGTTAGTACTAAGTTGAGACATAAATATTCAAATATTTGACTGCCCAGTTTCTCAGCTTCACCCAGCGCGAGTTTCATATGTCCAAGTTTAAATTTCCTACCGCTTTTACCATTCTGTTCATACTGATTGCCGTCGTGGCCGCCCTTACATGGGTTATTCCGGCCGGTGAGTACGACCGTCAGATGAACGAAGCTCTGGGCAGCGAAGCGCCAGTCCCAGGCACCTATCACGAAGTCGAGCCGAACCCTCAGGGGCTTGCAGCGGTTATCCTTGCCCCGATTGCCGGAATGTACGATCCTGGTCTCCTTGGAAGTTCATCCAGCGCCGCAATTGATGTCGCTTTGTTTGTCCTGGTCATTGGTGGTTTCCTGATGGTTGTCACCAAGACAGGAGCTATCGACGCCGGTATCGGTTGGCTGCTGCACAGGTTGGCCGGGCGGGAAATCCTGATGATCCCAATCCTGATGATCGCCTTTGCCTTTGGCGGGACAAGCTATGGCATGGCCGAAGAATCCTTGGCGTTCTACGCTCTGATCATTCCGGTTTTTATTCGGGCAGGATACGACTCCTTGACCGGGGTCGCGGTGATCATGCTGGGCGCAGGCATTGGGACCCTGGGCTCAACCTTCAACGCATTTGCGACAGTTGTTGCCTCGCAAGGTGCGGGTATTCCGTTCACGAATGGGATCGTTCTTAGGTTCATTATTCTTGTCCTTTGTCTTGCTGCAGGCATCGCATTCGTCATGCGATACGCATCACGCGTGAAAGCCGACCCGTCATTGTCCGTGGTGGCAGATCAGGCCGAGGAAAACCGGGCGCATTTTCTAAAGGGTTCGGAAGGCGATGATACGTTCCCCGATATGACCAAGACCCGTTCGATCATTCTGATTCTTTTCGGGATTACCTTCGCCATTATGATCTATGGTGTTGTCGCGCTGGGGTGGTGGATGGCGGAAATGTCCGGTCTCTTCCTGGTGATGTCCATCATCGTCTGGTGGGTCGGGAAAACGGATGAAGGGTCCAGAATGGACGAAGGGACCTTTGTGGAAACCTTCGTTGATGGCGCGCGCGATTTGCTGGGCGTTGCCCTGATCATTGGCGTCGCACGCGGTGTTGTCGTCATTATGGACGCGGGCAAGATCACCGACACTATCCTTGCAGGGGCAGAGGGGTTTGTCTCAGGACTGAGCGAGTTCGCCTTTATCAACGCGATGTTTGGCATTCAGATCTTGATGTCATTCCTGGTGCCGTCCTCGTCAGGGCTGGCCACGCTTTCGATGCCGATCATGGCGCCACTGGCAGACTTTGCAGGCGTCGGCCGTGACCTTGTGGTTACTGCGTATCAGTCAGCAAACGGATGGGTGAACCTGTTCAACCCGACATTTGCCGTCGTCATGGGAGGGCTAGCCATTGGTCGCGTGTCATATGACAGGTGGCTACGCTTTGTTTTCCCGCTGCTCGTAATTCTGGCGTTGATCATCTGCGCGGCACTTACCGTTGGGGCCATCACTGATCCGGGGATCGACAGGCCCACAACCGAGACTCCAGACACAACATCGAACTGAGCCGTCGCAATGACCGATCGCGCCGCCACAGACACAACATCGACATCCGGTGCCCTTGGGCTGACGGCCTGTATTGCCTTGGTCGTCGGAAACATGATCGGGTCGGGAGTGTTCCTTCTACCAGCGTCACTTGCACCGTTTGGGCCAATCGCAATCGGCGGGTGGATTCTGACTTCGGCAGGGGCGCTTGTTCTCGCGATCATATTCGGAAGGCTGTCACGCGTCGTTTCTAAACCCGGTGGTCCTTATGCCTATTCGCAGGAAGCATTCGGAGACTTTGCCGGTTTCATTATCGCCTGGGGGTACTGGATCGCACTTTGGACCGGGAACGCCGCAGTCGCTGTCGCGTTGGTGGGGTATCTAGGATTCCTGTTCCCTATTATCATCGAAGTGCCGATGTACGGCCTCTCGACTGCGTTGGTTGCAATCTGGACGCTCACCTTGGTTAACATCCGAGGGGTCGAAGGGGCTGGTTTGGTTCAGATTGTGACCACCGTGCTCAAGCTCGCTCCGCTGATATTGATTGGCACATTGGGTATCTTCTGGATCAACACCGAGAACTATGTTCCGGTCAATCAAAGCGGCACCACTGCGTTTACGGCGATTTCTGCCGCGGCTGCTCTGACGCTTTGGGCCTACCTGGGTCTTGAATCTGCGACGGTTCCCTCTGGCGATGTTATCGAGCCGGAAAAGACCATCCCACGCGCCACCGTGATCGGCGTGATTATCGCCGCAAGCGTCTATATCTCGGTAACCGCCGTTTCGATGGGCGTCATTCCTGCCGAGCTGCTTGCTGTTTCCGCCGCACCTCTTGCAGCCGTCGGTGAGGTGATGTTTGGTCCCGTTGGTGGTGTCCTTGTTGCTGTGGGCGCGGTGATTTCGACCTTTGGTACTTTGAACGGCTTTACGCTGCTCAGTGGCCAGGTCCCTTACGGTGCCGCCTTGGATCGCGTCTTTCCTGCAGCCTTGGGCCAAAAATCCAAATTTGGAACGCCTGCTAATGCGTTAATCCTGTCGAACGCGTTGGCCTCGGTTTTGATTATCATGAACTATGCGCAAGGGCTGGTCGCCGCATTCAACTTTGTCATTTTGCTCGCCGTTGTAGCCAGCCTGTTGCCCTATGCCATCTGCTCAGTGGCCGAGATTATGATCCGGCTGAAAGGCGGGCAGGTCCTGCATGGCCCGGAACTGGCGAAGGTCATCGTACTGGGCGCGCTTGGGTTCATTTATTCGGTCTGGGCCTTCATCGGCTCAGGCGCTGAAACTGTTTTGGTTGGCTCGGTCCTGCTGCTTATGGGCGTGCCTATCCATGTCTGGGTCCGCTGGAGCCAGGCCAATGACGTTGAAGACATTCAAAAAACAGATAGTTCGAAAGGAGAGTTACAATGAAGCTCGGCGTTCATTCCGAGATCGGAAAGCTCAATAAGGTGATCGTCTCACGCCCCTCGCTGGCGCATGATCGACTGACACCGCGAAATTGCGAAGAGCTTCTTTTCGATGATGTCATCTGGGTCGAACAGGCTCGTAAGGATCACGCTGAATTCTGCTCGCTCATGCGGGAACGCGGGGTCGAGGTTTACGACATTCAGGACCTTCTGGCAGACGCTATCAGATCAGACCCCTCGGCGCGCGCTTTTCTTCTGGACCGCCTGATCACACCCAACATGGTCGGTCTGGGCTTTTCCGTAGAAATGCGAGCCTGGCTGGACGAGATGGATGCTAAGCTGCTTGCTCGGCATATGCTCGGCGGCATCGTCTTCGCAGACCTTCCCAAAGGCATGATTGATGAGCAGTTCGGCGATCTTGTTTCGCTGGGTGATTTCATTCTTCCGGCCATCCCTAACGCCCAGTTTCAACGAGACCCCTCCTGCTGGATTTTCGATGGTGTGACCACGAATCCAATGTTCTGGCCTGCTCGTAAGCCGGAAACCTTGATCATGCGAACTGTGTACCGGCACCACAAGATGTTCAAAGACGCCGAGTTTGAGTTCTGGTGGGGCGACAGCGACGACGATTTCGGTCTCGCATCGGTTGAGGGCGGAGATGTTCAGCCAGTTGGTAATGGAACGGTTTTCATCGGGATGGGTGAGCGTACGACCCGGCAGGCTGTCGCACAGGTCGCAGAAGCGCTGTTCCGCAAGGGCGGCGCCGAACGCGTTGTCGCCTGTGCGATGCCCAAGAGCCGTGCAGCCATGCATCTGGATACTGTCTTCACTTGCCTCGACCATGACAAGGTCACCGCATTCTCTGAAGTGGCGGATCAGATCACATGTATCTCGATCCGTCCGGGCGATCGTGGGGATTTGGATATCCACGTTGAAAAAGGGCACCTGTTCGACGTCTACAAGGAAGCCTTGGGGCTGAACTCGCTGGAAGTCATTTCTACCGGTGGCAACGAATTCCAGGCCGAGCGCGAACAATGGGATGACGGTAATAACGTCGTCGCCCTCTCGCCAGGTGTTGTTGTAGGCTATGCGCGCAACACGTTCACGAACGGAAAGATGCGCGCAGCCGGTGTCGAGGTGATCGAAATCTCGGGTCAGGAACTTGGGCGCGGCCGTGGTGGCGGCCACTGTATGACCTGCCCGATCGACCGCGACCCCGCCTATTGAATTTACCATGGGCGCAGCCCCCTGCGCCCTCTGATTTTTGTTAGGGAGAGATAAAATGGCATTCAATCTCAAAGGCCGTAGCTATCTGAAAATTGCCGATTTCAGCCAGCGTGAAATGCTGTATCTGCTGGATCTGGCCCGCGACCTGAAGCGCGCGAAATACGCCCGCGCCGAACAGCCGTCGCTGACCGGCAAGAACATCTGCCTGATCTTCGAAAAAACTTCGACACGCACCCGCTGCGCCTTTGAAGTGGCAGCATACGATCAGGGCGCGAACATCACCTATCTCGATCCGTCGGGCTCACAGATCGGGCACAAGGAGTCGATGAAAGACACCGCCCGTGTTCTGGGACGTATGTTCGACGGGATTGAATTCCGCGGTGCGGGTCAGGACATGGTCGAGACACTGTCAGACTATGCCGGCGTCCCAGTCTATAACGGCCTGACGGACGATTGGCATCCAACACAGATGCTTGCGGACATGCAAACCATGATCGAGCATGCCGACAAGCCTCGCAAAGATATCGTCTATGCCTACTCGGGTGATTGCCGATCGAACATGGGCAATTCGCTTTTGATGCTAGGCGCAATCATGGGCTGCGATGTTCGAATGATCTCGCCAAAAGAAACCCAGCCCCATGACGACGTGCGCGCATTGGCGATGGAGCGGGCTGAAAAGACGGGAGCACGTGTGACCATCACGGACGATACGTCTGCTGTCGAAGGCGCGGACTTCATTCATACCGACGTCTGGGTGTCAATGGGTGAGCCGAAAGAGGTCTGGGCCGAGCGGATCAATTTGCTGAGCCCCTATCAGGTAAACATGGATCTGATGAAGAAAACGGGCAACCCGAGCGTCAAGTTCATGCACTGTCTGCCAGCCTTCCACAATCTGGAGACCAAAGTTGGTCAGGACATTCACGAACAGTTTGGCATCACCGAGATGGAAGTGACCGAGGAGGTTTTCGAAAGCGATATGAACATTGCGTTCGAACAAGCAGAAAACCGGATGCACACCATCAAGGCGATCCTCGTCGCAACACTGGGGAGCTGAACCATGGGACGCGTTGTTGTAGCACTAGGCGGCAACGCGCTTCTCAAACGGGGCGAGGAAATGACAGCGGACAATCAGCGCAAAAACGCAAAGATTGCTGCCGAAGCCCTTGCTCCGCTTTGCGAAGCGCATGAAACCGTCATCACCCACGGGAACGGTCCGCAGGTCGGGATGCTGGCCCTGCAAGAGATCATGTACACCGATGTCGAGGAATACCCGCTAGACGTCCTCGTCGGCGAGACGATGGGCATGATCGGCTACATGATTGAGCAGGAGCTTGGGAACATCCTGCCTTTCGAGCATCACATCGCCACCCTGCTGACCATGATCGAGGTTGATCCAAACGACCCGGCGTTTGACAACCCAACAAAATTCATCGGGCAGGTCTACTCCGAAATGGACGCCAAGAAAGAGGCGGCTGACAAGGGCTGGACGGTGAAACCTGACGGCAAGTACTGGCGGCGCGTAGTGCCCTCGCCCCGCCCAAAACGTATCTTTCAGGTCGAACCGATCCGTTGGATCCTGGAAAAGGGCGCGACTGTGATCGCTGCTGGCGGAGGTGGCATCCCGACAATGTACGAGGCAGGAGCTGAACGGAAACTGGTCGGGGTCGAAGCCGTCATCGACAAGGATTTTGCCTCGTGCCTTCTGGCGCAGAACCTTGGCGCAGATTTCTTTGTCATCGCTACAGATGCAGAAGCCGTGTTCCTGAACTGGGGAACGCCTGACCAAAAGGGCATTCGGTCAATCACCCCCGACGCGTTGGATGAATACGACTTCCCCGCTGGATCAATGGGTCCCAAGGTGCAGGCCGCCCAGGACTTTGTGCGATCCTCGGGTGGTCGGGCCATTATTTGCGCCCTTGCTGATGTCCCTGCAGCGGTACGTGGCGAAAAAGGTACGACGGTATCGTTGGAGGCGGGGAATACACAGTTTCACTAGGCCCGAAGAATAGGCTTTGTTGATTGTAATGCCTTCTATAGGACACCGGGGTCGACACTGCGCGCTGCGCGTCACTAGATCGTGCGTATGGGTTATCAGGCCATAAAATTCAACTTCCTCTGACATTCTTGTGGCGGAATGCTGGCCAGGAACAATGCAGACCCTCTGCCAAGAAATTGACACCGAATGGGTGCTTCAGGATGTCCATTCTAGCACCTTCCGTGCCGTTCTAAGCAAAGGTAGCGTCAGAGCCATTTCAGTCCGAACATTTCCTTCAGCGCAGACAACAGAAGCGTGGGCAATGCGGCGATGAAGAACACTCCGAGCAAATGCGACAGAGGCAGGGAAACTGTTCCAAGCACGAAATGTCCAGCGCCGGTATAAATGGCGAGAAGAGACAGCAATATGGAAATGCTCACCGCTCCAAGCAAGGTGCGGTTGCCGAGCGGCGACTTGCGGTAGAGCGTAGAGGTCGTTCGGGCGTCGAAAATATGCCAGATCTGGGCAAAGATCAGTGTCATGAACGCTGCTGTCTGGGCGTGTTCCAAGGAGGCGCCTCGTTCGAGAAACTCCTGGAAGACATAAAAGGTCAGCAGGCCGAGCAGCGTTCCCCGGATCAGGATCCGCTCTTTCATTCCGCCACCGAACAGATTATCGTCGCGCGGGCGCGGTGGGCGCTGCATCAGGTCGGGTTCCGCTTTCTCGAAGCCGAGTGTCAGAGCCGGTAGCCCATCCGATACAAGATTCACCCAGAGGATCATCAGCGGTGTGATCGGCAGGAGCGGGTCTGCCCCCATCAGTAGGAAGGCGAACAGGATCGTTGAGACCTCGGCCACGTTGGCGGTGAGCGCCTGCCGAATGAATTTCAACAGATTGTCGAAGATGCGCCGGCCTTCGCGGACTGCCGTCACGATGGTGGAGAAATTGTCATCGAGCAGCACGAGGGCAGCGCTGTCCTTGGCGACCTGCGTGCCGGTGATGCCCATGGCGACACCAATATCCGCCGCTCGCAGAGCGGGCGCGTCGTTGACGCCATCCCCGGTCATTGCCGCCACCTCGCCATTCTCCTGCATGGCATTGACGATGCGCAGCTTGTGCTCCGGGGTCACCCGGGCAAAGACGGCCGCGTGCTGCACCATCTCTTTCAAATCCTGATCGCTCATCAGGTCGAGCTCGACCCCGGTATGAACCGTCTGCGCGTCGCTGGTGCGAATGCCGATCTGTTCCGCAATCGCTTGGGCGGTCACGGCGTGGTCGCCGGTGATCATCACCGTTCGGATGCCGGCCCCAGTTGCCTCCGAAACGGCGATGGGTACTTCGCTGCGCGGCGGGTCCATGATGCCGTGAATGCCAAGCAGTACGATCCGCTGCTCGGGATCGGCATGGTCCAGATCCTCTTCTGCCACCTCCCGATAAGCCACGGCGAGGGTCCGGAGCGCCTTCTCGCCGAAACCGTCGATCACCGCCTCGATCTCTTCCCGCAAGGCCGGGGAGATCTCAAGCGTTTCCCCGGCCAGGCGGACATGGCTCGCCCTTGACAGGATCACATCAGGCGCCCCCTTGGCGCCGAGCACAGTGCGCCCATCCGGCAATCGAGCGAAGACAGACATCATCTTGCGCGTTGAATCGAAGGGGAATTGCCGAAGCGCCTCGACCCGCGCTTCTGTCAACTTCTCGCGGGAAATCCCGACCTTGGCCGCGGCCACGACCAGAGCGCCCTCAGTCGGGTTGCCCTGGATCGCCGGGCGCCCGTCAGCCTCGACCATACGCGCATCGTTGCAATAGGCGGAGACGGCCAGCATCTGCCGAAGATCCGTTTCGGCCTCGATCTCGGCCACGCTACCGTCTTCGGAACGGAACTCGCCATGCGGATCGAACCCCTCGCCGGTCACTTCCCAGTCCTTGCCACCGGCCCAGCATTGCATCACCTGCATTTGGTTCTGCGTGAGCGTGCCGGTCTTGTCTGAACAGATCACCGAGGTCGCGCCGAGCGTTTCTACAGAGGAAAGCCGTCGCGCCAAGGCGTTGCTGGCAGCCATGTTTTGCGATCCCAGCGTCAGAACGATGGTGACTACTGTCGGCAGGCCCTCCGGGATCGCCGCGACCGACAGCGAGATTGCCGTGTTCAGCATCTCAGCCGCATCCATTCCATTGACCACGCCAATGCCGATCACGATGGCGACCACGATCAGGGCCGCCATGATCAGCACCTTGGAAAGGCCCTCGATCTTGAGTTGCAGCGGGGTCTTTGGCTCTTTCGCAGAGGACATGAGGGCAGCGATGTGACCGACCTCGGTCTCCATTCCGGTGCCCACGACAATGCCTTCACCAGCGCCGCCAGTGACCTGCGTGCTCATGAAGCCCATATTCAGACGATCGGCCAGAACGACGTCTTCGTCCTCGATCGGATCGGCATGTTTGTCGACCGGTTCGGATTCTCCCGTCAACGCGGCCTCGTCGACCTGCATCCGGCTGGTGGTGACAAAGCGAATGTCGGCGGCCAGAATGTCACCGGCTTTTACTCGCAGAATATCGCCCGGCACGAGATCCGCCGCCGGTACTTCGACGATCTCGCCGCCGCGGCGCACGAAGGCCTGCGGTGCAGACATCTCCCGCAGGGCTGCCAAAGACTGCTCGGCCTTGTATTCCTGCCAGAAGGAGATGAAGGCGTTGAAGACGGCGATCGCGAATATCGCAATCGCATCAACCCAATGCCCTGTATAGGCCGAGACAAGAGCACCTGCTATCAGGATGATCAGCAGCGGGCTTGCGAATTGCCGCAGGAGCATCTTCCAGGGCGGCACTGTTGCAGTCTCTTCCAAGCGGTTTGGACCGTGTGTTGAAAGCCGCCTGGCCACCTCGTCCGGATTCAATCCCGTCTCAGGGTTTACGCCGAGGTTTTCGGCGACCGCTCTTCCGTCCAACACCCAAGGTGCGTTCGCGTTACCAAGAGCCGATGGGGTTGTCTGCGCGAAACCTGACATTCTCAACTCCGTATGAGCAATTGCGTGACCGGAAAAATCTTGGGGTGCCAGTGCCCATTCTCAGTCAATGAGCCAACCTGAGCAGTTCATTGACGGTTCTCCAATTTGTGATGCGCACACCTTTAGACAGCTACCAGCAGCGACGGAGCTTTGTCATCTGCAAAATCGAGAAAGGTCAGAAAAGCAGATATCCGCCATTGAATGGAATACGCCCAGCCTAGAGAAGCCTCAGTTAGCCGACATTCGGGCTCTTCCTGTCAAGGGCAGCAATGTCCCGTCAGCCGTCCAGCCCTGTTTTTTTGATGTTGGCTTTACCCACCACCGCTAAACTACGATAATGCTAAGGTCAGCCGCCTTCAAAACCATCATGCTTGCGCTTGTCATCGCGCTCGTCCTCATTGGACTTTGGATCACGGTTCAAAGACAAAGCCTTCCCTGGGACTGGGCAGAGCTTCAAAACTTCCGTGAGAAGGATATACCCATGCCGTTGGCGGCCGCTTTCCGGAATGATGTCCGGTTTGTGTGCATAAACACACCCTACTCTGACCCAACACAGCTACCGAAAGATAGCCCTTCGTCGCTGGTTGATCAGCTCGACCTCTCTTGGGTGGGGGAGAACGCCATTCGGTTCTCACTTTTCAATCCCGAAATGAGGCTTCTTCATGAATACGCCCAGCCTTTTGTTGCCGACAAATTTGTTTTTTCCAATACAGGATTACGCGGCTATTGTGGGCCAGCTGGTACCCTCAGGCTAAGAGTTCATGGCACGCCTGAGTGGTTATTAGTCGAACTGTTGTACCCTGAGTAACGGGCATCTGCTTCCGCGATTGGAAAAGCAGACTTTGGCAAAAGCCCAGCGAACGGCAGAAAAGTCCGCAACTCAGACGCAGGTCTTGTGCAATCCGCTGACCGGTTACAGTCGCAATCTGGGCATTCGACAATGGTGCCCAGATGGCCGCGCCGACCCGGCGTGCATCTGGGTTTGAAATTGGAACTCTGCTATGTCCCCAGGAGCAACGCAACGAAGGAGCACATCATGAAAATTCACCGCGCGGGGGACCGGCCCTCTCAATTTCCCGGCAATGAGTATTTCACCGGTACAGTCCGCTTTGATCCCGTTGTTACAGGGAATGATCCCTCGCCGGTCAAGATCCTTACTGTGACTTTTGAGCCCGGAGCACGGACGGCGTGGCACACGCACCCCGCCGGTCAAACGCTGCATGTCTTGTCGGGCTCGGGCCTAGCTGGAGCTGAGGGGCAGTCAGTGCAGGTGTTGCGCCCTGGCGATACGGTGTGGTTTGCGCCAGGAGAGCGGCATTGGCACGGCGCGGCGCCAGACTGTGCGATGACCCATCTGGCTGTGCAGACGTCTGTCGAGGGCAAGACTGCTGATTGGATGGAGCATGTGTCAGACGAGGATTACAGCGCAGCGCGCGCAGAATAAAGCGCGTGGGCCCTGCCGAGCAAGTCGCTGCAGAGAAACCTAATCAGAACCCTTCCGGATTCTCTCTACGCCTATTTAAAGGGGGGTAACGGTTTTCTCGCCTTCGGACAAACGTGGCCCATGTTGCGACTCTGAGAGGCCCGCGCAGCAAGCTTTCAATTTTCCGAATATCTGGCCTCTTCAGCCACCCACCTACCCAGCGAAATCCCATCGCTGCAGAACGTCTCTCGCCCGTGCCATTTTCTGCGCGTTGATCACGACCTCTTCCGCTCCGTTGCGCACCTCCTCACCGAGCAGAAATGGCTCCTCGTACCCACATGCATTGCAGGCAGCTTTCTCACCCGTAATCAACGTATCCGGCGATCCGCATTCAGGGCATCGTGCCTGGACATCATCGTTGAACATATACCGGCCTCTCCTTCATTTACCGATTGCCAGAACCGGGTCCGCCCGCCAGAATCGCTGATTGGCGCATCCGCTTGAACTCGTCTGGGGTGACGGTTCAGCTGCTCGCATCGATACCTTTTGGGATGCGCGCTCTCTTGTGTCCAATCGCGCGAACGCTGCCTCTTGTGATCTCTTAACAGGTCGACTCGTAGCCTGTCAGCCCGCTTGTGTTGATTTGGATGGCAGTCTGACCGTTCGCGTTAGTGACCAATGGAGCCTTGGGAGGTGGGTTGCACGCTGAAACCAGCAACGCGAACCCAATGTAAATCCATCTGTGCATACGAAATTCCCTTTTTTCTCTAAAATAGGCTGGCAGCCGTTCAGTCAAATCTGTCTGTTACCAGCTCCGAGCGTATAGGAGACACTTACAAAATATCATCGCATGACCGAATCGAGCCCACTTTCCCCAATGCTGCGCGATGCCCCAATTGCAGCAATGCGCATAAACCGGACGTTGCAAATTCGATGAAATCTTCAAAAAGTTCCATGCATCCGAAAAACGCCAGTGCTATCACGAGAAATAGCTTCTGCCGCCACGTGGGGGCTAACCCGAAAGTGCAACAATTGAATGTCTGACAAAACGTCCCATTCTCACGGATCATCCCTTCCGGTGCTGCAGGGAGTTCTGCCTATTGTTCCAGCCAAGCTTCCGGCCGAAATCCTTGCCGGAGTGACCTTCGCGTGCCTCGCGATACCCGAGGTCATGGGCTATACGAAAATTGCAGGAACACCGGTCATTACCGGGCTGTATACGATTATGATTCCGATGACGCTTTTCGCGATATTCGGATCTTCACGCCACCTTGTGGTTGGTGCAGACTCGGCGACCGCTGCCATCACTGCATCAGCCTTGGCTGGCATGGCTGTAGGTGGTTCGTCTGAATACATAGCGCTTGCTTCGCTTTTGGCGCTGATGGCAGGTATTCTCTTGATCGCGGCCAGAGTCGTCGGTCTGGGGTTTCTGGCCGATTTCCTGTCCAGAACGGTTCTGGTCGGCTTTCTGACCGGTGTTGGTATTCAAGTCGCCTTAGGCGAGTTACCTGGGATCTTAGGCATTGAAACGAGCGGTCATGGCACGATCCAGAAACTCTCAAACGCTTATCAGAACATCAGTCAGATCAGTTGGGCGACATTTTTGATTGCAACCGCAGTTTTGGTCATTGTGATCGGAGCGAAACGCCTGTCCCCAAAGGTGCCTGGGCCATTGATTGCTGTCATCGGGATCATCGGACTAAGTTGGTTTTTTGATTTCGAAAGAAACGGGATTGCCTTGCTTGGCCCCGTGCCGAGCGGTTTGCCTTCACTCTCCATCCCGCAGGTTAACTGGAACTGGACGACATTCAAACAGCTGCTCCCTACAGCGCTGGCGATACTCGTCGTCATCCTGGCGCAAAGTGCTGCGACATCTCGCGCCTATGCTGCGCGCTACGGGGAAAAGTTCAACGAAGATGCCGATCTTGTCGGGCTTGGTATTGCCAATATTGGCGCGGCATTCAGCGCGACTTTTGTCGTCAATGGAAGCCCGACCAAGACCGAGATGGTTGCCGGTGCCGGAGGCCGAAGCCAGATAGCCCAATTGACTACGGCGCTGGTCGTGTTGTTTGTTCTCTTGTTCCTTACGAAGCCTCTTGCGTTCTTGCCTGAGGCTGTGCTGTCCTCCGTCGTATTCCTGATTGGTTTGAAGCTGATAAACCTGCGCGGATTGCGGGAAATCTTCGTCCAAGCGCCCACTGAGTTCGGGATCGCAATGGGCACGGCCGCCGTGGTCGTGGCCACCGGAGTCGAACAAGGCATCATTTTTGCGATGGTTTTTTCGTTGATCGATCATACGCGTAAAGGATACCGACCGAAGAATTCCATCATCACTAAAATGCCAGACGGGGAATGGCTGGCACGACCACTCGACAAACCCGAGCAATTCGAACCTGGGCTCATTGTTTACCGCTTTTCACACGGGATGTACTATGCGAACGCGCAGCGATTTGCGAATGAGGTTGTCGATGTCATCGCCGCGATCGAAGAAAAGACCCACTGGTTCTGTATCGACGCTTCTGCAATTGACGACATCGATTACACTGCCGGGAGCGTTTTGAAATCAACTATTCAAACACTCCACGATCGTGACATTAAGGTCGTGTTTCTCTTTGCCGAACCATCGATAGAGGCAGAACTCGAACGCTATGGAATAGCCAATCTTGTCTCGAAGAAGTTCTTTTTTCGAACAGGCCACGAGATGATCGAGGCCTACGAAGTCGAAACATCGCATAGTTGAATGCATTCCAACTAACGCGAACTCGCCCCATCTAGCGACAACAAAACGTAGGATTGCGCGTCCACTGCGAGTGAACCACAAAGCAGACATTCGCATTAGATATCAACTGTGGCTTTCCCTTACATTCACGCACCACTTGAAACGCAATGCTATCAGCGGCCGAAGTTGCAGACCAGTTAGGAGGTCGGCTATGCTTTGGCGAATTGCCTGAGTTTTTCTTCACCTAAGCCATGAGATTTTACTCTCCTCACAGATTTTCCCCTAGTCTGCCTTCCGGACATCGGTTTCCGAAGGGCAAGTACAAAATGCTTCACACGCTACTGCTGAAAGACGGTATTCTTCAGGAGGCACAGATCGCAAAATCTTTGCCAGCTAGCGATGAAGCGGTATTGCGTGCGCACGCCGCCGGTTTTGTCGCGCAGTTTGAAAACGGGGAACTGGAGGAAAAGGCCATGAAACGGATTGGCTTCCCGTGGAGCCGGGAACTTGTGAGGCGGGTTCGCGCCACGGCCGGTGGCGCAATTGCTGCTGCTGAGACCGCTCAGGAGTACGGTATCTCGGGACAGCTTGCTGGCGGCACTCACCATGCTCATCCTACGTTTGGATCTGGCTATTGCGTCTACAACGATCAGGCTGTCGCGGCGCTCCACCTGCTTGCGGCTGGCATGGTCGAAAGGGTCGCAATCATCGATCTTGATGTCCACCAGGGTGACGGTAGCGCCGCCATTTTCGCCGACAACCCATCGGTCTTCGTCTTTTCGATGCACGGGGAAAAGAATTTTCCGTTCCGCAAGTTTCCAGCGGATCTCGATGTTGCCCTGCCGGATGGCACCGGCGACAAGGACTACCTTCGCGCCTTAGCCGATCACTTGCCGGCTGTGTTTGAATTTCGTCCCGACCTCATTCTATACCAGGCAGGCGTTGATCCGCTGGCAGAAGACAAGCTAGGGCGGCTTGCGCTGACCCATGATGGCCTTATCCAACGCGATCAGGCGGTACTGAACGCCTGCAAAGGCCGGGGCATCCCGGTCTCGATGGCAATCGGCGGCGGCTATGCCGACCCCATTGAGGCGTCCGTCACGGCTTACGCCAATACCTACCAGGTCGCAAAGAAGCTTCACCGATTTTGATGACAGATCTGATCTCAGTGATTTGTCATTCTCACCGTGTTTAGATGGTCCTCAGAGAGCCTAAATTTCCAGAGGCTGCGCTCTTCTCGAACGGCCGGTTTGCGCAACATATCACCGTGCTCATACAGATACAGTTGGAGCATAACTTCCGTCTTCGCGGTGTACTTCGCGCCCGCTGAGCGGTGGATTGAATACGCAGACAAGCCGAAGGTCAAACTCTGTTGCACGCACTAAATGTCGGTCGTGTTGATCCAAGGCATAGAGGGAAAATGGTTCAAGGAAATGCCAGGTTTCATCTTCAAACGCTCTGATCTGCCCCTTGCCCTCAATGCAGTAACACGCTTCCAAATGATGGGTATATTTCAGCTCCAGCACTGCGCCTTTTTTAATGATCGTATCAGTCAGCGAGAACCCCATCCCATCCGACGCGAGAAGCAGTCTTCTGCTATTCCAACCGGGCCCGGAAACGTCCCGATCTGTGCCAAGGATATCTTTGAGTTCCGTAACAATCATTTTAGCACCTCTTTGCTATCGTACCGCGCGGTTCATCCCGCCATCGGATAGAATGCTCTGACCGTTAATGTACCGGGCTCTATCGCTGGCAAGAAATACGCAGGCTTGCCCGATTTCTTCGAATGTTGCCGGCCGCTGAGCTGGGATTTCCCGACGGGCCTGTTCGGAAAGATTTACGTTTTCGCAGAACCCGGGCAGCAGGTTGTTCATGCGTATATTATGCCGTGCGTAGCGATCCCCATAAAGCTTTGAGAAACTGTGCAGAGCGCCACGCAGCATGCTCATGGGATAGGGCGCACGCGGCTCGATTGTGTTCATGGACGAAATGTTTACGAATGCGCCCCCGCCCTGTTCGATCAATATGGGCGTGACAATGCGGGCGATCTTGACGACGTTCAGTACGTACATATCCAGACTTTCGTGCCACAACGCGTCGCTGAGTTCCAAAAGCGGCCCGTCAAAGTCGGGATCAAACCCTACCGTCTTTATCGCTTCTGGCACCGCACCGCCGTGGCCCATATTGCTGACGATTGCATCGATCCTTCCATATTTGCTCATGGTGTCGTCGATCATCTTTCGGAGATCGTCGACATCTAAAACAGAGCCACGACGACCAATGCCCCCAAGCTCTTCCGCCAGTTCAACAGACCTGTTTGACGGGGACATCAGCGAAACTTTGTAGCCCGCGTTTGCCATTTCAATGGCGCAACCCCGGCCAATACCTTGTCCTGTGCCTGTCATCAGCGCGACTTTGGTATCGGGCATGGTATCCCCTTTCTTCAGATGTATAGTATGTGAGAATTATTGCTTTGATAGCAGTGTACCCTCTTGGAATTAGGTAATCCTATCGAGTTAATTGAACATTTCTGTTAGGTTTCCTCACATCATGGAGAACCTCAGACACCTTCGCGCCCTTCAGGCATTTGACGAGACCGCTACCCACTCCAGCCTGAGCAGAGCAGCGGATGTTTTGAACGTCACCCACGGGGCGATCAGTCGACAAATCAAGTTGCTGGAACTGCATCTTGGTGTGACGCTCTTTCACCGCCGACCAAATGGTGTTGAACTGACCGAGGCCGGGGAACGCCTGCATCAATCAACTCGCGGGGCGTTTTCGACATTGCAGCTGGGCGTGATGGAGGTGAAACGACTTCATCACCGCCAGTCGATTACAGTGTCTTTGTCCACATCGCTTGCGCTCAAGTGGTTTGTGCCGCTACTCAACTCGTTTCAACAAGAACATCCTGGTATTTCATTGTTGCTGGACACGAATGATGTATTTGCGGATTTCGATGTATCCGAAGTTGATGTCGCTTTGCGCTTTGGCGAACCTGGCTGGGACGGGCTATATCATGAGCAAGTCCGGCAAGAGGAACTGATTGTCGTGGCTGCGCCGTCTCTTGTTGATCAAACCCGGCTGCCAATGCGCGCCGAGGACGTGGCCAGTCTTCCACTTTTGCACGACGCCTTTAACGTCGGATGGGAAAGTTGGGCAACACAAGTTGGTTTGAGCCCTGATCGTATCAACGCGCAGAGCATCAAGTACGTCGACAGTGCTGTTTTGTTGGAGGCCGCGATTGACGGGCAAGGCGTGGCGTTGGCGAGACGTCTTTTGGCAGCTAGGGACTTGGAACTTGGTCGGTTGATCCGTCTGGATGAAACCCGTGTTCCATTGGATCGCGCACTCTACTTCGTCTGTCGTCCGGGTGATCAAGAACGAGTCACAGTAAGGATTTTCAAGAAATGGCTCATGTCGATTTAAGCTGTGTGCCTCAATCGAAGCTTCGAAAGAGCGGTCACTAGACCACGTTCTTCAGAAGTCGGCTTTGTCCGCGTCGCGGTCGTTTGCGCAGATTGCAGCGAACGGCGGCTAACGAGAATCTTGCTTTCTGGATTCCGGTGATCCCCAAAAATGCTCACGCAACGGTAGTTCATGCCCGATACAGCATCCGTGGCTAAGGGCTCATCGCGGACCTCGGAGGCAGCACAGCATGCTGTGATAGAATTTTCCGGTCGACGCCGGTTTGTTGTTGTGACCGATCAGGGATTGTCACTTTGTTTCGTTGGCTGACCGCAGGTGGGACAGTGATCAACCTGTGACAGCGTTTCCGCATGCACGCGGTTGCGGATATGATCCGCAGCGCGGCGCGAGAGACCCAATTGCTTGCGAACAGCGTCAATTTCCTTCTCATCAGCCTCGCAGATATCGCCATCTTCCAACGCCTTTCGAAATTCGAGCTCCAAGCTCGCACGTCGGCGGTGTAACTGGTCGTTTAGGCCGCTGGCGATGATCCCAGCCGGCAATGCCGCCATACCAATGCCAATCACTGTGATCGCAGCGCCGAAGATCTTACCGGCAACTGTCACGGGCGTTACGTCGCCATAGCCGACGGTTGTCAATGTCGCCATCGCCCACCACATCGCCGCCGGGATTGAGCCAAAGGCTTCTGGTTGCGCCTCGTGCTCTGCGAGCCAAGCGCCACTTGCAGCAAAGATCAGCATCACCATCAGGATGAAGAAACCCGCAAAAAAGGCGCCCGCTTCTTCCTCGAACACCGCAAGCAGCATGCCGAGCGCGGGTGAGTACCTTGTGAGTTTGAGCAAGCGCAACATACGGAAGGTTCTTAGCAGCCGCAGGTCAACCGGAAAGAGTAGGTAAAGCAGCGCTGGGAGTATGGCCAATAGGTCGATTATTGCGATTGGAGAAACGGCCCAGGATGCGCGCGTTTTGTAGTTTGGGTTTTCTGTCGCAACCCACAGCCTCGCCGCGTATTCCACCACGAAAACTAACAATGAAAGGCCTTCAAACAGATTGAGTGCGACCCCCCAGCGGTCATAGATTGAATCGACCGTTTCAAGGATAACAGCGGCCACGTTCAGCGTGATCAGAGCGATGAGAGCGAGTTCAAGGACCCAAGGGCCGGTCGCAGCACGGTCTGGGCGCTCGAGCCACCAGTACACTCTTTTTCTCAGGTAGTTTGCACCTGTCACAGCATCAGTCATGGCGAAGCTTCGCTCTTGCGCGCATCAAGGGAATCGCGATTTGAGAAAGCAAAGCCGTGCCCCAAATCAGATTGCCAACCAAGGAGGGGACATGCGGGACAATATAGAAACAGGCGATTGCCAAAACGATCCCAAACACCCGCACATCCCAACGCCCGAAATCTGAGGCAATACGGTGTTCAATGACGTTCTGAAGTACCCAAAGCATAGCGATGTAGCCTGCAAGGCCGAAACAGCCAATGGCAGCGTATTCTGTTGGGTACGGCTCCCAAAACCCGACCTTAACCTCGGCTGCAAGCGCCACGCCGACCATCACGCCACACAACATCAAGACCAGATGAGCCAGCCACCAGATCACCAAGGTCGAAACCTTTTTGTCTTTGGGTTTGGCGTTGCCAACGAAGTCGAAATAGATCCAACACATCACGAACATCGAAACACCGCCAATTACAAAGTTGACCAGCACGTCTGGTGAAACTTTGTAGATGCCTTTCTCAGACAGTGTGACGACCAGTTTGAAGAACCCTTCACCCAAAACGATCAGCGTCAACAAGGCAAACCGCTCTGCCATATGACCGAGGCGCGGGACGAACCGTTCAAAGCGCAGGACAGTGACGCCGGGGATCATGTACATCGCCTGCGTGGCAACCATCGCGGCAGCAAACGCCCAATAGGCAAGCGGTTTAGGCAGAAACGCCGTAATGGCAAAGATCACTGCAAAGGCCGAGAAGTTGCGGATCTGTGCCGCCGACATCGAAACGCCCGAGGAATTGGTTCGCTGAGCACGGAAATATAGCGCGGCAATCATGGCTCTGTTCGCGGCAAACCCCAACGCGAAGAAAACCCAGCCCTTGCCGTCGATGGCGGGGATGGCGGCGGCCATGAACATCACTGTACAGATCATCACGGCCATGATCAGGCGATGCCAGAAATCGGTGCTGACGTAGATCGAGTTGAAAATACTGAGCTCACCCCACGCGTACCAGAGCGTGATGAAAACACCGGCGAAGACAAGAAACCCATACAGATCGAGGTGGTGAGACAGGTAGTTCCCAAGAAGGAAGATCGTCACAACATGGATCAGGTCATAGAACAACTCGGCCCAGTGGACGTGGTCGTGAGTGTGGTCGAGGTCTTGATGATGTTGCGGCTTCCGCCACATGGGGTGGTTATGCAGTGCCATAAATTAGGGACCCTTCAAAATTCCAAGGTTGTAGTGGTCGGCGAGCGACCACCCCGATTGAGTGTTTTTCTATAGGATGAAGGTTGTCGTGGAGATCCTCGCCTTGCAACCCTGCAACGGTTGTTCAGCGAGGGCGCACTAGAATTTCCAGTCCGATCTTGTGGTGATCATGCCGGAAATGCCCGGCATTCACCGCTTCAGCTTCCTTTCACATCGCTCGAAAACCGCGCTGCGTTTTCCTTAGCAAAGGCGCTGGCATCTGCGTCGGCGTCCCAGAACTGACGGTTGGCCTTGGGAATGGTCAACGCCCGCTGCACGGCGGGCCGGGCATCAATGCGGTCGAACTAGGCGTTCAGATGCGGCAGGTCCGATACATCCACCCTGGCCCAGACATAAGCACGCGCCCACGGGTACAGCATCATGTCGGCAATGGTGTATTCGTCCGCAGCGATCCATTCACGCCCGTCCAGACGTGTATTCATCACCTCCATCAAGCGGCGGCTTTCGTCTACGTATCTGCGGATTGAAAAGGGCTCTTCGTGACCATTCGGCGCTGCAATGTGCTGGAAATACATTGCCTGTCCCATCATGGGGCCTACATGGCCGACTTGAAACAGAACCCATTGCATCACCTCGGACCGTTTTAATGGATCCGCAGGCAGGAACTTTCCGTATTTCTCGGCCAGATGCCACAGGATTGCACCGGATTCGAAGATGGCGCGCCCTTCCGAACGATCCTCGATTGTTGGGATCTTTCCGTTAGGGTTCAGCACCAGATAATCCGGCGCCTTTTGTTCCTGCTTGGAAAAGTTGATGTGAGTCAGGTCGTAAGGGACGCCTGCCTCCTCTAGAAAGATAACCGGCTTGTACCCGTTCATCGTTCCCGCAGTGAAAAGATGGATATCAGGCTGGGACATGTTCAACCTCGGTAAATGTGGTTTTCAGATGCGCGTCAAATCGAGCGAAATCGGACTCGATTTCCGGGTTCTTCATAACATCAAATGCAGCAAAAGTCGGAAGGGGCTGCATGGCAAAGAACTTTGCGTTCAAGTGCATCGGTGCTAGTAGGTCGTCGACGCTGGCACCCGCAAAAAAAGGCTCGGACGCATCATCGAACACTTCTTTCGGGGCGTTGAAGGTAACCGACAGCATGTATTTCTTACCATTTAGCGTGCCGCCGGTGCCGTAATTAGCCTTGGGTGAGTTAGTCGTTCGACCGTCGCCTGAGCACATACGACCGTCCATGCCGGCCGTATAAACCTCATCCATGTATTTCTTGAAGATCCAAGGAACACCCATCCAGTTCACCGGGAACTGCATGATGACTGTATCGGCCCAGAGGTGCGCCTCAACCTCAGCATTCGAGTCATAGCCGTCGGCTACGGTGGTCACGCGAACGTCGTGACCCATTGCCGTCAGCATGTCGCACGCTCTATCGGCGAGGCTGGCGTTCAACTGTCCGGGGGCAAAATCGTAGGGCTGAGTGCCGTTCAAGATCAGGATTTTGCTCATGTCCATATCCTATTTGTGCAATCTCTGAACCCTTGACTTTCAGCGGGTTCAAATAGCATTTGAGAGTGTAGGTGTGAGAAATCAACTAGTATACTTTTGGTAACCTGGTTGTCTGAGCTAAAGGACGATGATGCGGGCGCGAGTTAATGAGGATGCCAAAGGGCGCCGACATGTCTCAGAGGCGTGTCATGAGCCATGTGCAATCGAGCGCGGTATGCGGATCATTGGCGGAAAGTGGACAGGTTCGATCTTGTGGCATCTAAAGGATGGACCTGTGCGTTTCAACGATCTTTCGCGCATGATTGGCGGGGCCAGTAAGAAGATGATTGCCGAGCGGCTGCGCCAGCTAGAAGAGCAGGGCTTGGTTGCGAGGCAAGTAATGGATACCGCCCCTATTTCCGTTCAATATTCCATCACCGAGTTTGGTGGTACGGCGCTTGGATTTCTCGACGAATTGCGAAAGTGGAGCGAGGAGCTGCCTAACGGCTTAACGTGACGACTATAGTCTTTGTTCAATGATCTGAAAGCTAGAGTTTTTCTGACCGCGCACCGAATGAGGGTGTCACCAATCTGCGGATGAAGTGACAAGGTTACTTGGAATAGTAATCCAAGGCTTTGCTTTCCCGAAAAAAGTAGCGCGAACAAATTTCTGCCGATCGTTCAGTGCCGTTTGAACCGAAAAGTGACGTAACAGCTGTCCCGCAAGCAGCGAGTTTTATTGAACTAGGTTCTGGCATCCACAGCGAACGGCTGCTTTGGCGGCCGCACCGCGGCAGCGGCTTTGCCAAGTAAGCGGCGGCAATGACCAGTAGAAATGCTTTGCGATTTCCGCTTTGTCCGCAACTCAGTCGTTTACGGAATTGAGCCGAATGACCGCACCGAGCCCATTTTGTGGGATGCTGCAATGAGCCAGAATGACCACTTTTGGCATTTCTAAACGGTCATAGTTTTGTCTCGGGCTGGATTGGAAGCAGGAAGGTCGATAGTCGGTGGCACGAATGACATTGAGGAAAAGAATGCGGGATGCAGCGTTTTTGGCGTATGCAAAGATTACAGAAATTCGCCGCCATTCACTCCTCCTTCTACAACCACTTTAACCAGGAGCGGTCTCTCACCAGCCGAGGTGCCTTCAAGCTTACACGCGCTGCTGCTCTCGCCGATTGACGCGAACTTGCCCCGGCATGAAGGATAGCTCTACTGGCTTAGGTGAGACTAGTCCGAATTCGTCTGACAGCACCCTTCGAAAACTAACTCCTTCCAATTGTGCGCATCATTTGGCGGAAGAAGAGCGTTGGAGCTAGCCGGTTCATGACGTTCGATAGAGTTGCAACTCGACCAACGGGCACAAATGCTTTTCGGTTTCGAGACCCGCGGAGAATGATCTGGGCTGCGTCTTGTGGCGTCATATAGTCAACACCGTCAGTTGCGGAACCCGGACGGGCGAAACCCTTAGTATCTTTTTCGGTTTGCCCAATGTTCGTTGCAACAAAGGAAGGTGCGGCAATCGTAACGGACACGCCGTGACAGGTTTCCTCGGCTCTCAGAGACTTAAAAAACCCTTCCATTGCGTGCTTGCTGGCGGCGTAGGCCGTTCTACGAAAAAGCGGTGCAAATCCCGCGACTGATGAGATCGCCAGATGCGTTCCCTTGGACTTTCTTAGTGGAAGTAAGAAGTGCCGAGCGCACTCAATTGCAGAAAAATAGTTGATCTCAAAAAGGTCGCGATGGGAGTTCATGTCACTGTCGGCAAATGCAGAGATTTGTGTGACCCCTGCGTTGTAAACAACCATGTCAATTGAAGGTCTATCCTTCAAAATCTGAGTGCATATATCTGCGCACTGTTTAGGTTTTGTGAGGTCACAAGCGTAGAGACTTAGATCTTCGTCATTCACCAAAGCGTCCAGGCGCGGACCTGGCAGGTCAATGATAGCGGTATGCCAACCTTGTTCTCGCAATGCTTCAGATAAAGCTTGTCCCAGGCCGCCAGCACCACCAGTTATGACTGCAGTTCTTTTCACTTCGCGTGCTCCCACCAGAGCTCAAATGCTTCGGCGCTTGAGTATTTGGGTTGATAGCCGAACTTCACCTTGAGTGCAGTGTTGTCCAGCACTGGCCGAAACTGCAGAAATCGAACTTGTTCAGGACCATAGCGAGAAAGCCCTACGGGTCGGGCCACGGCCAGTGCCATCTTGACCAACTTTGGCGGCAACCAGCGCACAGTCTTGCCCATGGCCTTGGCGATTTGGGAAACAGTAAGCGCACCGTCGCCAGAGACGTTGAAAATTCCCGCAGGCCCGTTTGTCGATGCGCGCAGCAGTATTTCTGCCAGGTCCTTGTCCCATATAAAGACAAAGGGGCTCTCAGAACCTTTCAGCCCAAGTAGGCGAGGCTTTTGGAACAGAGACGTTATCTGGTTCTCGATATGGTTCCCGAGAACCGTCCCAACCCTCAATACGACTTGCTCTAATTCCGGGGCTGTTTCTCTCGCGCCTGCCAACATCTCCTCGACCAGTCTTTTGTGCCAAGAATAGGCGAATTCCTGATTGCCGCGAATTGCGTCCGTTTCTCGCAATAGCGCTGGATTGTCGGCGTGATAGCCATAAGCCGCGCCAGAGGACGTAACAACCAGTCGCTGTACTCCCGCGGAAATGGCGGCATCAAGTACTTTGCGAGTGCCCTCAACATCGACTTGGTACTCAAAGTCCCGCGTTGTGTCTGGCCCGGGGGTTACAATCGAAGCAAGATGCACGACCGTGTCGGGGCGTTCTGACATGATGATGTCGTGTGGGTCGCTACTAGTCACATCCATCTTGATGAACCGCGCGTTAGGCGGCAATTTTGCTGGTTCTCGGATATCCGTAGCTATGACGGCATAGTTGTCCTTATGCGCCAGACGACTTAGCAGCGCTGTTCCGACTGCACCAGCAGCGCCAGTGATGAGAAGGCGTTTCATACCGGAATCTCCCGCCTTGCGAAAAAGCCCGCAAGAACCAAGCCAGAAATCGCGTGCCATATGCCCCACAAAGCAGCGGCAACAGCCATACCTCCCATCCCTCCGAAAAAGGCGAAGATCAGGATGAGCCCCAGCCCCGAATTTTGAATACCTGTTTCAATGGTAACTGAACGGCGATCCCGCTCGGACAACCCTGTGATCGTTGCCGTTGTGTACCCTCCAAGGAATGCCAGCGTATTGTGGACAACAACGAGACCTATGACCGCTCCGGCGACCTGAAGGAAGTTCGCCCAATTGGCTGCCAGCGCGAGCACAATGAAGGCAATAAAGATGGCCATTGAGAGCCACTGCATTGGGCGGCGGATGAGATCAGCTACTGGTTTTAACCGCGCGTTTACTAGCATCCCAAGGACTAAAGGTAAGATCAGCATGAACCCGACCGTTATTGCGACGGCGACAGGGTCGATTTCAGTGCGCTGCAAGATTTCGCGTGTCGGGCCATATAGGTTACCCCAAAATGCAATGTTTGCCGGCGTGACAACGATGGCTCCGACCGTCGCGAAAGCGGTCATTGAAACCGATAGCGCCACATTCCCTTTCGCCCGGTGGGTCATGAAATTTGATATGTTCCCACCAGGGCACGCAGCAACGAGGATAAGGCCCATCGCTACAGATGGCATCGGTCGCAGTGCGACAATCATAAGAAAAGTAAGCGCTGGAAGTACTAGAAACTGCGACGCAAGACCGACAATGAGGGGCTTGGGTGCACCTGCAATGCGCCGAAAGTCGTCCGTATGCAAATCCAACGCGATCGAGAACATGACGATCGCCAGGATGGCATTGAGAACTCTAAGATTTCCGGCATCAAAATTTAGCGCGACCTGATCAATTCCGTTCATGCTTGGGCCGCCTTGAGTGCAGCGATTTGGCCCGTTACCTCTCTCCGGTAGGTCGCCTTGTCCACGTAGTAGGCCATGCGCGGAAGGTCGATGTAGTTCATACCTCCTGTTGCTCTCTCATACCCATCGGACTTGGTGGAGCGGATTGCCTGCGCCGCGGAGTTGCCTGACCGCAATCCGGAAATGTAGCGAGCGACCATTTCGGCCTGCTCATAACGTCCTTGCCAGCCCAGTCCCGATGCTTCGACCATGCCAAGAACAAACAGGTCATCTCGTTCTGGGTGCATGCAATTTAGGTAGAGGTGAGGCGCAGAACCCTTCCAATTCAGATGTTTCTTGTCGATGAACGGGTAGTGCAATTTATACCCGGTCGCGGCCAGTATCATGTCATATTCAGCCGAGGTCCCATCGCGGAAATGAACGGTTTTGCCGTCCAAACGCTCGATATCCGGACGAACCTTCAGGTCGCCATGCCCCGCGTGAAACAGAATGAGGGAGTTGACCACAGGATGCGACTCGTAAAGAGCGTAGTCCGGTTTCGGAAACCCGTATTTCTGCGGATCACCGACAAACCATTTCAGGATCGCGCCATCGACTTTTCGCTTCAGCCACATGGGCAGGCGGATCTTGCCCCCCATTGTGTCGGCAGGGACGCCGAAGACATATTTGGGAACAAAGTAGTACCCGCGGCGCATAGAGAGGTCGCATGCTACGCCGTGGTGAATGGCATCGACCGCTATGTCGCAACCGGAGTTGCCCGCGCCAACAACCAGAACGCGCTTACCGGCAAATTGGGTGGGATAGCGGTACTCGGACGCATGGATGAGCTCACCTGTGAATTCACCCTGGAAATCCGGCATGTTAGGTTCCGACAGCGTACCGTTGGCAATCATTAACCCTGCAAAATTTTGGATATGACGGGTGCCGGTCTTGTCTCGCCAGGTTATTTCCCATCCGCCGCGTTCCAATGGTTCGGTCTTCAGAACTTCGGCTCCGAAATGAAAGTGCAGATACAGGTCAAACGCTTTTGCGAAGTCTTGGAAATAGGCCTTCATTTCGCGATGTGACGGATATTCTGCCGTATCCTCTAGCATCGGGAAATCGGTGAATTCCGTCATGCGCTTGGAAGAAATGAGATGGGCGGTCTCGTACATCGTGGACCGAGGTGCATCGATGTTCCACAGACCACCCACATCATCGGCCAGTTCAAATCCTTGAAATGAAACTCCCTGCTCGACAAGCGTCTTTGCCATTGCAAGGCCCATTGGCCCCGCACCGATCAAAGCAAAACACTCTTCGGGGCGGGCCTTTGCCTCAACCAGCTGGCCCGCTCTCACCTGCGCCTGTTCCATTCGCGTCTCCTCCTGCGGCAGTATTTATCTTGAACGAACGTTCCAAATAAGGCAAACTGGTTTTTGAGATGCCACAACATGCTGTAAAAGAAAGAAAAAGAGCTCCGTCGCAGCGATCCGTCGCAGCGAGAGAACGAATCTTCGACGCTGCAGAACAGGTTTTTGCCGAGAGGGGATTCGAAGGCGCTTCAATTCGAGACATTGCTGAACGTGCAGGTGTTCGAAAGGCCAATGTGAATTTTCACGGGGGCCCTAAAGAAGAGTTGTTCGAGCGCATAGTGGCGCGTCGAGCTTCCGAACTCTCTGAAGAGCGACTCTCAAGAATTGAATTGTTGGACACACAGACGGACTGGAGGGTCGGTGATTTGTTGTCAGCCTTCATGCTGCCGCTCGTTTCGCGAGCCTTCAGCGGAGATCCTCAGTGGCTTGCTTATGCACGAATAGTGGCGATTGTCTCAGCTGATACGCGGTGGAGAGAATTGGCTCAAACACACTTTGATCCTGTGGCCATGAGGGTTGTAGAAAAGCTGTGCTCAAAACACCCTGAGGCTAGTCCAGAACGAGTTGCGGGCGCGTTGGTGTTTGCCGTGTCTTCAATGCTCGCCCTGTGTACGTCGCAGTGGCGAATTTTGGCCCTAAGCGGAAACATTGGCGAGGCGGATCGCGAGAGCATGACCTTGAACCTTTTGAGTTTCTGTGAGGCAGGCCTAGTCGGAAGTTTGAAGAAAGCGGAGTGATTGACAGCAGCGCTTCGGTCTTGCCCGAAAATCTGGTTAAGGCTTATAACCAGTGGATAACAAGTCGCGCGAGTTGATTGCCGAGAAGATACCCTTGGAGCAGTCTTGTCATAAGAACTTGGTTTGAGGCGGGTAGGGGGCTTTCTAAGCTTCTGTCCATGAAAAGATGATCGCCGCTCAAAGTGCTGTAAACCTATTCTCGGATCACTCGTCTTACATCGCCGCCACCCATGCCGGTCTGACTTCAGTTGTGTCCTCTGCCGGTCATTGAAGTGGAACTAAATGCATTTGGAACCGGTTCACCCAATCCGGGTCATACACTTGGTCCGAAAATGGACCACCCCGTGGCGCGAACTAGTTCTTGAAAGGCGATTGTTGCTAAATGGGAATTGCCTTTTTGATCGAGCCCAGGGCTCCAGGCGACAACAGATGCGATACCAGGTACAATACACAGGATTCCGCCGCCAACGCCGCTTTTCGCTGGAAGGCCAACGCGGAAGGCAAATTCGCCCGAAGCATCGTAGGATCCACACATCATCATGAGCGCAGTAACTCTTCTTGCTCTTTGCGCTGATAATACTGTGGCGCCGGTGGCCGGATTTTGACCCGCCGCCGCAAGAAAACGACCTGCTAGCGCCAGCTGTTCGCAAGACATGGCGATGCTACACTGTCGAAAGTAGAGCGACAGAACATCCTCTACGGGAGCCTTAAGGTTGCCTTCCGCCTGCATAAAATGGGCAAGCGCACGATTTCTGGAACCGGTTCGGATCTCTGAATCTGCAACCGAGACATCAACCTCAACCGAGTTGTCTTCTGCAAGCTCTCGGCACAACGCTAAGAGGTCGTTGATAGCGTCGTCAGCAGAACGGTTTTCGAGCAGAACATCGGCCACTACGATCGCACCGGGGTTGATAAACGGGTTCCTTGGGATTCCACGCTCGTGTTCAAGCTGAACGATCGAATTGAACGGATCGCCGGAAGGTTCTCGGCCAACTCTTTGCCACAAGGTGGCGCCAACCTTTTGCAGCGCCAAAGTAAGCGAGAACACTTTTGAGATACTCTGGATCGAAAACAGCGTGTACGCGTCCCCAGCAGACACTAGCGGACCGTTGATTGGTGCAACGGCAATACCGAATTGGTTCAGATCAACTGTGGCGAGTTCTGGAATATACTGTGCTACCTTCCCCCTTTCGGACATGCCGGCAATGCGATCTGCGATATCGTCCAAGACTTCCTGAAGCTTTTCGCTTTCAGTGGTTTTGAGTGTCGGCATGGATCTCCTCCGTCCAGACAGTGTGATCTACGCCCTTACTCAGTTCGGGAAATTTGCTTGCGACAAAGCGAGGTTCAAGGTTCTGTCGGCGTTGCGAGAAATAATCCACCGTTAGTTTGTAGACGGTGCCAGAGAGCAGCACTATTGCTACCAAATTGATGGTCGCCATTATTCCCATGGCCGCATCCGCGAAGTTGAACACTGTGGCAACAGCTTGCACAGCGCCCCAGACAACCATTGAAAGGCAGCCCAATCGCAAGATGTAAATCGGCAATTTGCCTTCCAATTTTAGGAACGTCATTGCGTTTTCGGCATAGGAGTAGTTGCCAAGTATAGATGTGAAGCCAAAGAAGACGATGGCAATCGCGATAAAGTGGCGGCCGATTTCGCCCAAGTGGACCGCCGCCGCGTCTTGAGTCAGTCGCATTCCGGTAGGCCCATCAATTTCGACTGCGCCCGACAGAAGAATGAGCAGGGCAGTTGCCGTTGCGACCAAAATCGTATCCACAAAACACCCAAATGCCTGGACGAAACCTTGGCTGGAAGGGTGATGGGGATCAGGTGTTGCAACCGCTGCAATGTTTGGTGCTGAGCCCATGCCCGCTTCGTTGGAGAAAAGCCCCCGTTTGATACCGTTAAGCGCAGCAGCCATGACGCCTCCTGTCACGCCTCCGGCAGCTTCCTGAAGGCCAAATGCACCTGCAACAATCGACCACAACATAGCGGGTACTTCGTAAATGTTCAGGACTACGACAATACAGGCAAGCAAGAGGTAGAGACCCGCCATGAGCGGTACAACGATCTCTGCAAACTTTGCGATGGTTCTTATGCCGCCGAATATGACTACCGCTGCTGCAGCGGCCAGTGCTATGCCAACGACCAATTTGTTTAACCCGAACGCGCCCTCGAATGCTTCAGCAATCGAGTTGGATTGGACCGCGACAAAAACCAAACCAAAGCTGACGATCAGGCAGATCGAGAAAATGACTCCAGCCCAAGGAGCGTTCAAGGCGTTGGCCATGTAGAACGCGGGACCTCCTCTGAACCTTCCGTTGGAAGATGTGACTTTGTAGAGTTGGGCCAAAGTGCTTTCGGAATAGGCGGTGGCCATTCCAACCAATGCCACGATCCACATCCAAAAGATTGCGCCTGGACCTCCCAAGGTCAGAGCTACCGCTACGCCAGCAAGGTTTCCAGTGCCAACGCGGGAAGCCAGACTTACTGTCAGCGCTTGAAAAGGAGTAATACCTCTTTTGTCCGTGCTCTTCGCAGACGTCAGGACGCGCAACATTTCCCCAAAATGGAGAAACTGAAGCGCACCAAGACGAATTGTAAAAAAGATACCCGTCCCAAGAAGTCCGTAGATCAATACGTAATTCCAAAGAACCGTGTTTATGCCGTTAACCAATATTTCCAAAGCGCGCCTCTTGAGATTTCAAGCACTTCCAGGAAGGCAAAAAAGTCTGCCTGTTTTTTTATCATGCACGAAGATGCGATGTTTGTCAGGAATATGCTGCGAAGAATCTCTAAACGTTTGGCTCTTGCGCATTGAAGCTGTACCAAAAAACACATGACGACATTTGAGTAGGACGGTGCGCATGGTAGAGTATGTGCCGTCGTGATTTGAATTGGTTGAAAGGTCCTGAGTGACAAAAACGATCCTCTTCGCATCGCCGCACGGGAGCGGACATCTGCGCAGCCGCAGCGAACTGTCGCTTTGTCCGCATCTCGGAAGTCACCATGCTTGGAATTGAAGGTCTGGTTTGGGCTGGATGCGGGCCTATGCATTGATAGTGCGGATGGACGCAAAGTCCGCAAAGAGGTCATTCTCTGAATTCTGCTGAACAGCAGCATTGAGCCCAAAGCAGACACGCTCCTAACAAAGTGATATGGTCATAGAACCAGAGGCGCTCATACATTCAGGAACCGTACTTTACGGAGGTAGGACGAATGATAATGCGCATCTTTCAGGTCGTGACTCGGCCAGGCAAAGAGGAAGAGTTCTGCAAGTTCTTCCATGAAACAGCTATACCCTTGATGAGAGGTACTAAGGGCATCGTTCAAGTGTTTCCTGGTACCGCACGTGCTGACACACCACGAGAATTCAGTTTTGTCATGGTGTGGGAAAACCTAGAATCACTAAAGGCTTTTGTCGGCGAAAACTACCAGAGCTCGCATATCGATCCGGCTGAGGCCGAATTGGTCGAGTCGCGTTCTATCAAGCATTATGAGCTGGTCCAATAAGGGCCATGGCTGGAACGCTAGGAAACAACTCGGGGGAAATAATGATCAAAGGGAAATGCGGCTGCGGAGCCGTAACGTATCAGATGACATCACAACCCATGTTCGTGCATTGCTGCCACTGTAGCGAATGTCAGCGACAAACCGGAGCAGCCTACGTCTTGAACGCCATCATTGAGGCTGATCGCGTGACGTGCAAAGGGCCAATCACCGAAAATGAGCTTTCCACTCCAAGCGGGAAAGGTCAGATTATTACGCGCTGTAGGGATTGCGGCGTCGCCGTTTTTAGCAGCTACATGATCCGCCTTGGAAAGCTAAGGTACGTGCGCGTTGGAACACTGGACAACCCGGATCAATGTCCTCCGGATGCACAGATTTTCACGAGCAGCAAACAGGCCTGGGTGCCACTCAGCGAGGAAATTCCTATCTTCGAGGAATTCTACAAATTCGATGAGGTGTGGCCGCAGAATTCGTTGGAACGTTTGGAGACTGCTCTATCCTGAGGGATCAGTCGTTGAAGCTGAATGGCGGCGTTGTCCGCACAGCGGTCATTGATGCACTAAGCCACCAACGATTGCTTCGAGCTCAAAGCGGACACAATGGTATCAGTTTCCAAGAAAAATTGAGGTGCCGTAAATCAGCGTTACACTTACTCGTGCGAGCCGGCCAAACGCAGAGACGCGCAGTCTTTCTCCAATCTTACTATATCAGAGAAAAGCTGAGTTTTCGCCCAATCCGATATGGAAAATTGAGGACGGTTTTTCATCACATTCCGTGCTTCATCGCGAGCGGCCTCAAGGTTCTCCGACTCTACATGGACGAGTACGAGGTCGAGGTGACCAAAGCCTTCTACCCTTTGACCATATCCGGTGACAGCTTCCTTGGCTTCCTCGTATTGACCGTCAAGTCAAAGGACTAAACCCAGAACGCCTGCATACCAACCTGGATAGTGAGGGTTCAAGGTAGTGGCTTGCCGCGCCACGCGGATAGCTTCTTTTGCCTGTCCATTGAATGCGAATGTAATCGACAAACTTGCAGCCAAATCAGCATGGTTTGGATTTAGCTCCAGTGCTTCATTGAACTTCTCTATAGCCGAAACAAGCTTGCCATCTATTGCATCCGCGAAACCTGCAATTGCGTAAGCCTCTGGGTTATAGCTGTCTATTTCCAGAGCACGCCGAACGCATTCACGTGCCTCTGCCAGCTCAGCACTTCGGTCTGTTACAAAGCCGTGCCTTGCTTCGAAAGTACAAATGAACCCCAAATTACAATGTGGCGCAGAGCAGTTAGGATCAAGAGAAATTGCCTTTTGCGCAAACCGGTGAGCGTCGGCCTGTGCTTCCTCTGTTATTCTGCGCGAAGCCTCCACGGCTTGCAATTGAGCAGTTCAGGCATCCAGATTTTTAGCCCCCGAACCTCTGAAACGGGCCATCTCACCCACCAAGAGCTCGACTTGAAGCTCGGTTGCTATCCTGAGGGCAATTTCATCTTGAACTTCGAATGCGTCTTCTATGAGGCGATCATACCGGTCTGCCCAAATGTGCATTCCGGACTTCGCATCGATTTGCTGAGCAGTAATCCGCACACGATTACCGTTTTGGCGAACACTTCCCTCGAGAACAAGATCGACGCCCTGTTTCAGTCCGACCTATTTCACGTCCACCGAGTGCCCTTTGTAGACGAAAGCAGAATTGCGCGCGACGACCAGTAAGTTCGGCAGTTTTGACAGAGTGGTGATGACCTCTTCGGTAATGCCATCGGCAAAAAATTCCTGATCGGGGTCAGAAGAAAGACGGTCAAAGGGTAGGACACCGATCAGCAATGACTTCGAGTGAATAGCCGGCGTCAAGCGCGGTGGAGCGAAGCCAGGTGGCGACCATTGGAATACTTCGACTGGCGACGACGCGTTCTTAAACTGCCGTGCTCCAGCGCGGTGAAATTGCTCAGCGAGCCTCTCGCCAAGGCTGCGATAGACTACGTTGGAAATTAACACGGCCTCTTCGTTGGAAGCTTCTTGTAACCGAGCGGCAATATTGATGCCATCTCCGAAAATATCTTCTTCGTCGAATACGACATCTCCCAAATGAACACCTACTCGCAGCTTAAGTGAAGACTGAGCTGACACTTGGCTTTGTAGATCGAGGGCGCATCGCACAGCGTTCGAGACCGAGTTAAACTCGACTATCCATCCATCGCCCATCCTCTTTACGATATTGCCGCGATGATCACTAACCAATGGATCGAATAACTCTCGACGCAGGACACGGAGTTCGCTGAGAGTTTTGTTCTCATCCGCCTTTATCTGGCCCGAGTAGTTTACTACGTTGGCCGAAAGTACTGCGGAAAGTCTACGGTCTCCGCCACGTCGGGGGTGATTTTAGTGTCCAGCAAGTTCCTCTGCGCCTCGACGCGCTGGCGCGCGTCCTTGAGGCCGAAAGAGGGATAGGAGCCCAAGGTCATCTCACGCTGCTTACCATCGACCCTGTAGCGCCAGACCCATTTCTTGCCGCCTTTCGGGTGAACGATCAGCGTCAAGCCACCGCCATCTGCCAGCTTGATCTTTTTGTCGCCGGATTTCGCGGCCTTGATTTGTTTGTCAGTCAGTTTGGTCATCTTGCATACTTTCTCACTGGCGAACCCCGCACAGACCCCCACAATGGGACCTCTGGCAGAGCCCGAGTTTCCTTGGGGGTGAGAAAGACTGGCGCGACAAAGGCCTTGTTTACAAAGCCGTGTGACTGCGAGTGAATTCGAACTGAGGAGAAAAATGGTGGAGCCTAGGGGAGTCGAACCCCTGACCTCTTGCATGCCATGCAAGCGCTCTCCCAACTGAGCTAAGGCCCCTTCCGGGTACTGCCGAAGCAGTGGGCGGACGTTTATGAGACAGCGCGCACGAGTGCAAGAGCAAATTTAGAAATCTGCAAAAAACTATGCGCCGTCTCTCGCTACGAAAAAGGGCGGCCAGTGGCCGCCCCCGTATCGGATCAGTTTTCGTCTTCCGACGACATGTCCTTGATGTCGTCGAGCGAAACATCATCATTGCCGTCGTCATCATCGTCCAGCAGATCGTCATCCAGGTCGACGTCGACATTGTCGTCATCATCCAGAACCAGATCATCCTCGGATGCGTTTTCGCGCGCTTTCTTGGTTGCCGCATCTTCGGCATCGGCGGCGATCATCCGGCTCTTGCCGGTTTCAAGTTCCACGATCTCGCCCGTGTAGGGGCTGACGATCGGGTCTTTGTTCAGGTCATAAAACCGCTTACCGGTGGTCGGACAAACGCGCTTTACGCCCCATTCTTCCTTGGGCATGTCAAATCCCCTTGATATCAGGTGAGTCGTCTAAAAGATTCAGTTCACCTGCCACAGGCGGCGGGTGCTGTCAAAGCCTTTGCGCGGAAGAGGACGGGATATGGGGGAACACGCTTTGCCGGGCAGGCCGCCAGTGCCGCTGACGCTGCGCAAATCCGCGCGGGCGCGACGGATCAGTCTGCGGATTTCCCAATTGGACGGACGAGTTACCCTGACTTATCCAAACGGCGTGCCCGAGGTCGAGGCGTTGAACTTCGCGCGTAGCAAGGAAGATTGGATCCGCCAGAACCTGGCGGGTCAGCCCGAGAGGGAAGACGTACGCGTCGGCGGCCTGATCCCTGTCGAAGGCGTTGAACGCCGAATCGTCCTGGCAACCGGTCGGCGCGTTCAGTTGGGCGCGGACACGGTGGCTGTCCCGGCAGGGGCTGAGGGGCGTCGATTGGCCCGCTTCCTCAAAGAACTTGCGCGGGATCGTTTGAGCGAGGCCTGTGATGACTACGCCGCCATTCTGGGCCGGTCCTATACGACCCTGTCGTTGCGGGACACGCGGTCGCGCTGGGGGTCGTGCAGTTCCCACGGGGGGCTGATGTTCTCGTGGCGCTTGATTCTGGCTCCGCCCGAAGTTCTGCACTATGTCGCTGCGCATGAGGTGGCGCATCTGGCGGAGATGAACCACTCGCCGGCTTTTTGGGCGCAGGTGGAGCGTATTTTCGGTCCCTATGATACACCGCGTCGCTGGTTGAGGGACAACGGAGCCGTGTTACATCGCTTCCGATTTGACGGGCCAGCGAGTTGACGTCACCGAATTTTGTGATCACATGAGGCCATGATAACGACACGGCCCACGGATTCGAGCATCGCAACGCATGATCGGGTCTATCGCACCCTGAGATCGCGCATCCTGCACGGAGAGATTGCCCCAGGCGAGGCTTTGACACTCAGGGGAATCGGCAAGGAATTCGGGGTCTCGATGACGCCTGCGCGCGAAGCGGTGCGCCGACTGGCGGCTGAAGGGGCTTTATTTTTGTCGTCATCGGGGCGCGTCTCGACGCCTGAACTGACAAATGACCGGATCGAAGAGCTGGCCGCCTTGAGGGCGCTGCTGGAGGTTGAGCTGGCCAGCCGTGCCTTGCCTCGGGCGCATATGGCGCTGATCGATCGATTGCAAAGCATCAATATGAACGTCGCCGAGATGGTGACCAAGCGCGATGCGGTGGGCTATATCCGAACGAACCTAGAATTTCATCGGACGCTCTACCTGCGTGCGCAGGCGCCTGCAATGCTGGCCATGGCGGAAACTGTTTGGCTTCAGCTTGGGCCGACCATGCGTGCGCTCTATGGCCGTTTGCGGCGCACCGAGCCACCGCATTACCACAAGTTGATCATCGCTGCGCTGAAAGCGGGGGACGAGCCGGGCCTGCGCCTCGCGGTCCGCTCGGACGTGACACAAGGCTTGCGGTTGCTGGTTAGCTAGATCGTTTGCGTTTGATTTGAATCGAAATACGCTGCTTCTCCCCACGGTCGACGCGCATTTCGATGATCTTACCTAAAGTGAAACGCAAAATGCTCTAGGCGGCCAATTGCCGAACGGCATTTTTGGCGGTCACTGTGACCGGTCTTTCTGGTTTGCGCGCACGGACTGCGCTACGCTAAAGCAAATCACAAACCAGAGCAGATTTCAGTCATGATCAATAGACGCAGTTTTTCAATCGGCCTCAGTGCGGCGTTTTTGGCGGCGTGCAGTGATGCAACCACACCGGCGCGCGCGCCTGCATCCCGAATGCAGCCTGTTTCCAATGCGGGCTATGATGCCTGGGTGGCCGGTTTCAAATCCCGTGCTTCTTCGCAGGGCATCTCACAATCCACGTTGAACCGCGCGTTTCAGGGGGCAGGCTATCTGCCCGGCGTGATCGAACGAGACCGCAATCAGGTCGAGTTCAAACGCTCGCTTGAGGACTATCTGGCCATCGCCGCCTCGGATGAGCGGATCAGCACCGGCAAACAGATGCTGCAACGCCATAACGGTGTTCTGTCGCAGATTGAGGCGCAATATGGCGTCGACAAAGAGGTCGTCGTGGCCGTCTGGGGGCTGGAAAGCCGCTACGGAGCACGCCGCGGCGATGTGCCTGTGATCTCGGCAACCTCGACGCTGGCCTATGACGGGCGGCGCGGTGCGTTTTTCGAAAAGCAACTGATCGCGGCCTTGCAGATCATTCAGGCGGGCGACACCTCGGCGGACAACATGACCGGCAGCTGGGCGGGCGCGATGGGGCATACGCAGTTCATTCCGACCTCGTATCTGGCTTATGCGGTCGATTTCACCGGTGATGGGCGACGCGATATCTGGTCCGAGGATCCGTCGGACTCACTGGCTTCAACCGCGGCCTATCTGTCGCGCGCGGGTTGGGTGCGTGGTCAGCCCTGGGGCGGAGAGGTCGGCACCGTTTCCGGCACGCCCGTCGCGGTCTTGCAGCCGCAGGTTCCCGGCCCAAAGATCGCCGTGTTCCGCAATTTCAACGTGATCAAGCGCTATAACAACTCGGACAGCTACGCGATCGGTGTGGGCCATCTGTCCGACCGAATCGCCGGAGGTGGCCCGTTCAAGGCGTCGTTCGGACCGGATGAAACAGGGCTCACGCTGGAAGACCGCAAAGAGCTGCAACGCCGCCTGACTTCGGCCGGGTTCGATACAGAAGGCGCGGACGGCGTGATCGGCAAGAAATCCGAAGCCGCGATCAGCGGTTACCAGCGCGCCAATGGTTTGCCGGTTACCGGCAAGCCTTCGGTTGAGCTGTTGCGCCGGTTGGGCGGCTGACGGTTTACGCCGCCAGCCCTTTTGAACCGATATCCAGGAACTTCTGACGACGGTCCTTGATCAGGGCCGCCGCATCCTTACCGTCCAGCTCTTTCAGCATGGCGGCGATGGCGGCACGGACTGATTCAATCGCGGCCGGACGATCCCGATGGGCGCCGCCCTTGGGTTCGGTGATGATGCGGTCGCAGACGCCCAACTTGTAAAGGTCCTGCGCGGTCAGGCGCAGTGCTTCGGCGGCCTCGCGCATCTTCTCGGCATCTTTCCAAAGGATCGAGGCGCAGCCTTCGGGAGAAATCACCGAATAGACTGAATGCTCCAGCATCGCGACACGGTTCGCCGTTGCAAAGGCTACAGCCCCACCAGATCCACCTTCACCGATGATGACAGAAACCAGAGGCACGCCGATTTTCAGGCACATCTCGGTCGAACGTGCAATCGCCTCGGACTGGCCACGCTCTTCCGCGCCTTTGCCGGGATAGGCCCCGGCGGTGTCAATCAGGGTGACAACGGGCAGACCAAAGCGCCCGGCCATCTCCATCAGGCGGACCGCTTTGCGGTATCCTTCAGGGCGGGCCATTCCGAAATTCCGTTCGATCCGCGATTTGGTGTCAGAGCCTTTCTCATGCCCTATCACCATCACCGGCTGATCGTTGAATCGGGCCAGACCGCCGATCACGGCCAGATCGTCGGCAAAGTTGCGATCCCCGGCCAGCGGAGTGAACTCGGTGAAAAGCTCTTTTACATAGTCCTGACAATGGGGGCGCTCGGGGTGACGTGCGACCTGACATTTCCGCCAAGGGGTCAGATCGGCATACAGCTCATCCAGCAGCTTGGCGGCTTTGGCGTCCAGAGCTGAGGCTTCCTCGGCCACATCCATCTCTTCATTGGCGCGGGCCAGGGCGCGCAGCTCTTCTGCTTTGCCTTCGATCTCGGCCAGCGGTTTTTCGAAATCCAGATACTGGGTCATGACGCCTCTCAACGCGGAAGTTCCCTGCTATATGACGTGTGGTCGCTTGGGATGCAACTCAGCAAGATTTGTGAGAGCAGATTATGCGACCACGATTGGGCAGAGAAGGAAGGGAAGCCAAATGGCAACCAGTTACTAGGACCGCATCCTGCGGGTGCTGACCTTTATCCACGATCACCCCGATAGAGATCTGTCGCTGGATGCGCTGGCCGATGTCGCCGCGATGTCGCGGTTTCATTGGCACCGCGTGTTCCGCGCTTTGACAGGTGAGACCTGTGCTCAGGCGGTGCGTCGGATCAGGCTGCACCGTGCTGCGGTCCAGCTGGTCCGGTCAGACAACTCGATGTCGCAGGTTGCGCATTCCGTTGGCTACCCCAACCCGAACTCTTTCATCCGGGCCTTTACCGAGGCTTATGGCAGCAGCCCCGCGGCCTTTCGCAAAGCCGGTCAGTTTCTGCCAGCCCATCCAAACTTCAAAACCGGAGGATATCCGATGCATCCCGTGACCACCCGAACCGAACCCGCCCGCCGCGTGATCGCCTTGCCGCACAAAGGCGCATATTCCGAAATTGGCAAAAGCTTTGAAGCATTCGGCGCTTTGTGCGAGTCTCGTCAGCTTTGGCCGCAGGTTGGCCCTGTGGTTGGAATTTACTTCGACAGCCCAGATGAGGTGCCAGAGGATCAGTTGCGCAGCTATGCCGGGGCCGAATTCCGTGGGGAATGTACCCCCGATGGGATGGAGGACGTGCAGATCGCCGGGGGAAAGACGGCTGTGCTGACCTACAAGGGGCCCTATTCAGGCTTGGAGGCTGCCTACCACAGTCTGTTCGGGAATTGGTTGCCTGAGTCAGGGGAAGAGCCAGCAGATCAACCCTGTTACGAGATCTACCTCAACGATCCGCGCGATACTGCGCCAGAAGATCTAGTAACCGAGATCTGCCTGCCGCTGAAGTGATCAGCTCGGCCACAACACCGGATAGAGCGAGGCCACAAGCAGGGCTGCCATTGTCCAGTTGAACACCACCAACCGGCGCGGATTCGTCAGGACCCGCGCCATTTGCTGCCCCAGAACCGTCCAGGTGCTGACTGAGGGTAAGTTGACCGCTCCGAACACAAGCGCAACGATGATGATGACATTGAAGGTCTGCCCTGGCGCATAGGCCGTCGTCGCGGTCAGCGCCATCGCCCAGGCCTTTGGGTTGACCCATTGAAAGGCGGCGGCCTGTAAAAAGCTCATCGGCGTGCCCACCTCAGCGCCTTTCTCGGCCGGAGCGGCATGCGCGATTTTCCACGCCAGATACAACAGATACGCGACCGAGGCTGCCTTCAGCACCGTGTAGCTGACCGGGTATTGGTTGAAAACCTGCACCAGACCCGCGCCAACCAGCAGCACCATGAAGGTAAAACCAAGCCCGATTCCCAGCATATGAGGAATCGTGCGCCGAAAGCCGAAATTGGCACCAGATGCCATTAGCATCAAGTTGTTCGGTCCCGGCGTAATGGACGAGACGAAGGCAAACGCGATCAGGGCCAGAAGGATGTCGTAGGTCATGCGAGGGATGTTTACCGCAAATGGCACAAATGAAATTGCGTTATTGTGCGTAAATGACCTAGTTTGGCAACTAATGACTAAGATGGATCGTATAAACCGCGAAATATTGCGCGAACTCTCGACGGACGGGCGCATCAGCAATCTTGAGCTGGCAGATCGTGTCGGGCTATCTCCCTCGGCCTGTTTGCGTCGCGTGCAAGAGTTGGAGAAGGCCGGAGTCATCACCGGATACCGCGCTGTTCTGGACCCGACCGCGCTGGGTAAGGGTTTTGTCGCCTATATCGGCGTTGGTCTGGGAGAGCATACAAAGGCAGCTCAGGAAGGCTTTGAACGGGCCTTGCAACGCGCGCCCGAAGTGGTTGAATGCCACAATATCACCGGTACAATAGAATATCTGTTGCGCGTGGAATGCGCGGACCTTCCTTCGTACAAGATTTTTCACACCGATGTGCTGGGAACACTGCCCCATGTCACGTCGATCACGTCATATGTGGTCATGGGTTCGCCCAAGGATTTGCGGAGTTGATCGAAGGTTTACGTCTTATTGGACGGGAATTTGACTCTAATTCCGCAAAATGCTTCGGTGCGGCCTGATAGATATCATATGGGGGAGGCGACATGTTTTCGCGAACGGCACTAATCTCAACCCTTGCGGTCCTCGCAGGAACGGCAAGTCTCGCGGCGGAAACGGCTGAGCTTGCTCCGGTGCAGACCGATGTGAAGCCGGGCTTGAATGTGGTCTATGCAGAAGCGCCGAAAAAGATCAAAAGCCTCGAGCAGGCGCAGGAGTGGATTGATACGATCGGCGTCGCTGCCGACCCGGTGCCCGCCTTTGATTTTCGCGATACCGAAGATGGTGATCCGGTCATGACAGCCTCGCAGCCTTACAATGTCGCGGCGGAGATCACCGGGCTGATCAGGATTGACGAACCGGGTATGTACCAGTTTGAGGTCTATTCAAACGATGGTGCGGAAACAAAGTTGGGCGGCCAGACCATCGGGTACTACGATGGCACCCAACCCTGCGAAGGCAACGGTGTTACCGAAGTCGAAATCCCCGAGGCGGGGTGGTACGAGCTGACCACTTTGTATTTCCAAAAGGGCGGAAGCTCTTGCCTGATGATGAAATGGGGCAAGGACGGTCAGGACCTCGAATGGGTCCCGAACGATATCTTCGGACATAACTGAACCAGAACAAGGCACCGTATTGGTGCCTTGAACCGATTTGGCTTAGCCGTTCGCTGCAATCAATTCGGCTTGGGCTACGATGACCTCGGCCTGTTTGATCGACGCGATGTCGACCAGACGGCCCTTGTATACTGTCGCGCCTTCACCATTGGCTTTGGCCTGTTCCATCGCGGCCAGAATTTCGCGGGCCTCACAGACCGCCTCATCCGACGGGGTGAAGACCTGATTGGCCAGCGCGATCTGCTTGGGGTGGATCGCCCATTTGCCGACCATACCCAAAGTGGCCGAGCGTTTGGCTTGCGCGATATAGCCCTCATCGTCGCTGAAATCGCCAAAGGGCCCATCGACTGGCAGAACGCCATGGGTGCGGCACGCGGCGACGATGGCGGCCTGTGCCCAATGCCACGGGTCTGACCAGTGTTTCTCACCGTCGCGCAGCATGTAGTAGTTCTCTTGCGTGCCGCCGATCCCGGTGGTTTGCATGCCCATGGACGCCGCAAAGTCTGCAGCACCCAGGCTCATCGCCTGCATTCGGGGCGACGACGCGGCGATTTCCTCGACATGGGCAATGCCAGCCGCGGATTCGATGATGACTTCGAACGAGATCGGTTTGGTCCGACCCTTTGCGCGCTCGATTGCGGTGACCAGAGCGTCCACGGCGTAGACATCCGCTGCGCAGCCGACCTTGGGGATCATGATCTGGTCAAGGCGGTCTCCGGCCTGTTCCAGTAGGTCCACCACATCGCGGTACCAATAGGGCGTATCCAGCCCGTTGATCCGCACGGACATGTATTTGTTGCCCCAATCGACGGTGTTCAGCGCCTTGATGACATTGGCGCGGGCGACGTCCTTGTCAGAGGGTGCAACCGAATCCTCAAGATCCAGGTTAATCACATCCGCAGCTGAGGCCGCCATCTTCGGGAACAGCTTTGTGTTCGAGCCAGGGCCGAACAACTGGCAACGGTTTGGTCGCGCCGGAGCGGCGGGTTGGATGCGGAAACTCATCGGGACCTCGCAAGAGTAATGAAGTTACGTTTTGGTTCTCGTTCGAGATATTAAATTGCGCAATGCGGCGCAAGGGTCATTGTGCAGATGCGGCAATGCGCACGCAGCATTTCTTGCGCAAGGCGCAGTTCGCGGGTGCTTAAAGTTTGTTCATTTTAAAAACTTCGAAGAATTTTGCGACCAGACGTCAAAATGCGCGAAAAAATATTGGTAAGGGGATGTATGTAGTGAAAATTCGCGAAACGCTCGTTCACGTGGTTCTTTAGTTTGGCGCGGAATTAAAGGAGTGCGACGCAATGATCGAGACACCGTATCTGTTGTTTTTGGGCGATGCGCCCGACCAGTTGGCCGCCAAAGTTGCTATCGGCATCCGTGATTGGCGTCCGGAAAATGCTGTAGGCCAGTACCGCATGGAGGGCTGCAAGGCCGATCTGGGTATGACCGATATGACTTTGGCCGAGGCCAAAGAGGCCGGTGCAAAGACGCTGGTTATCGGTGTCGCCAACCGCGGCGGCGTGATCAGCGAGGCCTGGAAAACCGTTCTGATCGAGGCGCTCGAAATGGGCTATGACATCGCGTCGGGCCTGCACAACCTTTTGCGGGACGAAGGCGATCTGGTTGCGGCCGCTCAGACCCACGGCTGCACCCTGCACGATGTGCGCGTGCCGACCGTTGGATACCCCATCGCAAACGGCAAGAAACGCAGCGGCAAGCGTTGCCTGGCTGTAGGCACCGATTGCTCGGCGGGTAAGATGTATACGGCGATGTCGATGGATGCCGAGATGCGCAAGCGCGGCATGAAATCCACTTTCCGTGCCACTGGCCAGACCGGTATTTTGATCACCGGTCAAGGTGTTCCACTCGACGCGGTTGTCGCGGATTTCATGGCGGGTGCGGTCGAATACCTGACGCCCGACAATGATGAAGATCATTGGGATCACATTGAGGGGCAGGGCTCTTTGTATCACGTGTCCTATTCGGGCGTCACCATGGCGCTGGTCCATGGCGGTCAGCCCGATGCGTTGATCCTGTGCCATGAGCCGACCCGGACCCATATGCGCGGCCTGCCCGAGTATTCGCTGCCGACGCTGCAGCAGCTGCGCGACACCGCCCTGCCTCTGGCGCGGGTTGGCAATCCTGCCTGTCAGGTCGTTGGCGTCTCGGTCAACACCCAGCACCTGAGCGAGGATGAAGCCACGGCTTATCTGGCCAAGGTCGAGGAAGAGATGGGCCTGCCCACCACTGACCCTTATCGCTTTGGTGCGGGGAAACTGGTGGATGCTCTGTCCGCTCTGTGATCAAAGAAACCCGACGGAGGATCGCCTCAGGCGGGCGTATTTTTGAAAAGATGAAGGAGCAGGCGCGTGCAGGTTGAGGTCTCTCGTGATGTGTTTCGGCTGGCGCAGGTGTTTACCATCTCGCGCGGGTCGCGAACCGAAGCAAAGGTTCTGACGGTTCGAATTTCGGACGGAACCCATCAGGGCTGGGGCGAATGCGTGCCCTACGCGCGCTATGACGAAACGCTCGAGTCGGTCGAGGCTGAAATCGCCGCGCTGCCTGCCGAGTTCACGCGGCAATCGCTGATGGACCTGCTGCCCGCCGGGGCCGCGCGGAACGCTGTGGACTGCGCTCTTTGGGATATGGAGTGCAAGCGTGCGGGCAAGCGCGCTTGGGACCTGGGCGGTCTGCCGGTTCCGGGGCCTGAAATCACCGCCTATACCCTGTCTTTGGCGACGCCCGACGCGATGCAAAAGCAAGCAGCAGAAAACGCGCATCGCCCGCTTTTGAAGATCAAGCTGGGTACTCCGGACGACATGCCCCGGTTGGAGGCCGTGCGCGCGGGCGCGCCGAAATCCAAGATCATCGTTGATGCCAACGAAGGTTGGTCGGCTGAGGTCTATGCGGATTTGGCACCTCATCTGGTACGGTTGGGCGTGGAATTGGTCGAGCAGCCGTTGCCCGCAGGCCAGGATGACGCGCTGATCGGCATGGAGCGTCCGGTGCCTGTCTGTGCAGATGAATCCTGCCATGACCGGACCAGCCTGCCCAAACTAAAGGGCAAGTATGATGTGGTGAACATCAAGCTCGACAAGACCGGTGGTCTGACTGAGGCTTTGCTGCTGCGCGAGGCGGCGTTGGCCGAGGGCTACAAAGTCATGGTCGGTTGCATGGTCGGCAGCTCTCTGGCCATGGCCCCTGCGACATTGCTGGCGCAGGGTGCGATGGTGACAGACCTTGACGGCCCGCTTCTGTTGGCCGAAGACCGCACCAACCCGATGATTTTTGACGACGCCGGAGTTCATCCGCCCAGTGCGGCACTTTGGGGCTGAGGAGACAACACATGACCCGCACCGTTTACGTGAATGGCGAATACCTGCCCGAAACCGAGGCCAAGGTATCCATTTTTGACCGTGGTTTCCTGATGGCAGATGCCGTCTATGAGGTGACCAGCGTTCTGGATGGCAAGCTGATCGACTTTGAAGGCCACGCGGTGCGCCTAAAACGTTCTTTGGACGAGCTGCAGATGGCTGAGCCTTGCACCAAGGATGAACTGCTGGAGATCCACCGCAAGCTGGTCGAGTTGAACGAGATTGACGAAGGTCTGGTCTATCTGCAGGTCTCGCGCGGCAGCGATGGGGACCGGGATTTTGTGTTCCCCTCCGCCGAAACCAAGCCGACGCTGGTTCTGTTCACGCAGAACAAGCCGGGATTGGCGGATAGCCCTGCGGCGCAAAAAGGCGCCAAGATCATCTCGATCGAGGATATCCGCTGGGGACGTCGTGACATCAAGACCGTGCAGCTGCTCTACCCGTCGATGGGCAAGATGATGGCCAAGGCTGCCGGGTGTGATGATGCGTGGATGATCGAAGACGGTCATGTCACCGAGGGCACCAGCAACAATGCCTATTTCGTAAAGAACGGCAAGATCGTCACCCGCCCGCTGTCGAATGAGATCCTGCACGGTATCACCCGCAAGGCCGTTCTGCGCATGGCTGCCGAGGCGCAGATGGAGGTCGAGGAACGCTTGTTCACCATCGACGAAGCGAAAGAGGCTGATGAGGCTTTCACCACCTCGGCCAGCGCCTTTGTCATGCCAGTGGTTGAGATTGATGGCGTGGCGCTGGGCGATGGCACCCCCGGCCCAATCGCCAAACGCTTGCGCGAGATTTATCTTGACGAAAGCCGCAAAGCGGCCATTTAAGCGCCAGATCAGCCTAGTTTGAAATGCTATGGAAGTAGCCATTTTGGTTGGCCGCAAAATAGGCCAACCAAACCGACCAAAACCTTAGCGTCGCTTTAGTTGTTGTTCAGGTTTCCGACCCGATCCACGATTTTTGCACAGTCTTTTCGGCTCTGACGCGCGCATGACGCGTTCAGACGTGCGATGACATTCGCAATTGCAGACGGGTAGAGGATCGACGTCTCGGCAACGATCGCCTCGAACAGCGCCTGATACTGTCGGTGATTGTTCACGCTGTAGTAGAAGGCGCGCGGAAGATAGGCCCTTAGTTCATCCTGAAGTTCCTTGTCGCCTTCGAATTGATCGGGCAGTTCACGGCCAGCCAGAGGAAAGTCCTGAGGCTCTTCCCCCGGCGTCACATCGAAATGCAGATAGGCGTTTTCGACATAGCGCGGCAGTAGCTTGCCGAAGCTTGGGTTCTCACGGCGGCACGTGACCGTCTGGGCCAGACCACCGAATTTGTAGAACTCTTCATTAACCCATTCGGAATCCCGATACGCGATGACCGTGAAGTCCAACGACACAGGGCCGCTTGCGGATTCCGTGCCGGTCCCGATTTCAGCGGCCAAAGTGCCGACATATTCTGTACCTGCAGCATTCAGCGCGACGTCGCCCAAGCCAAAGACTTCGATCGCCTTTAGTGACCAGTTTGGACTGTTGGCCGCCCACTCGGATGGCTTGGCTTCATACTCTGCCTTGGGGGCCTTTATGTCGGGCAGGACACTGCGCACAAGGCCGCAGCCCGTCGAAACTTCGGAGGCGTAGCCGTCGTGAATGATTAGGCGGGGGTGAACGCGATCCTTGACCTGAGTAGTGTAGCCGCGTGCCTCCAACTGATCGAACCCTTCCCGCGTGTGCACGATACGCAGTTCCGACTGTGGATTAAACAGCACGAGCTTGTCATCGTCGGCTTCTTCAATCTGGAATGAGAACCCGATCCCAACTTCAGCCTCAGAGGTGCAAGCCAGATCTCGGCATCCGGTGTAGGAATGGTGGGTCACCACATCTGTAGTGTCACGGTCGCTAAAGGCACCGTTTGAAAGCTCACCCTCCAGCACCACGACACGGATCCCGTTGTGCGTTGTGCCTGTTAGATACCCGGACCGTCCCGGCGTAGGTTCAAGATTGTAGACGATTGTCATGCCGGGCAAGAAGGTGGCGACCCTGTTGGCCTCTTTCTCTGCGCCAGAGTAGCTCTTTTTGCCTCTGGGTTCATTGTTGCCGATATTGGACAGCGCGAATGTCCCGCCCACGACCCAGCGCCCTCCCTCCGGGATGCCGTTTGAGGTTGTTTGGGCAAAACCCGTTGAGACCGAGCAGGTTAGAGTGAGAGCATAGACTGTATTTTTAATCATAAAAAATCTCATTTCTATCGGAAATTCTGCGCTATTTCGTCTAATGAGGCGCCAAAAGTGGACGCGAATACATCCAGAGCGGCCTGATCAATGTCCTCGGGTTGCGCCCGCATCGTGTTGGTCAGGGTTTCTAGGCTTAGAAGGTTATCGAAATCTTGGTCTGGATAATGAATCCTAAGCTCGAGATAGATCGAATTGAGTTCGGTCAGGAGGGCCGAAAACTCGCTCTGACAGGTATCAACGTCGACACTGCGCAGGCTTCGTGCGCAGTCGGTGGACATGTAAGCCTTTGTGAACCGCGTGGTCAGCATGGTCAGCTGATCATTTCGAAACGTATTCAGCGCATCGCGTTTCGATGCCACTTCGATCCGGTTGTCCACCATGGCGATCAGAAATTGAGCGAAGAACACGATCACAAGGCCTGAAAGCAAGGCTTTGAAGGTGATCTCGACCAGGCTTTGAACAAGCGACTCTTTCTTTCCGGTCCAGAACGACATGTCCGACCCCTTTGCCAAGACAGGTTTTCGTCACGCAGCCAGTTATGCTGGGATTGACGATTGGGACTCAGGTTCAGCAGAGCTGATATCTTGGGTTGCAGGCTGACGCCGGGGCCGTTGATACAGCCGTTAATGCAATTGCAGTTATTAAAACCACTGCAAAACACGTGCAAAAATTCCACGTCATTTCACGCTCCATAACACATTAAACAATATGACAAAGTTATCGGAAATCGCTCGATTCGTCAATTTTGGCAGGTTTTGAGCGGTGTGTGCCGCGCTGATCGCCTCGCCGCCGAACCTGGATATGTCCGCCTTGCATAGCTGCTAGACCGTAACTGGCGTTGTTGGCCGCATGACCTCTTCCTATCTGCTTGCTGTATCCAAAAGGAACACAAAATTTGCCGGGGAATACGCCTCGGTCTGAAAGGAAAGAAAATGGCACATACTGCAACACTCACCCCCTCGACCTTCAATTTCGGCGCACGCGTTTCCGCACTTATTGAACGCATCAAAGTCGCGCGGGCTCGGGCTGCCGAATACCAGCGGACCTACGCCGAACTGCAGCGGCTCAGCAATCGCGAGCTGGACGATATCGGAGTCCGTCGCTGCGATATCGCCGATATTGCGCACAAGCACGCTTACTGCGCCTGAACTCCCCCACCACTCACACGTGAAGAGGCGTCCTGCGGGGCGTCTCTTTTGCGTTTGGCGGGCCACGCATCCACGCACCACTTGCAACGCGGGCCACAAAGCTGTAGAGCGCCCCGGTGGCATTGCGCCCACGAGAATCAAAACCAAGAAACGCCGTGTTTGGCCCATCACGCTTCGGGGTCACATCCGGCTTAGGAGAAGCGATATGAAACTGAACGAATTGCGCGATAACCCAGGCGCCGCACCGAAACGGACCCGCGTTGGCCGTGGTCCAGGCTCCGGTAAAGGTAAAATGGGTGGCCGTGGTATCAAAGGTCAGAAATCCCGTTCGGGTGTGGCCATCAACGGCTACGAAGGCGGCCAGATGCCGCTGTACCAACGTCTTCCCAAGCGTGGCTTCAACAAGCCGAACCGCAAGGAATTCGCCGTTATCAACCTGGGCCTGATCCAGAAATTCGTCGACGCCGGCAAGCTGGACGCCAAAGCTGCGATCACCGAGGACGCTCTGGTTGCCTCGGGTCTGGTTCGTCGCAAGCTGGACGGTATCCGCGTTCTGGCCAAAGGCGAGGTTAGCGCCAAACTGAACCTGGAAGTGACAGGTGCTTCGAAAGCTGCCGTTGAGGCAGTTGAAAAAGCGGGCGGCTCACTGACGGTCACAAAAGCTGCTGCGGCAGAGTAAGCGCTTGTGAGCGGGCGAAGACCCGCTTACATAGAGCACTAAGTTTTCCCAGACGCCGCCCGAGCCGGAAAACGGTTCTGGGCGGTGTTTTCATAAGAGAGACCGATTTATGGTATCAGCAGCAGAACAAATGGCAGCCAATACAAGCTGGTCTGCCCTTGGCAAAGCCACCGATCTGCGCAACCGCATCCTGTTTACACTGGGTTTGTTGATCGTTTATCGCCTGGGCACCTTCATTCCGGTGCCGGGAATCGACGGACAAGCTCTTCGTGAATTCATGGAGCAAGCGGGGCAAGGCATCGGCGGCATGGTTTCGATGTTCACCGGCGGGGCGCTGGGTCGAATGGGTATCTTTGCCCTCGGCATCATGCCCTATATCTCGGCCTCGATCATCGTGCAGCTGCTGACATCCATGGTTCCCGCGCTCGAGCAACTCAAGAAAGAGGGCGAGCAGGGGCGCAAGAAGATCAACCAGTACACTCGTTTCGGTACTGTGGCGCTGGCCACGGTGCAGGCCTATGGTCTGGCTGTTTCGCTGGAATCGGGCGATCTGGCGACCGATCCGGGCCTTTTCTTCCGCATGTCGACCATGATTACTCTGGTTGGCGGCACCATGTTCCTGATGTGGCTGGGTGAGCAGATCACCGCGCGCGGCATTGGCAACGGTATCTCTCTGATCATCTTCGTCGGCATCATCGCCGAGGTTCCGGCCGCTCTGGCGCAGTTCTTTGCCTCGGGTCGTTCGGGCGCAATCAGCCCAGCCGTGATCGTTGGTGTGATCCTTATGGTCATCGTCGTGATCACGTTTGTCGTGTTCATGGAGCGAGCCCTGCGCAAGATCCACATTCAATACCCGCGCCGTCAGGCTGGTATGAAAGTCTACGAAGGCGGCTCCAGCCACTTGCCGGTCAAGGTCAACCCGTCGGGCGTTATCCCTGCGATCTTTGCCAGCTCACTGCTGTTGCTGCCGGTGACGATCTCGACCTTCTCGTCGGGTGCGGCCAACGGTCCGGTCATGTCGTGGCTGCTGGCGAACTTTGGCCCCGGACAACCGCTCTATCTGCTGTTCTTCGCGTCGATGATCGTGTTCTTCGCGTATTTCTATACGTTCAACGTATCTTTCAAGCCGGATGACGTGGCCGACAACCTGAAAAAGCAGAACGGTTTTGTGCCTGGTATTCGCCCCGGCAAGAAAACCGCTGAGTATCTGGAATACGTGGTCAACCGCGTTCTGGTTCTGGGTTCGGCCTATCTCGCGCTGGTCTGTCTGCTACCAGAAATCGTTCGGAACCAGTTTGCCATCCCGTTCTACTTCGGTGGCACCTCGGTTCTGATTATCGTCTCTGTAACCATGGACACGATCCAACAGGTTCAGAGCCACCTACTGGCGCACCAATATGAAGGGCTTATCGAAAAGTCCCAACTGCGCGGCAAAGGCAAGAAACGCGGCAGAAAGGGAGCTGCTCGTCGATGAATATCATTCTGCTTGGCCCCCCGGGTGCCGGTAAAGGTACCCAGGCGCGTCATCTGGTCGAAACACGCGGTATGGTGCAGCTTAGCACTGGTGATATGCTGCGCGAGGCCAAGGATAGCGGCACCGAGATGGGCAACCGTGTGGCCGAGGTTATGGCCAAAGGGCAGCTTGTGACCGATGAGATCGTGATCGGTCTGATCCGTGAAAAGCTGGACGCAGGTGCAGAGGGCGGTTTCATCTTTGACGGCTTCCCGCGCACATTGGCACAGGCCGACGCGCTGGGTGAGTTGCTGGACAGCACCGGCAACAGCCTGGACGCCGTGATCGAGATGGAAGTCGACGATGCCGCTCTGGTCGAACGGATCACCGCGCGTTCGACATGTGGCGGCTGTGGCGAGGTCTACAACGACATCACCAAGCCGATTCCCGCAGACGGCAAATGCTCCAATTGCGGCAAAGAGAATGACTTCAAGCGCCGCGCGGATGACAATGAGGAAAGCCTCAAGACCCGCTTGATGGAGTACTACAAGAAAACCTCGCCGCTGATCGGCTACTATTATGCCAAGGGTCAACTGACCAAGATCAACGGACTGGGCGAAATCGAAGAGGTTCAGGGCGCAATCGAAGCTGCCCTAAGGTAACACATCTTGACAATTGAATGCGTGCGTTTGACGAGGTATCACTTCGGACAACGCGCGCATTTTTTGTTGGGAGATAGCTATGAGCCTTTCGCTTAAATCGCTCGCGATGACGTCCGCTCTGACTATGGCAGCAATCGGTGCTTGTGCAGAACCGACGCCGGTGACCATCGACAACTTTGTCCGTGCGGCGACAGATATCGAATTTCGGAAGTACCTGGCGCAGTCCGGCGGCGTCAACACGCTGTTTCATATGCGTGAGCCGACACCGCTGGATATGCAGCCGACGATCCGCATGAATCGGGATACGCTCTATAGCATGGCCGTCGTCGATATCTCGGACGGCGCTGTGCTGACCGTGCCGGAGACGGGGGATCGCTATGTCTCGGTGCAGGTGGTCAATCAGGATCACTACGTTAACGATGTGTTTCTGGGCGGCGGCACCTATGAGCTGACGGTCGAGCAGTTCGATACGCCCTATGTTGCACTGTTGTTTCGGTACCTCGTCGACTCGGAGGACCCGGCAGACATAGCCGCAGTGACTGGGTTGCAGGACAGGGTCACGCTGCAGGCCAATTCCGCGCGTCCTTTCGACGAAGCGCATTACGACAAGGCTGCTTTTGATGAGGTGTTGGGCGCCGCGTTGGAGCTTGCCCGTTTCTCGCCAGACAGTACTGGCACATTCGGTTCGAAAGAGGCGGTTGACCCTGTGCGCCACCTGCTGGGAACAGCGTTCGGTTGGGGTGGCTTGCCAGAGGCGCAGGCCTTCTATCTGAACGTCGAACCGGGGCTGGAGCTGGGGGCGTACAAACTAGAAGTTCCCGCCGAAGTTCCAGTTGGCGCGTTCTGGTCGGTCAGCCTGTATAACGCGGCGGGGTTCTTTGAAGAGAACGATCTGGGTGTCTACGTGATCAACTCGGTGACGGGCGACAGCAACCCGGATGGCTCGATGACGGTGCATTTCGGTAGATGTGAAGACGGCCGTGTGAATTGCCTGCCGATCATGGAGGGATGGAACTATACCGTGCGTCTCTACCAACCCGCGCTCGAAGTGATCGACGGGACCTGGACCTTCCCTGAAATTGAGCTTGCGGAGTGAATTCGGGATCAATATGCGATCTGCGCTTGACGCGCGGGTCGCGCGACACTAATTGACGCTATCTCGGAAGAGAATCGAATTGTGCGCGGGTATTCCGTTCACATGATCATATCATAAAATGCTGAGCCCTCTGGCGACACTGCCACGGTTAGGCGTTGTGAAAAAAGGTTCTGGAGTTACGGAACCGCAACGAAAAGGAAAGTGACACGTGGCACGTATTGCCGGCGTAAACATCCCGACTGCAAAGCGGGTACCAATCGCCCTCACATATATCACCGGAATCGGCAACACCTCGGCCAAAGCGATCTGCGAAGCCGTGGGCATTGAAGCGACCCGTCGCGTCAACGAACTGTCCGACGCCGAAGTTCTGAAGATCCGCGAATTCATCGACGAGAACTTCACCGTCGAAGGTGACCTGCGTCGTGAAGTTCAGATGAACGTCAAGCGTCTGATGGATCTGGGCTGCTATCGCGGTCTGCGTCACCGCCGCAACCTGCCGGTTCGCGGTCAGCGCACCCACACCAACGCTCGTACCCGCAAAGGCCCCGCAAAGGCCATCGCTGGTAAGAAGAAATAAGGGAGGGTCTGACTGATGGCACGTGACAAGACTCGCGTTAAGCGCAAAGAGCGTAAGAACATCGCATCGGGCGTCGCCCATGTGAACTCGACCTTCAACAACACCAAGATCCTGATCTCGGACGTACAGGGCAACGCCATCTCGTGGTCGTCTGCCGGTACCATGGGCTTCAAAGGGTCGCGGAAATCGACGCCTTATGCGGCTCAGATGGCTGCAGAAGATGCAGGCAAAAAGGCGCAGGAACATGGCGTCAAGACGCTGGAAGTCGAAGTTCAGGGCCCCGGTTCGGGTCGTGAATCGGCTCTGCGTGCGCTGGCTGCCGTGGGCTTCAACATCACGTCGATCCGCGACGTGACTCCGATCGCTCACAACGGCTGCCGCCCGCCGAAGCGCCGCCGCGTCTAAGCGATTTCGAATTCAGCTGGGGCTGCGTTTTTGCGCGGCCCCAGCATGTCATTTTGAACCTCGGGCGTCTGCACCTTGTTGGTCATGGGGCGCGGACAGGAATGGAGGGATTACATGATCCACAAGAATTGGGCAGAATTGATCAAGCCGACCCAGCTGGACGGCAAGCCGGGCAACGACCCTGCGCGTCAGGCAACCCTGGTTGCTGAACCGCTGGAGCGTGGCTTTGGTCTGACACTGGGCAACGCTTTGCGCCGCGTCCTGATGAGCTCGCTGCAAGGTGCGGCCATCACCAGCGTTCAAATCGACAATGTCCTGCACGAGTTCTCCTCGGTTGCGGGCGTACGTGAAGACGTCACCGACATCATCCTGAACCTCAAAGGCGTGTCGCTGCGCATGGAAGTCGAAGGCCCCAAGCGCCTGTCGATCAATGCCAAAGGCCCCGCAGTTGTGACCGCTGGTGACATCAGCGAAAGCGCTGGCATTGAGGTCCTGAACCGCGATCACGTCATCTGCCACCTGGACGATGGCGCCGACCTGTTCATGGAGCTGACCGTCAACACCGGCAAGGGTTACGTCTCGGCTGAGAAGAACAAGCCGGAAGATGCACCCATCGGCCTGATCCCGATCGACGCGATCTACTCGCCGGTCAAAAAGGTTGCCTATGACGTTCAGCCGACCCGTGAAGGTCAGGTTCTGGACTATGACAAGCTGACCCTGAAGATCGAAACCGACGGTTCGATCACGCCGGAAGACGCGCTGGCCTATGCCGCTCGTATCCTGCAGGACCAGCTGTCGATCTTCGTCAACTTCGACGAGCCGGAATCGGCTGGCCGCCAGGACGAAGACGATGGTCTGGAGTTCAACCCGCTGCTGCTGAAGAAAGTCGACGAGCTGGAGCTGTCGGTCCGTTCGGCAAACTGCCTGAAGAACGACAACATCGTTTACATCGGCGATCTGATCCAGAAGACCGAAGCCGAGATGCTACGCACCCCGAACTTTGGCCGCAAGTCGCTGAACGAGATCAAAGAAGTGCTGTCCGGCATGGGTCTGCACCTCGGCATGGATGTCGAGGATTGGCCGCCCGACAACATCGAAGATCTGGCGAAGAAATTCGAAGACGCGTTCTAAGCGCGTCTTCACAAATGCCCGGGCTTCCGGGGACTGTATGGGCACTTCCGCCCCAAGGAGAGCCGCTGACACGCATCGCCGGCCAGACAAAGCAAAACGCAAGATAGGAACTGAAAAATGCGTCACGCACGTGGTTACCGCCGCCTGAACCGTACTCATGAGCACCGCAAGGCTCTGTTTGCCAACATGGCTGGCTCGCTCATTGAGCATGAGCAAATCAAAACAACTCTGCCCAAGGCAAAAGAACTGCGCCCGATCATCGAAAAGCTGGTCACTCTGGGCAAGCGCGGCGACCTGCACGCCCGTCGTCAGGCCGCAGCACAGCTGAAAGAAGACAAGGACGTCGCAAAGCTGTTCGAAGTTCTGGGCCCCCGCTATGCCGAGCGTCAGGGCGGTTATGTCCGTATCCTGAAAGCTGGCTTCCGCTATGGCGACATGGCTCCGATGGCGATCATCGAATTCGTTGATCGTGACGTCGACGCCAAAGGCGCAGCTGACAAAGCTCGCGTTGCAGCCGAAGAGGCCGCAGAAGAATAAGAAAGCCTATAGCTTTCAAAAAGAACCCCGTGTCCTCGACGCGGGGTTTTTCTTTGCGCAGTTGCAAATTGCTTGCATCGGCGCGACCAAAAATAGGCTTTCTCACACGGCGACCAGCTTACCGTCTTGCAATTCCAGCCTGTCCGGAGCCAGCGCATCGCGAAATGCAGGAGAATGGCTAACCAGAAGGATAGCCTGAGGCAGCGACTGCAGGATTTCGAGCAACCGCGCCTCGTTCTTCGTGTCCAGCGCATTGGTCGGTTCATCCAGTAGCAGTGCATGCGGCTCCATCGCCAGAACCGTCGCCAGCGTGATCAGACGCTTTTCGCCGCCTGACAGCTTATGCGTGGTCCGATCCTTCAGGTGCATGAGGTCGAGATTACCGAGAACACGATCTACAATCTCCAAGGCCTCGTCGCGCGACTTGCCGAGGTTCAGTGGACCAAAAGCAATGTCCTCGGCCACTGTGGGGCAGAACAGCTGGTCGTCAGGGTCCTGAAAGACAAGCCCGATATGGCGGCGCACCTCGTGGAAATCGGCCTCGGCCTGTCGTGGTTTGCCGAAGACGGTCACCGTACCCGAAGATGGCCGCTGCAGCCCAAGTGTGATACGCAGAAGCGTAGATTTCCCGGACCCGTTCGGGCCGGTCAGAGACAGGCGTTGTCCGGCCTCCAGCTGCAGGTTTGCACCGTTCAGAACCGGTGCTTGTCCGGGATAGGCAAAGCAGATGTCGTCCAGCGCGATGAGTGTCATGCGAATTCCACTAGGATCAGGGCTAGACAGAGGGCTCCAAGCCCGGCACCAAAGACAATATCACGTCGGTTGATGCTATAGTCTTGCAGCAACAGCATCTTGCCCGAAAACCCCCGACATTTCATCGCGCCGAGGATACGTTCGGAGCGTTCGATGGCTCGGACCAGCATCATTCCAACCAGATAGCCAAAACTGCGGTAGGTGTGCCAGTTGGTGCCGGGGCGGAAACCTCGGACTTTCATCGCGGCGCGGAGGCGTTGGTACTCCTCATGCAGGACGTCGATGTATCTGATGGTGAACATCAGAAGATGCACCAGTGTTTCCGGGCAGCGCAGCCGGTGCAGGGCGTAGCCCAGTGTGACAGGCTCCATCGTGCCGACCAGAACCATCACGGTCAGGATCACGGCATTGGCGGTCAGCGCGATTTCCACGGCTTTCCAGAGCCCCTCCCAGCTGGCCGGAAATCCCCAGACGGTAAACATCGGGTCGCCGGGCATGGTGAAGGGCAGAAGGACCAGCATAAAGATGATGAAACTGTCCATCATCGCCATCCGCTTGAGCGTCTTGCGCCAAGGTAGTCGGGACAGCACCAGCAGAGACAGCGCGATCATCAGCGCCGCGGCAAGGGCGGGCAGGGAAGATAGGGCAACCACAACCACCGCAAAGGCAACAGACATGACGATGCGCACGCGCGGGTCAAGCGCTGCGATCAACCCTTGTTGGCCGACCGTGCCAGCCTCAGCCAGGGTCCGTTCCTGTGGTCCCAGTACGTGTGCCATCAGCCTGCCAGTTTCCTCCGCGCCGCAAGGTAGAAGCCCAGCCCAAACAGGCCAAAGATGTATCCGATGCCGCCTAGAATGGTCTGGAGGTCATTATGTTCGCGATAGGCCGCGATTTCCCGGCGCAGGGGGCGTATTTCGTCACGCACGGCTGCCGCAATGGCCTGACGTTCCTCATCGCTGAGGGAGGTCACTGTGACGCCCTCTGAGGCGGGAGTTGGTGTAGGCGGCGCTGACGGCGTGTTCTGAACGGCGACGCCCATGATCTTGGCGACGTCCTCGGCGGGCATGGTGACCTCGGCCACGTGACCGGCGCCAAGATCAGCAAAGAAAGTATGGGCGACGGCTGCGGTGGGCGTGTAGATAAAGAACCCGTCTGCATCGGTTGTGGCTCGACCCAGCTCGACCCCGTTTGGATCGGTCACGACAACCTCGGTATCGGTCGCCATGGTGCCGTTGGAGAAGCCAATTTCCCCTTCGATCGCATCGCCGGATGCAAAGACCCCGGCAATCACCTTGTGGGCCAGCGCGGGCAGAGGGGCTGCGCATAGGGCCAGGATGAGGGCAAGCTGTCTCATGTGGCGGGCCTTGTCAGAAACAATTCGGGTTTGACCTTTCGCGCCAGCAGGACGGCGAAACCTGTCAGGACGGCCTCGATGATCATCACGGGGATATGGGCAAAGAAGACCAGCCTGGCGGCGGGGAGGAATTCGTCCCCGGACAGGGCCAGTGAGATGCCCACCATGACGGTCGTGGCCGCAATGGCAAAGGCGCCGCCTATGCCGCCCCAGATCGCGCCATGAACAGGTGAACCACGCCCAATCAGAGGCCGGAACAGCAGCCCCGCCAGAACGGCCGGAAAAGCGATGTTAAGCGCGTTGATCCCCAGCACCGTCAGCCCGCCGAAGCCGAAGAAAACGGCTTGAAGGAGCAGGCCCACAAACAAGGCCGGGAAGGCAGCCCAGCCGAGCAGAAGCCCGGCTAGACCGTTGAGGATCAGATGCACCGACGACGGCCCGATCGGAACATGGATCAGCGAGGCCACGAAGAAACTGGCCGCCAGCACCCCTGCTGTGGGGATGCGGTCCAGATCCAGCGACCTGAGGCCCATTGCGACCCCACCAGCGGCGGCAACGGCTCCGCCGATGACGACCGGGTTGGACAGGGCTCCGTCGACGATGTGCATCGGGGGTTACTCCATGTCCCAGGCGCGGATCCAAATCACCGCGTCCTGGCTCAGCTCTTTGCCTTCATGTTCGGTTTCAGGACCAGCACCGAGGGCGGCAAAGCCCCAGTAACCAGCTTTCGGCACACCGAAGGAAAAATAGCCATTGGCGTCAGAAATTGCGACAACAGCACCACCCGGCATCGGCGAAACGGTAGGCTCGGACGAGGCTTGGCTGTCAAAGCTGGGCTTGGCGGCCATGTATTCGATCTCGATCTCAGCGCCGGCAACCGGTTCGCCATTTGCCAGAACCTGACCGGTGAAGGTCGAGCCTGCGATGATGTTGTAGGGCTTGTTCAGAGGCACGATCTCGGTCGCCAGACCCGCGGGGTTCATCCAGTCGGTCGGCAGTTCGTTGCGGTTCAGGAACGCCTTCGTGATCTGTTGGATATAGATATCCTCGGCCTCTTCGTAATAGGGCTGAGGCACCGTGACCATCACGTAGTCGCCCGAACGCTTGACCGGAACAGATCCCTGTAAGGCCGCGCCTTCGTTTTCGGGGCTCGAAAACCGGATGGGCTCCAGCGTGTCCAGCAGGTCGGTCTTTTCGCCATTGTGGATCACGTAGAATTCCTGCGGCTTTTCCAGATCCATGACATGGCCGTTTTCAAACGGGTGCCAGAAGATCAGCTTGACCGGCACGTCGCCCGGCGCCTCGATCAGCGTGTCGGTGGTGTATTCCAGCAGAAAATGTGCGTGCGCCATCGCTGGAATCGCCAGCGCAGCCGCAGCCGTGCAAAATAGTTTCTTCACAAGGTCTTTCCTTCGTCCTTCGTGCCAACCCCGGCACGCTTTCTTTTTTGACATCGGGGAGATCGGGACCACGTACCCAAAATGAGGGTATCGGCCCAATGCACACCCCGGCATCGGTGACACACCCCTTCCGAGGGTGCATGTCCGGCAGGTCTCCTGACTTGCGGGTCAAAGCATGGGGCTGGCCTTCCCGGGTGGAACCCAGTGGCGTGTCAGCCCTGCTCTCCGCCTACAGTTGCGGGGGCAGTTGCGGCATTGGGTGGATTTGAATTCCCCGCACCGCATTCCCTTTTCTCCGGGCGAACCCGGAACCGGACATGAGGACGCTGATGGCAGAGATTCCCATCACCGGTCAATCTCTATTTAAGACTGTAGCGATAACATCTTGTCGATAGGATCGGATGTTCCTGTTCTGCCCGCTTGGTATTGAAGGCGCGCGTGTAAGCGACGACAAGAGGGTGCGCATGCCTGCACCGCAATCTGGACATCAGAATCAGATGCATGCATCCTGCGCCGCGTCAGACTCCGGCGTAGCGCGCTTGTGTTCGGCGCCCAATTCCCCACAAGCCCCGGAGGCCCAATGTCCGAGATCAAACAAGGCGACACCGTTCGCATCCACTATACCGGCACGCTGCTGGACGAGACCGTCTTTGACAGCTCGGACGGGCGCGATCCGTTGGAGTTCGTTGTCGGTTCGGGCCAGATTATCCCGGGTCTCGATAGCGCGATGCCAGGATTGGCTGTCGGCGACAAGAAGCGGGTCGAGATTGCCTGTGTCGACGCCTATGGCCCGATCAACCCGGCGATGCGGCAGGATATCCCGCGTGAGGGTATTCCGGATGACATCCCACTAGAGCCGGGAACCCAGCTGCAGATGCAGACCCCGGACGGTCAGGCGCTGCCGGTAACGGTTGTCGAGGCGAACGAGGCCACGGTGACGCTGGACGCCAATCACCCGCTGGCCGGGCAGGATTTGATTTTCGATATCGAGGTTGTCTCGGTGAACTAAAAGCTTGGGGTTTTAGCCCCAAAGCCCGTCAAGCGCTGCGCGGACCTGCGGTTGCGTGAAGAATACGAACAACACCAGCAATGTGGTCAGCGTCAAAAGCAGAACACGGGCGCGGGGGCTTAGGAACCCCGTCTTCCGTTTTGTCTGGGTGCCACGCGCATTGCTGGCAAGAATCTGGTCGGTTTTGCTCATGCCCATATCCCTGACGCCGAAAGATGGTCAAATCTTGGCGGCGTCAGGGAAAGATATGGTCACATGAAATCCGGCTGTGGCATTCCAAGCACGTGGAAACCGCCATCCACCCGGATGATCTCACCCGAGGTGCAGGCCCCCGCGTCCGAGGTCAGGTAAACCGCTGTGCCGCCAACGGCCTCCAGCGTAGCGTTCGAGCGCATCGGCGCATTTTGGTCGCAGAACTTGTAGGTCTTGCGCGCTCCGCCAATTGCAGCCCCGGCCAGGGTTTTCATCGGACCGGGCGAGATTGCGTTCACGCGGATGCCCTCGGGGCCGAGGTCGTTGGCCAGATAGCGGGTCGCCGATTCCAGCGCGGCCTTGGCAACGCCCATGACGTTGTAGTTCGGAACCACACGATTCGAGCCCTGGTAGGTCAGCGTCAGCAGTGAGCCACCATTGTCCTTCATCAGCGGATAGGCGCGGCGGGCGACCTCGATGAACGAGTAGGCTGACACATCCATCGAGTGCTTGAAATTGGCCCTTGTTGTGTTCAGAAACCGGCCTGTCAGCTCGTTCTTGTCCGAATAGGCGATTGCGTGGACGACAAAGTCGATGGTGGGCCAGCGTTCGCCCAACTCGCCAAAAGCGCGGTCCAGCGAGGCGTCATCGGTGACATCTGCATCCACCATGAAATCGCTGCCAAGGCTTTCTGCCAATGGCTGCAGACGCTTTCCGAACGCATCGCCCTGATAGGTGAAGGCCAGTTCAGCCCCCGCTTCGTGCATAGCCTTCGAGATACCCCAGGCAATCGACCGGTCATTGGCGACACCCATGATCAGGCCGCGTTTCCCTTTTAGAACATCCGACATCTCGTTCACCCGTTATACTTTGACAGGATCATGGATCCGTTCGTGCCGCCAAAGCCGAAGCTGTTGGTCATGACCGAATCCAAACCTGCATTTTCAACCACTTGAGTTGCAATTTCACCGGGCTGGATGCCTTCGGCTAGTGTGTCGACATTGATCGACGGTGTTATGAAATCATTGTCCAGCATGAGCAGGCAGAATATCGCCTCAAGCGCGCCGGCCGCGCCTTGTGCGTGCCCGGTCATCGACTTGGTGGATGAGATGGGCGGCACGTTGCCTTCGCCGAAGATGCGACGCACGGCTTCAACTTCGCCCACATCTCCGACCGGGGTCGAGGTGCCGTGCGCGTTGATGTAACCAACTTTGCGGCCTTCGGGCAGAGTCGACAGAGCCAGACGCATCGCGCGCTCACCGCCTTCACCGGACGGGGCCACCATATCATGACCGTCCGAGGTTGCGGCATAGCCGGTCACCTCGGCGTAGATCTTGGCTCCGCGCGCCAGCGCATGGTCCAGATCCTCAAGCACGACAATGCCGCCGCCACCCGAGATCACGAAGCCGTCGCGGTCCTGATCGAACGCGCGCGAGGCTTTCTGCGGAGTGTCGTTATACTTCGACGACATCGCGCCCATCGCGTCGAACAGGCAAGACAGGGTCCAATCCAGCTCTTCTCCGCCGCCTGCGAACATTACGTCCTGCTTGCCCAGCATGATTTGTTCTGCCGCGTTGCCGATGCAATGCAGCGAGGTCGAGCAGGCCGAGGTGATCGAGTAGTTGATACCCTTGATCTTGTAGGCGGTGGCTAGGTTCGCGGAAATCGTGGAGCACATGCATTTCGGCACGGCAAAAGGCCCGATCCGCTTGGTGGCACCGTTCTTCAGCACCGTCTGATGCGCGGTCAGCATCGCGCTGGTGGACGGTCCGCCGGATCCGGCAACCAACCCGGTGCGCGGATTGACGACCTGTTCCTCGGTCAGCCCGGAATCGGCAATCGCCTGTCCCATCGCGATATGCGCGTAGGCCGCACCTGGCCCCATGAAGCGCAGGGTACGTTTGTCCACGTGCTCGGACACGTCGATCTTGAGCGACCCGGCGATCTGGCTGCGAAAGCCATGTTCGACCATCTGCTCATTGGCCTCGATGCCGGATTTACCTGCTTTGAGCGAGGCGAGAACCTCTTCGGCATTGTTCCCGATCGAGGAGACGATCCCCAAACCGGTGACGACGACGCGACGCATATGCGTTCTCCTGTGTTCCGTTCCTGTTGGCGTAATGTCCGCTGGCGTCAGCTTTCGGACAGTGCAACCTTCATATCTTTGACTTGGTAAATTACTTCACCATCCGCTTCGACACGGCCATCCGCGACCCCCATGGTCAGACGGCGTGTTTGTACGGCTTTGGTAAAATCAACATAATAGGTCAGCATCTTGCGGTCCGGACGCACCATGCCGGTCAGCTTGACTTCGCCCACGCCCAACGCATAGCCGCGCCCCTGCCAGCCGCGCCAGCCCAGGTTGAAGCCCGTCAGCTGCCATAGGCCATCCAGACCCAAGCAGCCCGGCATGATCGGGTTGCCGGGGAAATGGCAGTCAAAGAACCAAAGATCAGGCGTGATGTCGAATTCCGCGATAACATGGCCTTTGCCATGTGCGCCTCCGTCACCTGAAACATCGGTGATCCGGTCCATCATCATCATCGGAGGGGCAGGCAACTGCGCATTGCCAGGGCCAAAAAGTTCGCCTCGCGCGCATTTCAGCAGATCCTCTTTGTCAAAACTGCTTGGGAATTGGGCCATTCTTGCCGCCTCTTCTGCCTTGGGTCTGTTCATTACATTTGGCCTCACCTAGCACCCGTATGCAAGGTCCTGCAAGAGCAGTGGCCGGATGATGTTGCGACCTAGCGGTCTTTGCGAATGAATTTCATTTGAAATTGGCATCCCTGCGCCCCTATATATATAAACAGCAAAAACGGGTATCGGATTCATGACACCTCAGAGCCGTAAGATAGCTACAGACTGGTTGGAGAGCGCCGGATTGCGTCCGACGCGACAGCGTGTTGCGCTGGCCGAGTTGCTTGTGGGCGATGGTCGTCACCGGCATGTCACAGCGGAAAGCCTGTTTGACTCGGCCAAGACCAAGGGCGATGCCGTTTCGCTTGCGACCGTCTACAATACGCTGCGCGCGTTCTGCGATGCGGGCGTACTGCAAGAGATCACGGTGGATGGGTCGAAAAGCTATTTTGACACCAACACCCATGATCACCCGCATTTCTATTGGGAAGACGAAAGCCGGCTGAGTGACGCACCGTCCGAAGAGTTGGTGATCCAGCGCCTTCCGCAGGCACCGGAAGGGGTAGAGATCGCCTCGGTCGACGTAGTTATCCGTCTTCGCAAGAAACCTCAGGTCTAGTTTCGGACAGCGCATCAAACAGGACACGTTCCGCTGAGGCCAATGTGGCTTCGACGGGGCCGGTCCCGTGGCGCGCCAAGACGACAGGCTCAGCAGCATCCTTGTCCAAAATTGGCAGGCGGGTCAGCATTCGATTGTCGTAGCTCGTCGAATTTTTTGGGCTGGCATAGCTGATTGCGATTCCTTCCCCATGGGCTGCGAGGCTGCGCTGAATCTCAAGCGTAGCTGCCCTGTGGGCGACTGTTGGGTTCAGGCCTTTGCGCCGAAAAAGGTTCAGGACGTGCTGCGCGGACAGCCCTTCTTTTGACAGGATCAGGGGTTCCTGTTCCAGATCAGCCAAAGTCACACTGTGGGCAGAAGCAAGCGGGTGATCAGGTGGGAGCAAGGCGTGCGGGACACTGTCGTACAGCTCTTGCCGGGTAAACCCTGTATCCATCCCAAGGTCATACGTGATCGCGATATCCGTCTGACCGTTGATCAGCCCGTCCAGCAAGCCCTCGAAACTGTCCACCCGATACGTGATCGTCACGTCGGGCAAGGCTGTTTGCAGACTGCGCAAGGCAGAAGCCAGATGAAACGGCGCCAGGTCAATGAAACAGCCCAGCCGCAGGTGTGAAGACCCGTGCGGCGCATCTGTCGGATTTTCGATCTGCGCGGCAGAGTGCAACAGCTTTTCCGCCTGTTCGATGAAAAGGCGGCCCTGAGGGGTAGTGGTCATCGCCGCCCCTCGTCGACGCATGAACAGCGGATATCCCAGAAGCGACTCAACCCGGGTCAGGGCCGTCGATAAGGCAGGTTGCGATACGTTCAGCGCGTGGGCCGCGGACGACAAGCTGCCATGGCGGCCGATGGCGCAGACATATTCGTATTGGCGCAGCGAGATATATAACATCACGTTAATTATTACTTCGAAAGATATGATTTGAACAGATGGCTTTGTTGTCCTTTAAACGGCTCAAGCACAAGGAGAACGCCATGCCACACCCTCTTGTTTCTCAGGACATGATCGACACCTACCAGGAAGACGGGGTTGTCCTGATAAAAGGGCTTTTTGCCGATCACGTGGACGCGTTGCGCGACGGGGTTGCCGCCAATATGACCGAGCCGGGACCCTATGCCTCGGACAACAAGAAAGTGGGGCAGACCGGGCTGTTCTTTGATGATTACTGCAACTGGACCCGTATCCCGCAGTTCCGCGAGGTGATCGAGACCTCTCCGGCAGCTGAGGTCGCGGCGGACCTGATGCAGTCTAAAACCGTGCAGATGTTTCACGACCATGTTCTGGTGAAAGAGCCAGGCACCTCGATGGCGACGCCCTGGCATCAGGACGGGCCGTATTACTTTGTCGAAGGGCAGCAGACGATCAGTTTCTGGTCGCCCTTGGATCCGGTGAAACAGGCCACCCTGCGCTGTGTTGCGGGATCACACAGGTGGGAGAAAGAGGTGCTGCCGACCCGCTGGGTGAGCGAAGAGGGATTCTTTGCTAATGAAGGCCAATACATTCCGGTCCCCGATCCGGATGCGGAAGGGATGAAAGTGGTCGAGTTCGAAATGGAACCCGGTGACGCGGTCGCGTTCAACTATCGTACTCTGCATGGGGCGCGAGGGAATCACTCGGACAGTCGTCGTCGGGCATTTTCACTCCGGCTGGTCGGGGATGATGCGCGCTATGTCGAGCGCCCGGGCCGCACGTCGCCTCCGTTTCCGGGGCATGACATGACGCCCGGTCAGCGTTTGCGGGAAGACTGGTTCCCGATGCTGCTGCAGCGATAGGGGGCTCTGCCCCCGCCGCCTGCGGCGCCTCCCCCGGGATATTTTCAGCCAGATGAAGAGCGGATCAGAACCACTGGCCGGGCTCGATCAATCCCAGATCGAGCAATTGGCGCGATGTCCATTCGAACGAGACGGAATTGTGCCAACGGAAGCTGGAGATGTCGAAGGCCGAACCTGCGTTGCTTTTCAGAGCTTTTGCCGCCCGGAATGAGCAGATCGCAGCCGTCAGGTTGTGGTGCCACGGACAGGCAAAGGTGTTGTATTCGGCCTCGCTGAACGTGTGGTCGGGCTTCAGAACCAGGTCTTTGCGGGTCTTGAATAGGGCGATTCTGTCAATACGGCGGCGTTCATAGGGGATGTGATCTTCGAACCGCCAGCGCAGGCCTCCGGACATGTCCAATTGGCGCTCGACCGGGCGGCCCGTGGGATCGTGGCGGGTGTGGGCATAGTAACCGGTGCTGTCCAGCATTGCCTGGTCACGGGCCACGCCGTTCGGGAACTGGGCCAGGTCACCCGCATAGAGGTCGATCACGTGGCACAACATTGCGCTTCGACGTTCCTCGGTGTGGAAGGCCAGCAATTCCCCTACGCTGCGTGTTTCGCAGAAAGGGTAAAACAGGTATTCGGCGTTGTAGCAGTAGTACATCCAGACGTTGGGTGCGGCTTTTGTGATGCGGTTGATCGCGTCGAACACCACGGTCCGGGGCGCGCATCTGTGCGTCACGCGATGTATCCGCGCGGACAGGTCCTCGCTGAGGGTGAATTCGGCGGGCATAAAGGCCACAACGGACTTGAAGCCGAGGCCTAGATGGTGGTGCAGCGTACTTTCGACCTCGGTCTCGTCTTCGGCGAAAATCAGGGCCACGGGACCTTTGGACAGGGCGGGTTGGCCTGAATTCAGAAAGCTGTCGAGGGATTCGTACTGCATCGCCGGTTTTCAATCGCGTCTTGCTGGAAAGTTTCGCCAAATTCGGGTAATTGCGCCGGCATTGCAAGCGGCGTTCGAAGCATATAGATGACGCCGATCCAGCGACTGCAAAGGCCCGATCCATGTCTGAACCCAAAAAGTTGTTTATCAAGACCTATGGCTGTCAGATGAATGTCTATGACAGCGAGCGTATGGCCGAGACCTTGGGCGGACAGGGGTATGTCGAGACAAAGTCGCCGGACGATGCAGACATGATTCTGCTGAACACTTGCCATATCCGCGAAAAAGCGGCCGAGAAGGTCTATTCCGAGCTTGGCCGGTTCAAGGGATTGAAGGCGGAAAAGCCTGATCTAAAGATCGGTGTAGCAGGCTGTGTTGCACAGGCCGAAGGCGAAGAGATCATGCGCCGTCAACCTCTGGTCGATCTGGTGGTTGGACCGCAAAGCTATCACCGTTTGCCGGAGATGGAGGCCAAGACCCGTGAAGGGGCCAAAGCTTTAGACACGGATTTCCCCGAAGAGGACAAGTTCGAAAAGCTCAAGAACCGTCCCAAGGCCAAACGCGGCCCGACGGCGTTTTTGACGGTACAGGAGGGTTGCGACAAGTTCTGCGCCTTCTGCGTTGTGCCCTATACCCGCGGGGCCGAGGTCAGCCGCCCGGCCGACCGCATCATTCGTGAAGCGCAGGATCTGGTCGAACGCGGCGTGCGCGAGATCACTCTGCTTGGTCAGAACGTCAACGCCTATCACGGTGCCGGTCCCAATGGCGACATGACGCTGGCCGGGCTGATCTGGGAGTTGAACAAGGTCGACGGGCTGGAGCGTATCCGTTTTACCACCTCGCATCCCAATGACATGGCAGATGATCTGATTGAGGCGCATGGTACCTGTGACAAGCTGATGCCTTACTTGCATTTGCCCGTGCAGGCGGGGTCGGATCGGATCCTCAAGCGGATGAACCGCAGCCACACGGCGGACAGCTATTTGCGCCTGATCGAACGTATCCGCGCTGCGCGTCCGGATATCGTGATGTCGGGGGATTTCATCGTCGGCTTCCCGGAAGAAACCGAAGAGGATTTCCAGGCGACTTTGGATTTGGTCGAGCAAGTCAAATACGGCTATGCCTACTCGTTCAAGTACTCGACCCGTCCGGGCACTCCGGCGGCGGAGCGCGCCCAGGTTGACCCGGCGGCGGCGGATGACCGCTTACAACGCTTGCAAGCCCTGATCACCAAGCATCAGCGCGAGATTCAAGATTCCATGGTCGGTCGCACTGTCGGCGTTCTGTTCGAGAAGCCCGGGCGGCTCGAAGGGCAAATGGTTGGAAAATCGGACTATCTTCACTCGGTGCACGTGGTTGGGTCTGACCTGAACGTGGGAGACCTGCGGAAGGTGCGTATCGTGAAGTCTGGCGCGAACTCTTTGGCCGGGGAACTGTTGCAATAAGGCGGTTATTTGCGGGCACGTCGTGCCAGTACGAATATATCTAAAATTTACCCTTGATTTATGAATTGGAACTATGTTCCGAGAGGAGCCAAGTTTTCTGATGGGCCTCGACCGCTTGCGGAAGGTTTGTTTTTGCCGATCACGAAAGTGGCGTCGATGGAGGGTATTGAGTGGCAGTTCTGAAGTGCAGAGGTCTCTGGTCTGTGTCGGTCGCAACTTTGGTTGCTTTTGGGGCCAGCGCGACGTGGGCGAGTGATCAAACGGGGGACATTTCTGATCCCGAGGTGATCAGTAACAAGCGCTTCAGCGACGATGTCAGCGCTTTTTATCTTGGTTTGACGGCAGGTTATGGCGGCGGGGGCGATGACCGGTTCGGCCTGACCACGCCAACCGATACTTTTGCAATCGGCGATCAGGACATCAGCGGAACCTATGGCGGTGTGCGTGGCGGCTGGCGCGGTGTCCTGCCGGCTCGGGGCGGTCGTGACTATGTATATGGATTTGAGCTGGGATATGATTTCGGATCGCTGGACGACAGTGTATCCACCGTAGTCGGCTCTGAGACGGTTCAAGGCGGGTCAGAAGTCTCGGATATTGTCACTTTGCGGTTTCGGAATGGCCTAACCAACCGCAGCGGGCGAATCCTTTATTTCGTCAGTGTCGGTTACCTTTGGGGTGACGTAGAGACGACAAACAGTATTTCCTCCACCACTGGCACGCAGTCGTTTGAGGCCTCGGATCGGCGCAACGGGTTCTCGCTCAGCATTGGTGCGGAACATTATCTGACGGAAGACTGGTCGATCACAGGTGAGTTTGAATACGTCCAGTTCGACTCCAAGGATATTGAATTCTCTTCGGGTTTTTCGACAAAATCCACACCGAACTATCGCGGTTTGAGGTTCGGTTTGAACTACAAGTTCTAAACCGGGGCAGAGCGTCTGATCGGCGCTTTTGTCATTGCCGCTCGAATTTTTGAAACTGTGGCTTGCACCCGGTCCGAGTTCTTGTCTACGCTCAACGTGAAACGCCAAGACAGGAGAACGGATTGGCCATCGGTGCCCTGACCCCACCGCAAGATGAGATGCCCCAGCGCGAGGCATTTGTAGAATTCCCCGACAACCGCTTGTTGATTGATTTATGTGGCGAATATGACCGCAACCTGACCGAGATCGAACAGAAGCTCTCGGTCCAGATTGTGCGCCGCGGCAATCAGTTGGTGGTGATGGGCGAAGAGGATTCGCAGAAAAACGCCATCGAGGTTTTGCAGGCCCTCTATACCCGTCTGGAAGGCGGGCGCGATGTTGAAGCCGCTGATGTGGACCGAGAGTTGCGAATGGGTGGCTCGGAACACGAGACCGGTAGTCGAGACGGCGACCAGCTTGAGATGTTCAAAGGCGGTACCGTTGAGATCAAGACCCGCAAAAAGCTGGTTGAACCCCGCACGGACGCGCAAAAAGCCTATGTGCAGTCGCTCTTCCAGAATGAACTGGCCTTTGGAATCGGCCCGGCGGGTACCGGTAAGACATATCTGGCCGTTGCCGTTGGCGTGTCGATGTTCATCGGCGGCCATGTGGACCGCATCATACTCAGCCGTCCTGCGGTCGAGGCCGGGGAAAAGCTGGGCTATCTGCCCGGCGATATGAAGGACAAGGTCGATCCGTATATGCAGCCGCTCTATGACGCGCTGAATGACTTTTTGCCCGGCAAACAGCTCGCCAAACTGATCGAGGAAAAGCGAATCGAGATCGCTCCGCTGGCGTTCATGCGAGGGCGGACGTTGGCCAATGCTTTTGTGGTGTTGGATGAAGCGCAGAACGCGACGACCATGCAGATGAAGATGTTCCTGACCCGTCTGGGCGAGGGCAGCCGCATGGTCATCACGGGTGACCGGTCTCAGGTCGATTTGCCGCGTGGGGTTCAATCCGGGCTGGCGGATGCTGAACGCCTGCTGAAAACGATCCCGAATATCAGCTTCAACTACTTCACTTCAAAAGATGTGGTGCGGCATCCGCTTGTCGCCGCAATCATCGAAGCGTATGAGGCCGATTCAGGGCGCGAGACAGGATAACTCAAGGCCCGACATCAGGCTTTGAGGCGACAGCATGAACCTTGAACTCACCGTGGAAGATGACCGCTGGAAGGGGCTGGAGCCTCTGTGTTCGCGCGCGGTTGAAGCGGTCCTGCACCATTGCGGGCTGGATCCAGATTTGTGTGAGGTCAGCCTGCTGGCCTGCGATGATACCCGAATAGCCGATCTGAACGCGGAGTTCCGGGAAAAGCCGACACCGACGAACGTTCTGAGCTGGCCCGCCGAAGACCTCGCAGCGGAAGTTGCGGGTGAAACGCCCGAACTGCCAGAACCCGATTTTACCGGCGAAATCGCGCTAGGGGATATCGCGATCTCATACGACACCTGCGCGCAAGAAGCTGCTGAGGCGGGCAAATCCATGTCTGATCACGTGACTCATCTGATCGTTCACGGAACGTTGCATTTGCTGGGGTATGATCACATTCGTGACCCCGATGCGACCTTGATGGAAGGGATTGAGGTCAAGATACTTGGCAAACTGGGTATCAATGACCCATATAATAGATGAAGCGGGTTATTTCACCCGATCAATTGGAAGAGGACAATGGGCGAAACAGACGGCAGTTCTAGGGCGGCGCAAAGCGCGCAGTCTGAGAATTTGGACATTGAAGAGAAAAGCGGTTTCTTTTCGCGGATTATGGATGCCATCTCAGGGGCCGAAGAGGAGCAAAGCGCTCCGGTCAACGGGCATGAAATAGCCGACAATCAACATCGCGGTATGGTTAACCTGCGTCGCAAGCGGGTTGAGGATGTCGCCATTCCGACCGTTGAAATCGTCTCGGTTCCCTCAACGATTTCCAAGGATGAGCTGGCGCAGGTCTTTCGCGAAAGCGGCCTGTCGCGGATACCCGTGTATGAAGGTACGCTGGATACGCCGCTGGGTTTTGTCCACCTCAAGGATTTTGCTCTAACCCATGGGTTCAATGGTGGCGGAGCCGAGTTCGACCTGACCTCGATGCTGCGCACGCTGCTGTTTGTGCCGCCCTCGATGCCTATCGGTGTTTTGCTGACCAAGATGCAGACCGAGCGTCGCCACATGGCGCTGGTGATAGACGAATATGGCGGCGTTGACGGGTTGTTAACCATCGAAGACCTGATTGAGCAGGTCGTCGGCGAAATCGCGGATGAGCATGACGCGCACGAAGATCAGCTTTGGTTGCAGGAAAAGCCGGGTTGCTACGTCGTTCAGGCCCGCACGCCGCTCGAGGATTTTGAGGCCGAGATCGGGCGCTCTCTGACCAGCCACGAGGATGTGGACGAGGAAGAGATCGAAACTCTGGGCGGTCTGGTCTTCATGCTTTCGGGCCGTGTTCCGGCGCGGGGTGAGGTTGTACTGCACCCCGAAGGCCCGGAGTTTGAGGTGATCGATGCCGACCCGCGACGCATCAAGCGTTTGCGCGTCATGTTGCCGGACGTCGCTGCATGATCCCTGTCCGGGGTTGGCCTTTCTGGCTTAGACTTGGTGCCGCAGCTGCCTTAGGGGCGCTGGGCGCTTATGGTCTAGCGCCGTTCGGCTACTGGCCGCTGACGCTGATTGCGCTGACCGTGATACCCGCGTTCTTTCTCGCCTGTAAAACCCGCGCGCGGGCCGCGTGGTTGGGCTGGGCCTTTGCCACCGGCTACTTTGCCCATGCGCTGAGTTGGATCATCGAGCCTTTCCAGGTGGACGCCGAGCGTCATGCGTGGATGGCCCCGTTTGCGCTGGTCTTTATGGCTGGTGGACTGGCTTTGTTCTGGGCGGCAGCATTCTGGGCGGCGCGGCGGGCTGATGCTCCGGCTGTACGACAGGCTGTGTTGCTGGCCCTGACATTGTCACTGGCCGAGCTTGGACGTGGCTATCTTCTGACCGGATTCCCCTGGGCCGGGGTTGCACAGGTCTGGGTCGACACGCCGGTTGCGCAACTTTTGTCTTTGATTGGCCCCTATGGGCTGGCTGCAATGACATTTGCGGTGACGTTTTCGCTTGGGGCCGTGATCTCGCAACCTGTAGCTCTCCGCTCGCTTCTGGTTCCGGTCGCTGGGTTCGCTGGTGCCGTCGTTCTTGCCGTGGTCTACGCCTCCAGCAGGCCGACCATTGAATATGGTGAAAACACTGTCCGACTGATTCAGCCGAATGCGCCTCAGCATCAGAAATGGGATCCTGCATATGCGCCCCTTTTCTTCGCTCGGCAGATCGAATTCACCGCGGCAGAGCCACGTCCCGACATGATCGTCTGGCCCGAGACTGCAATTCCGGCGTGGCTCAGCAGCGCCGATCCTTATCTTGAGGCCGCCACGGATGCAGCTCAGGGCGTTCCGGTTATTCTGGGCATTCAGCGAGGGGACGGCGCGCGCATCTACAACTCGATGATCTATCTGGATGAGAACGGACAGCAGACGGGCCTGTATGACAAGCACCATCTGGCCCCGTTTGGCGAATATGTCCCGTTCGGAAACCTGATGGCCCGGTTCGGAATTCACGGCATGGCCACAACGGCTGGTCATGGATTCAGTTCGGGGCCGGGGCCTGCGGTGATGCAGGCAGGTAAGCTGGGTCAAGCCCTGCCGCTGATCTGTTACGAGGCCGTCTTTCCGCAGGACGTCAACGGCGCGCCTGAACGCGCCGATTTCATCTTGCAGATCACCAATGATGCGTGGTTCGGAACCCGTTCCGGCCCTTACCAGCATCTTGCCCAGGCCCAGATGCGGGCGATTGAGCAGGGGCTGCCACTTATGCGGTCCGCCAACACCGGCATTTCGGGGATGATCGATCCTTTGGGTCGGATTACCGCATCGCTTCCTTTGGGGCAGGCGGGGTTCGTAGAAGCTGATCTGCCGCTGCCTCTTGCGCCAACCGTCTATTCCCGCATTGGGGACCTGCCCGTGTTGTTGGTCTCGCTCTTGTTGGCCGTGTTGTTGTGGCGCATGCCGCGGCCGCGCAGCACCTAGTTTCCGATTGACGCCATTTCGCAAGGCGCGTATGCCCTTGGTGCCTGTCACAACGGCTTCCTGGCGTGGCAGAGGAACTTCAATGGAGCACATTTATGTCCCGACAGAACTACACCTTTACTTCGGAATCGGTTTCCGAAGGGCACCCGGATAAAGTCTGTGACCGGATTTCGGACGCCGTACTCGACGCATTTCTGAATGAAGAACCCGAAGCGCGCGTGGCGTGCGAAACCTTTGCTACGACCGATCGGGTCGTCATCGGTGGCGAAGTAGGTCTGTCTGATCAGGAAAAGCTGCACGACTATATGGGGCGCATCGACGAGATCGCGCGCGCCTGTATCAAGGATATCGGTTACGAACAGGACAAGTTTCACCACGAAACAGTCGAAGTGACGAACCTGCTGCATGAACAGTCTGCTCATATCGCTCAAGGCGTTGATGCCTCGGGTGACAAGGATGAGGGCGCAGGCGATCAGGGCATCATGTTCGGCTACGCCACGACGGAAACACCTGCGCTGATGCCAGCCCCGATCCAGTATTCGCACGCGATCCTCCGTCGTCTGGCTGAAGTGCGTAAAAACGGCACCGAGCCTGCTTTGGGCCCGGACGCGAAATCGCAGCTGTCCGTTGTTTACCGCGATGGCAAGCCGGTTGGCGTCAGCTCGATCGTTCTGTCCACGCAGCATCTGGATGAAGCGCTGACCTCGGACGACATCCGTGCGATCGTCGAGCCCTACATCACCGAAACCCTGCCCGAAGGGTGGCTGAGCGCTGATACCGAATGGCACGTGAACCCGACCGGTAAGTTCGTGATCGGAGGCCCAGACGGAGATGCGGGCCTGACCGGCCGCAAGATCATCGTCGACACCTATGGCGGCGCGGCCCCTCATGGCGGCGGGGCGTTCTCGGGCAAAGACCCAACCAAGGTGGACCGCTCGGCAGCTTATGCCGCGCGCTACCTGGCCAAGAACGTGGTCGCCGCCGGCATGGCAGAACGCTGCACCATCCAGCTGAGCTATGCGATTGGCGTCTCCAAACCGCTGTCGATCTACGCCGACACCCATGGAACCGGCCAGATCGCGGACGCCGTGATCGAAAAAGCTGTTGGTCAGGTCATGGATCTGACGCCGCGCGGCATTCGTGAGCATCTGCAACTGAACAAGCCGATCTATCAGCGCACCGCAGCTTACGGTCATTTCGGCCGTGAACCCGCTGCCGATGGCGGCTTCAGCTGGGAACGCACTGATCTCATCGACGCCCTAAAAGCGGCGGTCTGATGCAAGACAAAAGGGGCGCGTCTCGCAGGATGCGCCCTTTCTCTTTTTCGAGATGCTCCGAGGGTCAGCCCCTTGTCACAAGACGCGCGCCACAGTAAGGGCACCGCCATGAGCAACCAGACACCCCAACGCCCCCGCAGAAACTTCTATGGCCGCTTCAAGGGCAAAACCCTGAAGCAAAGCCAGAAGACGTATCTGAACGAAGACCTCGATGCCCTGTCCCCCGGTGCTGTCGATTGGGAGACGAACCCCGAACGCCACCCGCTGGACCTCGACGCGCTGTTTGGCGGCAAGGATGTCTGGCTTGAAGTTGGCTTTGGCGGTGGTGAACATCTGGTGCATCAGGCATCTAACAACCCCGATATCGGGATCATCGGGGCCGAGCCATACATCAACGGCGTTGCCATGCTGCTTGGTAAGATCCGTCAGGCTGGGGTCGAGAACCTTGCCGTGCATCCCGGCGATGCGCGCGACCTGTTCGATGTGCTGCCCGAGGCCAGCATTTCACGCGCCTTCCTGCTTTATCCCGACCCGTGGCCCAAAACACGCCACCATCGCCGCCGTTTCGTGACGCCCGAGCATCTTGAGCCTCTGGCTCGTGTCCTGAAGTCCGGCTCGATCTTCCGCGTGGCCACAGACATTCCCGATTATGTACGCCAGACGCTTGAGGAAGTACCTCGCGCTGGTTTCGAATGGTTGGCTGAACGCCCTGCCGATTGGCGCGAGCCTTGGGGCGACTGGATCTCGACCCGCTATGAACAAAAAGCCCTGCGGGAAGGGCGGACACCGCACTATCTGACCTTCCGCCGGACGGAAGCCTGACCCGTTTCAAATTTCTGTAATCCTGCACGCTATGCTAGGCTGTGCGCGTTACGCGTTTTCAGCATAGCTTATTTCAAGGATTACGATGTCTGATATTCGGATTACCAACTGCCACACGCATCTGTTTCACTCGCGCCATGTGCCCGAGGACTATCCCTATCCGGCGCTCAAACCGTTCAAGAAGATGCCATGGTTGATCAAGGCTCTGGCTTTTGGTGCCAGACTGATCGGCCAGCTCGGCGTCGCCGATAAACTGGATCGGCTTTATCGCTTTCAGCAGGAGACGGATGAAGGCAGCCAGCGTGAGATTCTGGATAACCTGCAGCGACATTACCCCAGCAATACCCGCTTTGTCGTTTTGCCGATGGATCTGTCGGCCTTTGGCTTCGGCGCGCCTGAGGTGCCCCTGCGCGACCAGCACGACGAACTGGCGCAGTTGGCCACTGACCCTGAGGTTGGCCCCTCGGTGATTCCCTTCGCAACGATCGACCCGCGGGCTGATCCCAATGCCACAGAGCTGTGGCGCGCCATTGACGATCTGAGGTTTCGGGGGGTCAAGCTCTATCCTCGTTTGGGATTTGCACCGAATGACCCGGCTCTGATGCAGCATGTCTATCCGCGGTTGCAGGATGAGAACCTGCCTGTGATGTCGCATTGTTCGCGTGGCGGGGTTCAGGGGCGGTATCTTTCCGACTATTGGGCCGACCGCTATACAGAGCCTGAGGCGTTTATTCCGGTGATGCGGGCCTTTCCTGACCTTCGGATCTGTCTGGCACATTTTGGTGGGCAGCGAGACTGGCATGCCTACGTCAATCCCGATCACAGCGACCCTTTGGACGATGCATTCAACCGGAATTGGCTGAGATCCATCCGCACGATGATCGGCAGCGGAGACCACGATGGCCTGTGGACGGATATCTCCTACACTCTTTTCCAATTCGAAGACTATGCGCCGTTCCTGCGTTTGTTCTTGATGGGCGAAGATAAAGAAAGCGAACGCCTGCGGTCGCGCGTTTTGTTCGGCTCAGACTACTACATAACCCGGCAACAGGCATTGTCGGAAAAGGCGGTCTGTATCCGGTTGCGCAACGTTCTGGGCGAAGAGATCTTTCGCCAAATCGCCGAGGAAAACCCGGCAAAATGGCTGGGAGAGAGCTGAGAGGCACCCATCCCCTCATTGCCGCTGGACCAACTGGTCCCAATTCGCTAATCGGCATGGACTGATAGCGAAAACAGGAGCCCCCATGTCCGAACACGGCACGCCCATCCCGATGACCTCGCATCCCTGCGGCCCGTTGAACGGAACGGCTGAGGTGCCCGGCGACAAGTCGATCTCGCATCGGTCGCTGATCCTTGGCGCGATGGCGGTTGGGGAAACCAAAATCTCGGGCCTGCTTGAGGGCGAGGATGTTCTGGACACGGCCAAGGCCATGCGCGCATTTGGGGCCGAGGTGACGGACCATGGCGGCGGTGAATGGACAGTGCATGGCGTGGGTGTAGGCGGCTTTGCCGAACCCGATCAGGTGATCGACTGCGGCAACTCGGGCACTGGCGTGCGGTTGATCATGGGCGCGATGGCAACCTCTCCGATTACGGCGACCTTTACGGGTGATGCCAGTCTGAACAAGCGCCCGATGGCGCGGGTTACCGATCCGCTTGCACTGTTCGGCGCGCAGTCGGTTGGCCGTTCGGGCGGGCGCCTGCCGATGACCATCGTGGGCGCGGCGGATCCGACCCCGGTCCGCTACGAGGTTCCGGTTCCTTCGGCGCAGGTGAAATCAGCCGTTCTGCTGGCGGGGCTGAACGCCCCCGGCAAGACCATTGTTGTCGAGAAAGAAGCCACCCGTGACCACTCGGAACGGATGCTGGCCGGTTTCGGGGCCGAGATCACGGTTGAAGATACGGATGAGGGCCGCGTGATCACGCTGACCGGTCGACCCGAGCTGAAACCTCAGGTGATTGCCGTGCCGCGTGACCCGTCGAGCGCAGCTTTCCCGGTTTGCGCGGCGCTGATCACCCCCGGTTCGGACGTGCTGGTGCCGGGCATCGGTCTGAACCCGACCCGCGCAGGCCTCTTCACTACTCTGCGTGAGATGGGCGCGGACCTGACCTATGAAAACGAACGCGAAGAGGGCGGTGAGCCCGTTGCCGATCTGCGTGCCAAATACTCGCCCAACATGAAGGGGATCGAGGTCCCGGCCGAGCGAGCAGCCTCGATGATCGACGAATACCCGGTTCTGTCTGTGGTGGCGGCAAATGCGACCGGTACTACGATGATGGGCGGTGTGAAAGAGCTGCGCGTCAAGGAAAGCGACCGGATCGACGCGATGGCGCGCGGCTTGCGGGCCAACGGCGTGACCGTGAATGAAGGCGACGATTGGTGGTCGGTCGAAGGGCTGGGCATCGGCAACGTCCCCGGCGGCGGCACCTGCGAAAGCTTTCTGGACCACCGGATCGCGATGTCCTTCATGGTGATGGGCATGGGTGCGAAAAAGCCCGTCTCGGTCGATGATGGCGGCCCGATTGCAACCTCGTTCCCGATCTTCGAGCCGCTGATGGCCTCGCTGGGTGCCAAGGTCGAACGGACATGAGCTTTACCGTCGCCATTGATGGCCCAGCGGCGGCGGGCAAGGGGACGATCTCAAAAGGCGTCGCGGCGCATTTCGGGTTTGCGCATCTGGATACGGGGCTGCTGTATCGAGCGGTGGGACGGCGCGTGTTGGATGGGATCGAACCCGTCGCTGCGGCCCAAGCCCTGACAGCAGAGGAACTGGAGCAAGGCGATCTGCGCACGGCTGAGATCGCGCAGGCGGCCTCGAAAGTTGCTGTCATCCCCGAGGTACGGGCCGCGCTGGTTGATTTCCAGCGTACCTTTGCCCGACGTGCGGGCGGCGCAGTATTGGATGGGCGGGATATCGGGACGGTGATTTGCCCTGAGGCCGAGGTAAAGCTGTTCGTAACCGCCAGCGCCGAGGTTCGGGCCGAACGCCGGTTTTTGGAACTCAGCGCCAAGGGATCAGATGTAACGCGTGATCAGGTCTTGGCCGATGTGCGCGAACGGGACGCGCGGGATGCGGAGCGTAGCACCGCTCCTATGAAACCCGCCGAAGACGCTGTTCTGCTGGACACGTCCGAACTGAGCATCGACGACGCTTTTACAAAGGCCGTCGAAATCATCACACAGAAAAGGCCCGCAACGTAACTGCGGGCCGTTGTCTGAGCGGATCAGAGTTCGCCGACGGCGATGCTCTTGATGTTTGCCCACTGGTCATCAGCGGTTTTGGCAGTGCCAACCACGTCTTTCAGGAAGGCGGCGCGGGTTTCTGCGTTCAGGAACAGGAACAATTTGCCGTCCGCGATCAGGTATTGATCCGGGTCCCCGTCGAACTTCTTGCCTACCGAGACACCGAACGAGCAGAAGCCGCCATGCTGGGGCAGGTAGGCCGCCGGGTTGGCCTCGAACGCCTCGCGGTTTTCGGCGGTGGTGAAGTAGTAGGACGCGCCATCATAGGTGGCAGAGTGGGTGGCAAAACCCTCAATCGGGTTGCCGCTGGTGACCAGCGCGACCAGATCCACCCCATGCGCGGCGAGCGGCGCACCAGCCGCCGAGATGCCTTTGGAGACATTGATTTCATCCGCAGCAAAGGCCGGGGCCGACAGAGCAAGCGCAGCAACAAAAGCAGTGAAGACGAGCGATTTCATTTGAGTCATCCTTTCATTTTCAGATCCGGGCTGAGGTATCCCTCCGCCGATGTGACATAGTTAGGACAGGAGTTTTGTACGCGTAATCGCAGATAGGTCGTGAAACTGTGCAGATCGTTCAAACATCCGGATCACACGCAAAAACACTTCACACAGCTTTGTTTGGCCAGTGACCCGGTTGCTTTCTAAGGTAAAGGGGCAACTATGGGAGTGGCCGCATGATCCGACTAGCTGTGATTTTGTTCCTCATCGCCGGCAGCGTGAGCGCGCAACAGGCCGTACCGCCCGTGCCTGAGGGCGAACCTCCGATGACGTATGAGCGGTTGGGCACGATCCTCTTTGCGCTTGATCCGGAGACGCAGCCCAGCGGGCCAGGATTCCAGATCACCATTGCGGATGTGCCGGTTCTAGTGATCACCGATGTAGTGGCCGATCGAATGCGCGCTATGGTGCCCATCAGCAGCACGGCAGATCTGTCTGCGGAGGATCTCCAACGGATGATGCAGGCCAATTTCGACAGCACGCTGGACGCGCGTTACGCGATTGCCAACGGAACCCTTTGGGCCGTGTTCATCCACCCTCTGTCGCCGCTGAAAAAAGATCAGCTGATCTCGGGCCTGGCGCAGACGGTGAACATCGCAAACACCTATGGCACTCTGTATTCGGGCGGAGCGGCTGAGTTCGGCGGGGGTGACAGTGGTGACCTGCAACGTGAGCTGATCGATGATCTTCTGAAAAAGGGCGAAGAGATCTGAAGCCAGAATGTGATCGGCTGTAAATTCGTGCGGAAGATGCCACCCGATAGCCATTAAATATCTGTTGTAGAATGACAAAAATAGCGGTTCGACAGGACCCTAGCCAGATGTAACAAAACTGTTATGCTCCCCTCACAAGCAATAAAGGGAAGGCCGCCGGAAACCTCCAAAAAAGGGGGAAGTGGCCACAAAATTCCCTAAGCCAACAGGGACAGACGAACATGACCAAACGTTTGCGCAAAATCACCATCGTGGGTGGTGGGACCGCGGGCTGGATGACCGCGTTGATTTTGGAGATGGTGCTGTCGCGCACCTCAGCGCCCAAGGATCGCCCACGTATCTGCCTGATCGAAAGCCCTAATATCTCGACCGTCGGTGTGGGCGAGGCAACGGTTCCCAGAATGCCGGTCACACTCAGGCAAGCGGGCATTTCCGAGCGGGACTTTTTTCGCGAAACCAATGCCTCATTCAAGCTGGGCGTGAAGTTCTGCAATTGGAACAAGGACGCCAAGGGCAATCGCATCGACTATGTGAACCCGTTTGCCCATGGTCAGATGCTGGAGGGGCTGGAGACGGCCGAGTATTTCCTGCGTTTTGGCAATGGGGATCGGGATTTCACGCAGTCCATCTCGCCGCATGATGACCTAGGGCGGCTGTGCAAAGGCGCACGGCCCTTGGGGGCACCGGAATTCGAGCAGCGATTTGGTTACGCCTATCACCTGGACGCTGTAAAATTTGCGGGCATGCTGACCAAGGTCTGCACCAAGCGCGGTGTTGAGCATATTCGGGATGAGGTGCAATCGGTCGAACTGGATGAGCAAGGCAATGTCAGCCACCTGATGCTGGAGCGGAAAGGTCGTCATGACATCGAAATGGTCATTGACTGCACCGGGTTCCGTGGGTTGATCATCAATCAGGCCTTGGGTGAGCCATTCATGGATTACTCGGACTATCTGCCGAATGACCGGGCCATGGCGTTGCAGGTCGAACATCCGGATCCGGAAAAGATCGAAAGCCTGACCCGCTCAACCGCGCTTGGGGCAGGGTGGACGTGGCGCGTGCCTCTCTTCAACCGCGTGGGCACGGGCTATGTGTTCTCATCCGCGCACCGGACGGATGATCAGGCGGCAGATGAATATCTTGAGTGGCTGGGCGACAGCGGCAAGGGTCTGACACCGCGCGTGATCCCTATGCGCGTTGGGCGCGTGCGTAACGCATGGGTCAAGAACTGCGTGGCAATTGGCCTGTCTGGTGGGTTCATCGAGCCGTTGGAAAGCACCGCGATCCACATGATCGATCATGCCGTGCGCTGGTTTGCCGAGCATCTGCCGACGCCGGACATCGAACCGGCCTTGCGGACACGCTACAACCGACAGATGGACAAGCTCTATAACGAGGTGTTGGAGTTCATCTGTCTGCACTACCGCCTTGGTAACCGCACCGATGACCAGTATTGGATCGACGCACGGACCGAAATGAAACTGCCTGACAGGTTGGCCGAGAACCTTGAACTCTGGCAGCATCGCTTGCCGATGGAGCATGATATCGAGTTCGTCTCACTGTTCGATCATCGCGTCTATCAGACGGTTCTGTTGGGCAAACAGGTCTATGATACTGGCTACGGCGAAGGTATCCGCGACCGTCTGCGCCCATTGAAGAAACCGATCTGGTTCCATTGGTGGAAGGGCGCGCGCATGCACCTCAATGAGATTCTGCAAACAATGCCGGATCACAAAACGCTTCTGCGCGATATTCGGGGTGAGCTGAAGAAGCCAGCTTTTGGCAAGGCGGCTGCAGTGAAGCCCACTGTGGCCATGCCGGGCGCAAAGCCAGCTCCGGTTGTGGTTCAGAACATGCCGAACCTGGCCGAAATCCAAAGCGGTGCGAAGGACCTGCAATTGTTCTAGGGCGCTTAGGATTGGGCAAAGCAATCTTCGACACCCGTTGCGGTGCCGTGATTTAGGCTTTGCCCTTGCGTATCTGGCTGAAACAGCCTATACGCGCGCTGTCTGAACAAGGGCGGTTAACGTCCGGATGACGTATCTGAGCAGGGCCGGGTTACCTCGGCCCTTTGTGTTTGTGTAGTCAGATGCGCACCGGGTCACGCCCTAAGACATCATGAAACAAGACCGGCGGAGACAACCGCTCGGCCAGCAAAAACGTATGTAAAGGAAAATGACGCCACATGGCTAACGCATCCATGGAGGAATTCGAAGCCCTCCTGAATGAAAGCTTCGAAATGGACACACCCGAAGAGGGTTCTGTTGTCAAAGGTAAGGTTTTGGCGATCGAAGCCGGCCAAGCCATCATCGACGTAGGCTACAAAATGGAAGGCCGCGTTGATCTGAAAGAATTCGCAAATCCCGGCGAAGCCCCTGAAATCGCTGTAGGCGACGAGGTCGAAGTTTACCTGCGCGCCGCAGAAAACGCCCGTGGCGAAGCCGTCATCTCGCGCGAGATGGCCCGCCGTGAAGAGGCATGGGACCGTCTGGAAAAAGCATATGCCGACGACCAGCGCGTCGAAGGTGCAATCTTTGGTCGCGTCAAAGGTGGCTTCACCGTCGATCTGGGTGGCGCAGTTGCGTTCCTGCCCGGCTCGCAGGTTGACGTTCGCCCCGTGCGCGACGCTGGCCCTCTGATGGGTCTGAAGCAGCCGTTCCAGATTCTGAAAATGGACCGCCGCCGTGGCAACATCGTTGTGTCGCGCCGCGCTATCCTGGAAGAATCGCGTGCCGAACAGCGTGCCGAAGTTATCGGCAACCTGTCCGAAGGTCAGACCGTCGAGGGTGTTGTTAAGAACATCACCGAATACGGTGCATTTGTTGACCTGGGCGGCGTTGACGGCCTGCTGCACGTCACCGACATGGCATGGCGCCGTGTAAACCACCCGTCCGAGATCCTGACGATCGGCGAAACTATCAAGGTTCAGGTCATCAAGATCAACAAAGAGACCCATCGCATCAGCCTGGGCATGAAGCAGCTGCAGGAAGATCCGTGGGATTTGGTTGCTGCGAAATACCCGCTGGGCTCGGTCCATCAGGGTCGCGTTACCAACATCACCGACTACGGCGCGTTCGTCGAGCTGGAAGCCGGTGTCGAAGGTCTGGTGCACGTGTCCGAGATGTCCTGGACCAAGAAAAACGTCCACCCCGGCAAGATCGTTTCGACCAGCCAGGAAGTCGACGTCATGGTTCTGGAAATCGACGGCGCCAAGCGTCGCGTATCTCTGGGCCTGAAGCAGACTCAGCGCAACCCATGGGAAGTGTTTGCAGAAACACACCCCGAAGGCACCGAGGTCGAAGGCGAAGTCAAGAACATCACCGAATTCGGTCTGTTCATTGGCCTCGAAGGCGACATCGACGGCATGGTTCACCTGTCCGACCTGTCCTGGGACGAGCGTGGCGAGGATGCGATCCAGAACTACCGCAAAGGCGATATGGTTTCGGCCGTTGTCTCGGAAGTTGACGTTGAGAAAGAGCGTATCTCGCTGTCGATCAAAGCCTTGGGCGGTGACAAGTTCGCCGAAGCCGTGGGCGGCGTGAAGCGTGGCTCGGTCATCACCGTTGAAGTCACCGCGATCGAAGATGGCGGCATCGAGGTCGAATACGAAGGCATGAAATCGTTCATCCGTCGTTCGGACCTGAGCCGTGACCGCGCCGAACAGCGTCCTGAGCGCTTCAACACCGGCGACAAGGTCGACGTCCGCGTCACCAATGTCGACAGCAAGACTCGCCGTCTGGGTCTGTCGATCAAGGCACGCGAGATCGCCGAAGAGAAAGAGGCCGTGGAACAGTACGGTTCCTCTGACTCGGGCGCGTCGCTGGGCGATATCCTGGGTGCAGCGCTGAAATCCGGCGACTAAACCCAGTCTCTGACCCGATACAAATCAACGGCCCCGTACATGTGTGCGGGGCCGTTTTTGTTGCGAATCAACAAGTTCCCAAACTGGGCGCTAAAATGTACATAATATGTGCATGAACGAGATTTTGGGTGTTCAAGCCAAAAATCATGCGAGTTTGCCCGAAATAGCAGCTACAACACACAGAGTTTACGTTCCCCCGAACCGGGTTTTTTTCTATACTGTCCAGAACACTAGAGATGGTAAACCGGTCGCCTGGGAGGGTAGCGCGCATGATCCGTTCTGAATTGATTCAAAAAATTGCTGACGAAAACCCGCATTTGTATCAACGCGATGTCGAGCGGATTGTGAATACAGTTTTCGAGGAAGTCACCGACGCGATGTCGCGCGGTGACCGCGTCGAGCTGCGCGGGTTTGGCGCGTTCTCGGTGAAAAAGCGCGACGCCCGCGTGGGTCGCAATCCGCGCACCGGCGAAACTGTGCAGGTCGAAGAAAAATGTGTGCCGTTTTTCAAGACGGGTAAGTTGCTTAGGGACCGATTGAACGGTAAAGCCTGACCTTATGATGCGCTACATTCGATATGCTTTTCTGGGGGCACTGGGGATCATCTTGGTCTCGGTCTCCCTTGCCAACGTAGAATCCGTTGAACTCAAGCTGATGCCCGACCCTCTGGCCGAGCTGCTGGGTTTCAACCTGTCTACCTCGCTACCGCTGTTTCTGGTGGTGCTGGGCGGCGTTGTGGCCGGTCTGGTCATCGGGTTCCTGTGGGAATGGATGCGCGAGCATAAGCATCGTCGCGATGCGACCGTCAAAAAAGGCGAAGTGCGCAAGCTTGAGCGCGAGGTCAAGAAGCTCAAGAAGAAGCAGAATGAAGGCAAGGACGAGGTTCTCGCCATTCTGGATGAGGCAAGCTGAGCCAAAGCAATGCCTGATGTGTCTGTCAAAATCTGCGGTTTGACCGCCCCTGATCACGTGCGCGCTGCTGTTGATGCAGGCGCGCGGTATCTGGGGTTCAACTTCTTCGCCAAATCCCCCCGCTATGTCTCGCCCCAGCAGGCCGCCGAGTTGGCGACCCATGTGCCGGCGGGCGTGGCCAAGGTGGCGTTGGTGGTGAATGCCTCGGATGAGGTGCTGGACGACATCACGCAGAACGCTCCGTTCGATATCTTGCAACTGCACGGGGGCGAGTCGATTGAACGCGTGCAGCAGATCAAGGACCGGTATGGTTTGCCGGTGATGAAGGTGATCGGGGTGGCCGATGAGGCTGACCTTGCCACCATTGATGCGTTTAGTGAGGTGGCGGATCAGCTGCTGATTGACGCCAAGCCGCCAAAGAATGCTGTTCTGCCCGGAGGCAACGGCTTGGCTTTTGACTGGCGTCTGCTGGCGGGGCGCAAATACTGGCGCAAGCCGTGGATGCTGGCCGGTGGCCTGACCCCTGACAATGTGGCCGAGGCGATCCGTATGACGGGCGCGCGTCAGGTTGATGTCGCATCCGGCGTCGAAAGCGCGCCGGGAGTTAAAGATGCCGCCCTAATGAAGGCATTTATCGACGCGACGCAGTGATCTGATCTCGTATTCGCGCCGTATCTCTCGACGGAGGGGTACAAAACATGCTGGCGGCAATAGGCGGCGTTTCTCTGAAACACTGGTACAACGCGCCAGAGTTTTTCTGGCGAGCAGGGCAGGCCTTGCGGCAAGCGCGGGGCGATCCGCTATGCCTGCATGCGGCGACTTTCCGTCAAGACGGTCTCTATTTCTCGCTCAGCGTCTGGCACGATATCGAGGCGATGCTGACCTTCGCCCAATCAGGCCCGCACCGTCGCCTGATGCAGGAGGCGAGCCGTTTGGCAGATGTGAACCAGTTCCACCATTTCCCTTGCATAGGGGTCCCAACGACTGAGCAAGCGCTTGAGCTTTGGCGGCATCATACCCTGGCTGCCGAATGAGGCGTTTTGCCCATGGCAAAACCTGCCGCTACCTCCTATGAACAAGGGATACGACGCGGGAGACTTCCATGGCCAACGATCTTTTCAATTCCTTCATGTCCGGCCCTGATGAACAGGGGCGTTTTGGCATTTTCGGTGGGCGTTTTGTCAGCGAGACGCTGATGCCGCTGATCCTGTCGCTGGAAGAGGAATATAACAAAGCCAAGGATGATCCGACGTTCTGGGCCGAGATGGATGATCTGTGGGCGAACTATGTGGGCCGCCCGTCGCCTCTGTACTACGCCGAGCGCCTGACCGAGCATCTGGGCGGGGCGAAGATTTACCTCAAACGAGATGAGCTGAACCACACCGGCGCGCATAAGATCAACAACGTGTTGGGCCAGATCATTCTGGCGCGCCGCATGGGCAAGACCCGGATCATCGCGGAAACCGGGGCAGGTCAGCACGGCGTGGCCACTGCCACTGTCTGCGCCAAGTTCGGCCTGAAGTGTATCGTCTACATGGGCGCCCATGACGTGCAGCGCCAGGCTCCGAACGTGTTCCGCATGCGCCTGCTGGGGGCCGAGGTGATTCCCGTGACCTCGGGCCGTGGGACGCTGAAGGATGCGATGAACGACGCACTGCGCGACTGGGTGACCAATGTGCGCGACACGTTCTACTGCATCGGCACCGTGGCCGGTCCGCACCCGTACCCGGCTATGGTTCGCGATTTCCAATCGATCATAGGTAAAGAAGCCAAAGAGCAGATGATGAAGGCCGAGGGCCGTCTGCCCGACACGATCATCGCCGCCATTGGGGGTGGGTCGAACGCGATGGGCCTGTTCTATCCGTTCCTCGACGACAAAGAGGTGAATATCATCGGCGTCGAAGCGGGCGGCAAAGGCGTGAACGAGAAGATGGAGCATTGCGCTTCATTGACCGGTGGTCGTCCGGGCGTGCTGCATGGCAACCGCACCTATCTGCTGCAGGATGATGATGGCCAGATCCTCGAAGGCTATTCAATCTCGGCCGGTCTGGATTATCCGGGCATCGGACCTGAACATTCCTGGCTGAACGACATCGGTCGCGCCAACTATGTCGCGATCACCGACAAAGAGGCGCTTGAGGCGTTCCAGCTCTGCTGTGCCACCGAAGGCATTATCCCGGCGCTGGAGCCCAGCCACGCGCTGGCCCATGTAATGAAGATCGCACCCGATCTGCCGAAAGATCACCTGATCTGCATGAATATGTGCGGACGCGGTGACAAGGACGTGCAGACCGTGGCGAAATATCTAAACTTCGATATGTCGGATACTGAGGGCCGCTCGGCGGATTGAGCTCGGACAGACCGGAACAGACAGAACCGGCCTCAAGAGCGGGGCCGGTTTTCTTTGTCTTTCGTGAAGACCGGCTCGACCTGCGGCGGTGCCATTCCGCTCGTATGATGTCTTCGTGGTCCCCGTCCGCCCTTAATTGGCGCGCGCTGCGTGTTGGCGCAGGATGTCCAGCGGCACGATCTCAAGCGCCCGCTGATGCGTGGCCTCAAGATGGACCTTGGGCGCACAGCCTTCGTCATGCGCCTGAAGGAAGCGACCGGCACAGAGACACCAGCTGTCCCCGGGGTTGAGGCCCGGAAAGTTGAACTCGGGCCGAGGGGTGCTGAGGTCGTTGCCAACGTATTTCGAATAGGCCAGAAACTCAGCCGTCATGACAGCGCAGACAGTGTGGCTGCCCTGATCCTCAATGCAGGTGTTGCAGGCCCCATCCCGGAAGAACCCGGTCACAGGGTCTTTCGAGCAATCGGCCAAGACGCCACCGAGAACATTGATGCTGTCTTCTTTCTGCATGAGGCTCACCCTACAGGCTTTGCGCGATACTGCGGAACATTTCGACATTCTGTTCGTTGACGCCCGGATCACGGAATTTGCGATCCGCACCGGTTGTCATGATCAGAACGCCACGAGGCTGGTCGAAATACATATATTGCCCATAGACCCCGCGGGCCAGAAATTCTCCTTCATGCGCGCCAACGGGGATCCACCACTGATAGCCGTAGCCGATTTTTCCCGGCTCGGTCGGGGCGCTGGGCCAGGTTGATTCCTTGATCCACTCTGCGGGCACCAGCTGTTCGCCGTCATGCTCTCCGCCCTGTAGGATCACCTGGCCGAAGCGCGCAAAATCGCGCGTGGTGAAATTCAGACCACCCAGTACAAAAGCCACGCCAGCCCCGTCGGCGACATAGTAGCCGTCACGTTCCAGCCCCAGGGGCTGCACGATTTTCTCGGTCATCAGCTCCGTGACGCTGCGCCCGGTGGCCCCCCGGATCACCATGCCGATGACATGGGTGTCGATCGACACATACTGCCAGCTCTCTCCGGGTTCGATGAAGCTGTCCTGTAGCGCGATGGTGAAATCATCCAACTCACCGCCAAGGGCCAGTACGCGACCCATTCGGTTGATGTCAGAGTTCGGGTCAAAATAGTCCTCGTCAAAGACCACCCCGCTGGCCATGTTCAGCACATTGCGGATGGAGGCGGTCTCATAGGCGCTGCCGGTCAGGTTGGGCGCGTATTTCACCACCGGATCATCAAGCGATGTGATCGCGCCTTCGTCCAGCAGAATCCCCAGAAGCGCCGAAAGATAGCTTTTGGCCACCGACCAGGAGATGCGACGATCGTCGGGACCTGTCCCCAGATAATATTCCTCGAACCGGATCTGGCCGTCCTGCATCACCAGAAGCGAGGTCACCGCGCGATCCTCAATCCAGTCATCGGTCCCTTCGGGCAGGTCAAAGCCGGGGCCGTAGGGCAGCTCCCACGTTGGGCCGTTGCCTCGGGGCAGATTGGCGGTTAGGAAAGCCTCATCCATATGGGAGAAGTTGTGGACGATCTTCTCTTCGGAAAACAGAGAGTTCACGGCCAAGAGGCGTTGAATTTCTTCGCGTTTCCAAACGCCGACAACCACTGCGGCCAGGACCAGTGCCAAGGTGATCCGCAACACCCATTTGAACAGAGCTTTCATGAAATGCCTCCCTCTTGGTTGATATAGGAGCGCGAGACGCCGCATTCCGCAATCAAGACCTTACGGCACCAAGGGCGCAGGCTATTTGAACTTGTCCAGCAGCTTTTGCATGGCCGAGCGGTTATCGTCTTCGGGCACAGGCTTCGCCTCGGGTTTTGGGGCCGATTTTTCGGGCTTTGGCGAGGTGGAGGAGCGGGGCGGCGCAGTACGCAAAGCAACGGCATTCATGAACTTGCCCCCGTCACCATCCGCAAGATGACCCGCGCCGTCTGCAACGCCGCGCAATACGTCTTCCAGCCAGTCCCCATCGGCCTTGGCAAAGTCACCCAGAACATAGGGCGAGACCATCTCTTTCCGTCCGGGATGCCCGATGCCCAATCGCACCCGATCATAGGCCGGGCTGATATGCTCATGAATGGATCGCAGCCCATTGTGCCCGGCATGACCGCCGCCCGCCTTGACCCGTACTTTGCCGGGCGCAAGGTCCAGCTCGTCATGAAAAACGGTCACGTCGGTTGAGTCGAGCTTGTAGAACCGCATCGCCTCGCCCACGGATTGACCCGAGCGATTCATGAAAGTCTGCGGCTTGATCAGAATCACCTTTTCGCGCCCAAGACGCCCTTCGGCAATCTCGGCCTGAAACTTGGATTTCCAAGGGCCAAAACCGTGATCATCGGCAATCCGGTCCAGCGCCATGAAGCCGATATTGTGGCGGTTTCGGGCATATTTCGATCCCGGGTTCCCCAATCCGACAAATAGCTTCATGCCTCAATCCTCTTTCGCATGCCTTCAGCGCAGAGGGGTGATGGCATGAAATGGCATCCGTTTTCCAGCCCGATGGCAAAAGAAAACGGGGCCCGATGTTGGGCCCCGTTTCACAATCCGACAATTCGAGTTCGGATTTATTCTTCAGCTTCTTCCTGGCCGACGACTTCTACTTCGTCCGCGGCCACTTCTTCGCCTTCTTCGTCGTCGCTGGTCGACAGACCGGTCGGTGCCGAAACGTTGGCGATCACAAAGTCACGGTCGATGGTCGGCTTGGTACCAGCGGGCAGGTCAACCGACGAGATGGTGACAACGTCGTTGATCTCCATGCCTGTCAGATCAACGGTGATCTTCTCAGGTATGTCGCCAGCGGTGCACATCAGTTCGACTTCCGGACGGACAACGGTCAGAACGCCGCCCTTCTTGATGCCGGGGGCCGCTTCTTCGTTGACGAACTCAACCGGGATGAACAGCGCGATCTTGGTGGTCCGGCGCAGGCGCATCAGGTCCAAGTGGGTCGGCAGGTCTTTGACGACGTCACGCTGAACGTCACGGCAGATGACGCGTACGTCTTCGTGGCCTTCAACCTTCAGGTTCCACAGGGTCGACTTGAACCGGCCTGCTTTCAGGCGCTTGAACAATTCGTTGAACGGGATCTTGATTGCCAGCGGATCTTTGTCGCCACCAAATACAACGCCCGGAACCATGCCTTCGCGGCGGGTCTGACGAGCGGCGCCCTTGCCTGTCCCCGTCCGTTCCAGAGCTACGAGATCAGGAATCTCTCCAGCCATGATATATTCTCCAATGTTAGGGCGGGCATCCTCCAAGGCTGTATGCCCGCGTGAAGCCGCGTCCTTAGCTTGTTTCTTACGGTTTGGAAAGCGGTATTTTGCGAGGCTCTGCCTCGCGCTCCGAGGTATTTTCAAACAGAAGAAGATGCGAAGCGTCCGTTGCTTCTTCTGTTCAAAAAATACCTTGGGGTGGTCGCCGCTTCAGGGCGGCGGGGGCAGCGCCCCCTAGGGCGGTTCAGCTTTGCCAGCGCCCGCCGAAATCTTCGGGTACAAGTAGGTTATGGCGACCCAGATCTGCGACGTTGCGCTCGCCGCACAGGGCCATCGTGGTATCAAGCTCCTTCTGAATGACGCCCAAGGCGGTCGTCACGCCAGATTGACCCATCGCGCCTAGCCCGTAGACGAAAGCGCGGCCGATATAGGTGCCCTTTGCCCCCAGTGCCAAAGCCTTGAGGACGTCCTGACCCGAGCGGATGCCGCTGTCCAGATGCACTTCGACATCGCCGCCGACAGCGTCCATGATCTCGGGCAGAATGCGGATTGAACTCAGCGCACCGTCCAGTTGGCGGCCCCCGTGATTCGACACAATGATAGCGTCCGCCCCAAGTTTGGCCGCCATCTTGGCATCTTCGGCGTCGAGTATGCCTTTCAGAATCACTTTGCCGCCCCATTGCTCCATCAGCTTTTCGACCTTTGCCCAGTCGAGGCTGGGGTCGAATTGCTCAGCCGTCCACGCGCCCAGGGATGAGGCGTCAGAGATACCTTCGACATGGCCGACGATGTTGCCAAACTCACGCCGCTTGGCTTGCAGCATCTCGATGCCCCAAGACCATTTCGTCATCAGGTTTGCGATGGTTTTGGGTGTGAGTTTCGGCGGAGCGGAAAGGCCGTTTTTCAGGTCTTTGTGGCGCTGTCCCAGAATCTGCAGATCCAGCGTAATCACGAGTGCGGAGCATTTGGCATCCTTGGCCCGCTGGATCAGGCGGCTGACGTAGTCTTCGTCTTTCATGGTGTAGAGCTGGAACCAAAACGGCTTGGAGGTGTATTCCGCCACATCCTCGATCGAGTTGATAGACATAGTCGAAAGTGTGAAGGGCACGCCGAATTCCTCGGCAGCTTTGGCTGCCTTCATTTCCCCGTCCGCGTGTTGCATGCCGGTCAGCCCGACCGGGGCAAGCGCAACGGGAAGTGCCACGTCCTCTCCAATCATCTGCGACGCGGTCGACCGATCCGCCATATCCACAGCCACCCTTTGGCGAAGGCGGATTTTCTCGAAGTCCGAGCTGTTTTCGCGAAAGGTCTGCTCGGTCCAGCTGCCGCTTTCCGCGTAGTCGTAGAACATGCGCGGCACACGGCGTTCGTAGATCCGGCGCAGGTCTTCAATCGTCGTAATCACGGGCATGTTCGGGAACCTTCCTTGAGTTGTCCCGAACTGTGTAACCGGCAAGAGGGCAGTTTCGCAACGCTATCACGAGATCAAAAAACCGCGGCTGTCCCATGTCAGCCGCGCCTCAAAAGCAGCCTGATCGTCAGGGCTTATGCGGAATGGGCACCATCCGCGAGGGACTTCACGAAATCCAGCACCTCGGCCACTGGCTTGCCCGCGCCGATCTGGCTGACGATGGCCGACCCAACAACAGCCCCATCCGCGACTGAGGCGATGGCTTGCGATTTCTCTGGCGTGTTGATGCCAAAGCCAACGATGACCGGCAGGTCGGTGGCGGATTTGATCCGGGCGACTTCAGGGCCGACATTGGTGGCCTGCGCCTCCGCCGCTCCGGTGATTCCGGTGATCGAGACGTAGTAAACAAAGCCCGAGGTGTTCTGCAGCACGCGGGGCAGGCGTTTGTCGTCGGTGGTTGGTGTCGCGAGGCGGACGAAGTTCAGACCAGCGGCTTGTGCGGGCAGGCAAAGCTCCTCGTCTTCTTCGGGCGGCAGGTCGACGACGATCAGGCCGTCGATGCCCGCATCTTTGGCATCTTCTAGAAACGCGTCGACGCCACGGCTGTAGATCGGATTGTAATAGCCCATCAGAACAATCGGGGTCGTGTCATCGGTTTCCCGGAACGCGCGCGCTAGATCGAGCGTACGCTGCAGCGTCATACCGCCATCCAAGGCGCGCTGGCCTGCAAGCTGAATCGTGGGCCCGTCCGCCATCGGATCGGTAAAGGGCAGGCCAAGCTCGATCACATCCACGCCCGCACCCGGCAATCCTTTGACGACCTCAAGCGAGGTTTCATAGTCTGGGTCTCCTGCCATCACATAGGCGACAAAGGCCTTTTTCCCCTCGGCTTTCAGAGCGGCAAACTTGGCGTCGATACGGGTCATGGCATGTCCTTGCAGTCAGGTTCGGACCTGATGTGCAGAAAGTTTTGCCGAAAATCAATCCCGCCGCGGCCGCAAACCTTCAGAACGCGAAGTGATAGCGGAAAAGCAGGGCGTTGACGCCCGGATTATCCTCTTGCGTGCTGGCGTTGGATTTGTGGGTGATCGCCAGCGACACCTTGTTGCCATTGTCCAGTGTGTAACCCACCCCAAAAAGACTGCGGATCTGAAAGCTGCCACCCAGATCGTTCAGCTCGTCGGCTTCGGAAAAGTAGCCTGGCATAACGCTGCCTTCCAGAAACCAGCGGTCGTTCAGAGAATAGAGGCCAACCAGACCCGCGCCGATATGGGTATCGCCCGCTTCGTCGATCGAAAGGGCTGCGCCCCAACCAACGCTGAACCGGGTGGCCTGATGAAACGGACGGTGCTGGTATTCCAGAGCGATAAGCGCATGATCGTCCGAGTCGCTATCCGAGAAATCTGCGAAACCAGCCCCTAGAATAATGGACTGGGCATGCGCCATGCCGGCGCTTATGGCCAGAACAGCCGACAAAGCGAGGATTTTCTTCATAGGAACATTTCCGTTTGGTCTTCGATGTTCCTATTCACGTGCTTATTCCCGGTGCCTGTTTTCAATGCACCCACGAACACAACAGTGGAACAAAAAAGTGAGACCAGCGTGAGGGTGAAGGGCGCCCATCACCCACATTTGCTTGCGCATTCACCCCGACCCGCCTAGAAGCAGCCGCGAAAAGCATCAGGAGACCGTCATGGGCTTTAAAATGGGAATCGTGGGTTTGCCGAATGTGGGCAAGTCGACCCTCTTCAACGCGCTGACCAAAACCGCAGCCGCTCAGGCCGCGAATTTCCCGTTCTGCACCATCGAGCCCAATGTGGGCGACGTGGCTGTGCCTGATGACCGGTTGGACAAACTTGCGGCGATTGCGGCCTCGAAGCAGATCATCCCGACGCGGATGACCTTTGTGGATATCGCCGGTCTGGTGAAGGGGGCCTCGAAAGGGGAAGGGCTGGGCAACCAGTTTCTGGCCAATATCCGCGAGACTGACGCCATCGCCCATGTTCTGCGCTGTTTCGAAGACGGTGATGTGACCCATGTGGACGGCCGGGTCGATCCGGTTGCCGATGCTGACACGATCGAGACCGAGCTGATGCTGGCTGATCTGGAAAGCATCGAAAAGCGCCGCGCCAATCTGGTGCGCAAGCTGAAAGGCAATGACAAAGAGGCGCAGCAGCAGGACCGTCTGCTGTCTGAGGCGCAGGAGATGCTGGAAAACGGCAAGCCCGCGCGTCTTGTTGAGGTCTCGGACGAAGACGCCAAGGCGTGGAAGATGCTGCAACTTCTGACGACAAAACCGGTTCTCTACGTCTGCAATGTGTCCGAGGAAGAAGCCGCCGAGGGTAACGAATACTCGGCCAAAGTCGCCGAAATGGCCGCCGCGCAGGGGAACGCGCACGTCATCATCAGCGCCAAGATCGAAGAAGAGATCAGCCTGCTGGAAGAGGACGAAGCCGAGATGTTCCTAAGCGAAATGGGTCTGGAAGAACCCGGCCTCGATCGTCTGATCCGCGCCGGTTACGATCTGCTCAAATTGGAAACCTATTTCACCGTCGGCCCGAAAGAGGCCCGCGCTTGGACTATCCGCACCGGCACCGCAGCGCCGCAGGCAGCAGGCGTCATACACGGTGACTTCGAGAAAGGCTTCATCCGCGCCGAGACCATCGCCTATGACGACTACATCGCCGCCAACGGCGAACAGGGTGCGAAAGAGGCAGGCAAGATGCGGGCTGAGGGTAAGGGCTACATCGTCAAGGACGGCGATGTGATGCATTTCTTGTTCAATACTTGAGCATCAGCACCTTCACTACTCGAATGCTTGAGTGCCATTGAACGAGCATCTGAGCCACTACCGCTTTTAGCCCTAAACGGTCCTTCTGTTCGGCTTCCATCGCTCAAACCTATTGTACCTTACAACGCACCAGCATGAGGCGATGTATCCAAATACTCTAAGACTGCGGAGTGGTCATGCCAGGATGTTTACCGATACGGAGTTACGTCAATCTTTGTCGCTGGGTTCAAATCATCGTTCGGGTCAGTAAAGACGCCTTCTGGAAAGGACACTGACATGGGCCGATCTGTCGTGTCCATGCAAAGCATGTGATTGTTGTCCCCGTCACCCAGGTTGGCCAGCGCGAGCGGCTTCACTTCACGACGGGTCCCATCGGGTGCCTCGACGGTGATAGTGTATAGATCGCGTTCTGACTCACCTGGTTCGCTGCCATCCTTCAGCGTCACACCCCCTTCCCACGTTACACGGATCGCCTGAACGACGCCTTCGGTCGGGCAGAGGCTACCCCTTACGCGACGCGGGCCCAAAGTGCCGACTAATGTCCAGTCCTCCACGACTTCGGCCAAAACAATCGATGGTCCGTCTTCTAAGGGTATCACCGATGCATTAGCTCCCTGAAAATCAAGCATGCCGTCGATCGAATGCAAATGTCCGATAACGTCAACCCTAGCCGGTGGGTCGATTTCGGCGGGTCCCAATTGCCCTATCAAAAGAACCGTGCGCAACTCACCTGGGTCTGTAGCTGGGAGAACGGACGCGCAGTGCATCTTCCCCGACGCGCCTGACCGAGTTGTGACTTTAAAATCCCCGGCCTGCATAGTCGCGATGTCTATCTCAGTAGAAAAGATCACTGGCATTCCGGTGTTGCCCTCAGACCCCCTGCAAATCACATTTGAGACGCGTGGAAGTGCGTCAAGCCCGTGGAAGGCCGAGAGGAGTTTGGCGGATTGTCCGTTCGCTTCTCTAGGCAGGCCAGCATCTGGCGTCGTATCAATGAGGTCGCGATTGGATATGTTGTCAGTCCACGACCCCGGTCCATACATAGTGAACCAAACAACTCCGGCGCTGATTGCCACCGTTACACCTAGCAAGCCGGCGATGATGGTCCGCTTCGAAATGCCCTTGATCACACAAGTTACCTCTGCAAGTTGTGGGTCGAGGATTCAATTCTTACCGTAAGCTTCATGTCCAAAGAAGAAGAGTCTGGTAAGAAACCACAAGCGTAGCGAAGCAAGCTCAATGGGTAGCGAGAATTTACTCGTCTAAGCTTCAGCTGGGCAGAACCATCGTCAATAGCGTCGACCGTATCTACACAACTGAACGGCCTGAAAATGGCAGCTTCGTCCGCGCTATTGATTTTCAATACAAGCCCGGCGCAGGGCAGGTTCGTGCCACCGAACGGAGTTGCCAAGTGTATCAATTATCCTGCCAAGTTGGCGAACTACTGGAACACCGAGACTCCGGGCGTGAATTTGCCTTTTCGGATCATGTTGACCAGTTCAATCCCATTAAAAGCGGATGCCGCAAGGTTAAATAACTGGAGACCCAATGTTGGTTTTCTATTTCCAGAGAGAAGAGCAAACAGCCAAACCGAGGGATCAAACACCTTTCCCTCCATTCTTGTCTCACGCATCTGCCTGTATCAAATCACTAGCCTTCTCTCCGATCATGATGGCGGGCGCATTGGTGTTACCACTGACGATTTCCGGCATGATTGAGCAGTCGGCCACACGCAGGTCTGCTATACCATGTACTTTTAGTTTTGCATCTACGACCGATGCTTCGGTGCTTCCCATCGCGCAAGTGCCGGTTGGATGATAGATGGATGCGGTGTTTGATCTTACCCAGTCCAGCGTGCCTTCATAGTCGTCGCAACTCAGCTGAGCCGTTGGCCGAAATTCCTCTGAAATCTTTGAGGCCAAGGGATTATGCTTGGCTATTCTGCGGGCGATGTTCACTCCGTCAACAATGGTGCGGCAATCCGTTTCCGTGGACAGATAGTTCGGTATAATTTTGACATATTTAGATGGATCCGGGCCGTTCAAACGTAGCTCTCCCCGGCTTTCAGGGCGCAGTTGGCAGACCGACATGGTGAAGGCTGAGAACGGATGAACACCCTCGCCAGGGCTGTCGGCGGACCAGGGCTGAACGTGAAACTGGATATCGGGCGTTTCGACATCCTCGCGCGTTTTCATGAAGCCGGTAGCAAGGCTGGCGGCCATGGTCATAGGGCCTGCACGGAACAGTGCGTATTTCAGGGCGATACGAGCCTGATTGAACAGGCTGCGGACTTCATCATTCAGTGTCGGTTCATTGCATTTGAACACTAATCGAGCCTGCAAGTGGTCCTGCAGTCCTTTGCCAACACCAGGCAAGGCGTGCAGGGGTTCGATACCGTTTTCCTTCAGGTGGTCTGGGTCTCCGATCCCTGAAAGCATCAGGATCTGCGGCGAGTTTATCGCTCCGCCGGACAGAATGATTTCGCGCCGGACGGTCAGAGTTTTCTCTGTTCCAGAGCGATCCCGGTACACTAGGCCGGTTGCTTTCTTTCCGTCCAGAACCACGCGCGTTACGAGCGCGTTTGTAAAGATGTTTAGGTTTTGGCGATCCCGAATGGGTTTCAGATAGGCAACGGCTGCACTGCACCGGCGGCCATTGCGGGTAGTCAGTTGGAAATACCCCACCCCCTCTTGTTCCGCGCCGTTGTAGTCTGGGTTGAACGGATAGCCCGCCGCCTGCGCTGCGGCCAACCACGCGTCACAGATCGGGCGTTGAATACGCATATTGGATACGGACAAGGGCCCACCTACGCCATGGAACTCGTCTTCACCTCGCTCTTGGTCCTCGCAGCGCTTGAAAAGGGGCAGGACATCGTCCCAGCCCCAGCCCTCATTGCCCATTTGCCGCCAGCGATCGTAGTCCTCTTTCTGTCCACGCACGTAGAGCAAACCGTTCAATGAGGATGACCCGCCCAGCACTTTACCACGTGGCCAGTCGATGGATCGACCGTTCAGCCCAGGATCAGGTTCGGTGCGATAACACCAATCCACTGATGGGTTGTGCATGGTTTTGAAGTAGCCAACGGGGATGTGAATCCATGGGTTGGTATCGCGGCCACCTGCCTCTAGCAGTGCAACGGTCGTGTTAGGATCAGCGCTCAGCCGGTTGGCAATGACGCAGCCCGAAGACCCGGCGCCCACAACCGCATAATCCACTTCCATGACTGCCTCCTCCTCACGCCGTCGAAAAAACTCTATGCAAGATGCAAGAAATATACTAGCCTTTTTTGATACAAAACGTCTCAATAATTGCGATCAGGGAGGTAAGCAATGGAGATCGGTAAGAAACTAAGTGGGATTTCGCGGCGGGATTTCTTCCGCGTGGCGGGCCGTTACGGTATGAGTTCTACTCTGCTGGCAGCCGGTGGGTTCGGTGGAGCGATGAGCTTGGCCAACCTGGCGCAAGCGGCTGAATCCACGTATGAAAAACGGTTCTCAAAAGAGCCCAAGCATACGCTGAAGTTTGGCGCTTCAGGCTTCAACACTCGCAACCTTCTGATCGAACGCGCCGGGGCCATCGAGTTCGCGCGCGATCTGGAAGAGCGCACAGATGGTGAGATTCGGATCGAGTTCATCGGCGACAACCAGATTTGTGGTCAGCTCAGTTGTGTTGAAAAAACCCAGCAGGGAATCGTCGATATCTACGCCGCGTCGACCCAGAACTCGGCTGGTGGCGCGCCTTATCTGAACGTGTTGGACTACGCTTATATGTTCCCAAGCCGCGCGGCGCAGTACCATTTCTTCTACAGCCCCGCGAGCCAGCGCATTCTCCGCGACCCCCTGGAGAAACGGCATGGGCTGAAGTTCCTGTTTACCCATTGCGAACTGCGCGGTCTGCAAATGGGCTCGACCTTTGCGGACAAGCCCACAGTAACCAAACTGGAAGAGCTGTTCGGCACCAAGAACCGCGTGACCGGCACGCAGTTGGGCCGGATTGCAATGCAGTTGCTGAATCTGAACCCGGTTCCGGTGGCCTGGGAAGAGACGTTGGACGCTCTGAAAACAGGTCTGATTGACGGGGCCGAAACTTGGGCCTCTGCTGTGGCTTACGCCAATATGGCGCCGGTGGTATCGCAGTCGGTGAACCTGAAGTTCTTCTGCGGCACAGAGCACACCTCGATGTCCGCCAAGGTCTTCGACAGCCTCGGCGGCGAGTTGCAGGACGCAGTGATGGAGTCTTCCTACTTCACTCAGGCGTTGATCCAAGGTGCGAATGAGGCTGCGTTGTTGAACACTGTTGGCTTCTCGGAGCCGCAGCTTCCCAACACGATCTTTGCCGAAAACGGTGTCCGCCCGGCCTTCCTGCCGGACGATCAGATCAAACTGGCCGAAGAGATGTGCGCCCCCAACTATAACCCTGAGCCTTGGGCACAGTGGCGTGAACGCCTGAATAAATGGGCTGGCGGCATCGATACGTATCAGGAGATCTACGACATCGCGCGTGAAATTCCGGCCGATACCCTGCCGGAAAATGTCGAGCCGCGCCGTTGGTGGATGGGCCAAGCCTGATAAGCTTATGTGAACCGGCCCTCAAACGGGCCGGTTCCAAAAAAACACACCGACTGGGAGGACGGGGTACATGTCGTTATGGGCAGACATAGGCGCGATCTTCAGCGCCTTTCTCAGCCAGGATTCGTTCGAGATTCAATCCGCTCTGGAATCTGACGCTGCTTGGGTTCTGGGTGCATTGGCCTCTGCACTCGGCGGGTTTCTGGTCATGCTGATCTATCGAAAGGTGCCCTTCATAGAACGCCATCTGGAACGATCGGTGATGGTCTATTCCTATCTTGCCATTGCACTGATCATCTTCTGGGGTGTGATCGACCGCTTCGTGTTTAACGACCAAGAGCCATGGTCAACGACCATTCCACCCCTGCTATTTATGGTCATGGCGTGGTTCGGGGCGTCTTACAACGTACGCCTTCGCACGCATCTGAGTTTCAGTGAATTCCGCACCGCAATGCCGAGGGCAGGGCAACTCACTTGCCTGATCCTTGATGCGGTATTGTGGTTTATTTTCGCGGTGATCGTCATTGTCACCACAACCCGACTGGTCGCCCTGTCTGCGTCAAATTTCCAGATCGTACTGGGTACCGATAACGTCATGCAGTGGTGGTTCCTTCTGGCTGCACCGCTGTCTTTCTTCTTGATGGTCGGGCGGGTGTTTCAAAACCTCGCGGATGATCTGCACAATTGGAAAACAGGCGAGCCGCTCATCAAGCAGGCTGTGATCGGAGCAGACTAATGACAGATGGAACTATGGTCACACTGATCTCGCTTGGGGTCACTTTTCTCTTCATGCTGGGCGTGCCGGTTCTGCTGGTCATCGGCTACTGGGTTATTGGTTGTTCGTTTGTCCTTGGCTTGACGCTCGACAATATGGGCGCGGAGTTGCTGAACGTCTTCAACAAAGGTTTCGCCTTGCTGGCGATGCCGCTGTTCATTCTGACAGGAGACTTGATCAACAAATCCGGCATCGCGCGGCGGCTCAGCGATTTCGCCTATGCCTGTCTGGGTTGGATACGCGGCGGGCTGGCGATGGCCTCTCTAGGGGCATGCGGGTTGTTCGCCGCTATCTCGGGCTCGAACTCGGCCACGACCGCCACCATCGGGTCCATGTTGCACCCGGAGATGGTCAAGGGCGGCTATGATGAGCGGTTCAGCGCAGCCACTGCGGCGGCGGGGGGCACGGTGGGGATCATCATTCCGCCGTCGATTATTTTCATTGTCTATGGGTTCCTGATGAACCTGCCGATTTCGGAGCTGTTCGTCGCGGGTATTCTGCCCGGTGCGTTGATGGTTTTTGGTATGCAGTTTGCCTGCTGGATCATCTGCCGAATGAACGGTTGGGGCCACTTGATCCCGCTTCAACTGAACCGGGTGCTGAAAACCGCGTTCGGCGCATGGCTGGGTTTCTTCGCCATCGGGCTGGTTCTGTGGGGTATCTATACGGGAAAATTCTCCCCGACCGAAGCGGCTGGCGTGACAGTGGGCTTCTGTGTGATCGCCGGGTTGGTCAGCTATCCGATCAACCGGATCATGGGCGCACGGAACGATATTCCGCCGACCGAAAAAAGCTATGCTGAGATGTTCGTGGTCGAAGGCTTTACGATCCCCGAGATCCCCTCAATTGTGATCCGGTCAGCCCAGATCACAGGTATCCTTGCCCCGCTTATCGCAATTTCAGTGGTGATGCAGCAAATCCTGTCGCTGCTGGGGGCGCAAGAAACCATTGGGAACTTTGTAACCTCAATGGGCGGCTACCACGCGGTTCTATTTACCTCGATGGTGATCGTCTTCTTTTCCGGTATGGTGCTGGAAAGCTTGCCGGTGACGATCATCCTTGCGCCAATCCTCGCGCCGATCGCGGCCTCGGTTGGGATAGATCCGATCCATTTCTCGGTGATCTTCCTGGTGGGCGCGTCTATCGGCTTTATCACTCCGCCCTACGGTTTGAACCTCTATGTGGCATCGGGAGTGACCGGCGTACCCTATTTCCGGCTTTTGCGATACACGGTGCCCTATCTGGTGGCTTTGCTGTCGGTATGGATCTTGGTGTCGCTTGTGCCCGATCTGGCCTTGATCCTGCTGCCAAATAACTAGAATGTTGCGGGATGGCCGAGACGGAAACACAAGACAAAGAAACTCAGATCCCGACCAACCTGCGCCTTCTTCTCATCCTTGAGGAGGTGGCGCGGCGCGGGGTCGCCGTCAAACCATCGGACCTAATCGAGACATTGGGACTGGCCAAGCCCACAATCCACCGCCTGCTGCAAACCGCAGAGGCCGAGGGTTTTCTGCAACGAGATCTGGATGGCCGCTCATTTGGTCCTGGGCACAGGCTGCGGTCGCTTTCGGTCAATACCATGTCTGCCGAACACCTGCGCACGGCACGTTTGGCGATCTTGCGCAGCGTCGCCGAAAACGTTGGTGAGACTTGCAACTTAGCCATCCCAGACCGCGAAGGGATGATCTACCTCGACCGGGTTGAAACGAAATGGCCGCTACGCATTCAATTGCCCATCGGTACTCAGGTGCCCTTCCATTGCACAGCTAGCGGCAAGATGTACCTGTCTACTCTGCGTCAGAAGACGTTGGATGGGTTTCTCTCGGCAGGCAATTTACGACCTCAAACCGAACAATCCCTAACGAACCCCAAAGCACTACGCGAGGAAATCCGCGGAATCGCTGAAAACGGTTACGCGACAGATGATGAGGAATTCATGGCCGGAATGACGGCCATCGCTGTGCCCGTTCGTGATGGACAGGGTAGATTGGTAGGCACACTTTCAGTGCATGCTCCAACACAACGTCACGACGTCAACAGCCTATTGTCCTTTCTGAACATCCTGCAAAAAGGAGCAGGTGAGCTCTCCGAAATGTTAGCTAGCTGATTTCTGCTTTTCACTATGGTCAAAGCTTTCGCCAAATCAGAAAAAAATGATCTTTTCAAGTCGGCTCAAGAAATCAGTTATCCGAGTAGTATCATCCGCCGCGTCAAGGTCATTCGGATCGTACAAAAGGGTGGGGCTATCGCTAACTGATATTACCATTGCGGTTGACGCTCTCCCTCAGGTTTTGTGATCTCGGGGAAGTATTGGTTGCATCGGAAGCGGATGTCTGTGCATTGGGGAATGCTCGCTCATGAATCAGATGGCAAGCCGTCATAACCAGTGTCACGTCCCCATTTGCTTGGCACGGCAAGGACGAAGAGTTGGTCTCGAAATCCAAAAACGGTCGTTCAAGTACAAAGTGGGAAGGGCGGCAAAGTCCGTTTCTCTGACATTCAGTTACCATCTCGAGGAGTTTGCCTGCTAGTACTTTGCCTTGCATAGTCGCGCTACGCTGAGATTCCCGTCGGATTACGCGTTTCTGCGGATTGAAAACCCGCTAGTATTGTTTGTAGCCTGCCGTCCGAGAAACCCTTCCATGATCGAAATCCGAGACCTCCAACTCCTCAGTGCCCTCGCGCGGCATCGGCATTTTGCCAAAGCGGCTGAGGAATGCGGGATTTCCCAGCCCGCCTTCTCGATGCGCATTCGAAATCTTGAGGACCGGTTGGGCGTTTCGATTGTCCGGCGCGCCAATCGGTTTCAGGGTCTGACCGAAGAGGGTGAGATGATCGTCCTGCGCGCGCGGCGCATTCTGGATGATGCCAAGGCGCTGGAGCAGCAGGTGCAGGCCGCAAAGGGTGAGATCACCGGAACGTTGATGCTGGGTGTGATCCCGACCGCCATCGCCTTTACCGGACGACTGACGAAACATTTGCGTAAAGCGCATCCGCGGATCGTAACCCGGATCGAGACCATGTCGGCCTCGGCCATTCAGCATCGGCTGGACGAAGGCAGCCTGGATGCGGGCGTGACCTACGGCGACAGTATCGGCACCGATTTGCGGCAGGTGCAGCCTCTTTACGAGGAAACCTATGTCCTACTGGCCCCTGCGCATATGGTCAAGGACACCGGCCCGATCCCTTGGGCCAAGGTCGCTGATTTCCCCCTCAGCCTGCTGGTTCCGCAGATGCAGAACCGGCGTATTCTGGATCGGATCTTTCTGGATCAGGGGCTGCACCCGGATGTGGTGGCCGAAACCAGCGGCTTTACCGCCTCGATGGTGATGGCGCGTGAGGGGTTGGCGGCCACTGTGGTTCCGCGTGTTCTGCTGCGATCTCTGGGCGATCTGAAGGGGACCAAAGTGCTGCCCTTGATTGACCCCGTGGTCAGCAAACCGATTTGCCTGGCGACCCTGATCCGAGATCCGGAATTGCCAACGGTCGAGGCCCTGAGGGCGGTTGTGACGTCTTTGCGGTGATAAGGTGTCGTTATCGTGCGATTGTGTAAGACGATTTGACGATATCCTCCTCTGATGAGACACGGAGCCTCAATCGGAGGGCATCATGGCACCATTAGATACCAAGCCATCAGGCGCACCCAGGGGCGTTTGGAAGTCAGGTAAAGGCAAAGGGCGGCACACGCCCAAAGGCCGTCAGTTTACAGATGAGGCACAGGCGGAGATTGCGCGCCTGTTGGGGGATCGCCCGCGCCGCCGCGATCTGCTGATCGAATTTCTGCATTTGATTCAGGATGCGCACGGCCATATCGGCGCCGACCACATCGCCGCCTTGGCGGTTGAAATGCGCATCGGTCAGGCAGAGATCTATGAAACTGCGACCTTTTATGCCCATTTCGATGTGGTGAAAGAAGGCGAGACGCCTCCTCCGGTGTTGACGATCCGTGTCTGCGATTCTCTGTCTTGTGAGATGGCCGGTGCGCAGCAATTGCAAAAAGCGCTAGAAGATGGGCTGGACCCTGCCGAGGTTCGTGTTGTCCGCGCCCCTTGCATGGGCCGCTGTGACACCGCTCCGGTGCTTGAGATTGGCCACAACCACATCGACCACGCGACCCCCGAAAAGGTGCAGGCCGCAATTGCAGCGGGTGACACCCATGCGCATCTGCCTGACTATGAAACCTTCGCTACCTATGAGGCCGAAGGTGGCTACGCCAAGCTGAAAGAACTGCGCGACGGTGGTGATTGGGAAAAGGTGCAGGAAGACGTCCTGTCCTCGGGCCTGCGCGGTCTGGGGGGCGCGGGCTTCCCGTCGGGCAAGAAATGGGGCTTTGTTCGCATGAACGAAGGCCCGCGTTATCTGGCCGTGAATGGCGACGAGGGCGAACCCGGTACATTCAAGGACCGCTATTATCTGGAGCGTACGCCGCATGTCTTCCTCGAAGGCATGTTGATCGCCGCTTGGGCGGTTGAGGCTGAGACCTGCTTTATCTATATGCGCGACGAATATCCGGCGGTTATTGAAATCCTGACCCGCGAGATTGCCGCGCTGGAACAGGCCGGAATCGTCGAGCAGGGCTACATCGACCTGCGCCGGGGTGCCGGTGCATATATCTGCGGTGAAGAATCCGCGATGATCGAGTCGATTGAGGGCAAAAAAGGCCTGCCGCGCCACCGTCCTCCGTTCGTGGCGCAGGTTGGGATCTTTAACCGCCCGACGCTCGTGCACAATGTCGAGACTCTGTACTGGGTCACCAAAGTTTGCCGTGAAGGGCCGGAATGCCTCAACAGCACGGAAAAGAACGGCCGCAAGGGCCTGCGCAGCTATTCGGTTTCGGGCCGCGTGGCGCAGCCGGGTGTTTACCTGTTGCCCGCGGGTTCGACCATTCTGGATGTGATTGAGGCCGCCGGAGGCATGGCCGAAGGGCAGACCTTCAAGGCCTATCAGCCGGGCGGGCCATCCTCGGGACTGCTGCCTGCATCAATGGACGACATCCCGCTGGATTTCGACACATTGCAACCACATGGCACATTCATCGGCTCTGCCGCCGTGGTGGTACTGTCCGATCAGGATACCGCGCGTGATGCGGCGCTGAACATGTTGCGCTTCTTCGAGGATGAAAGTTGCGGCCAATGTACGCCCTGTCGGGCTGGCTGCGAAAAGGCGGTCAAGCTGATGCAGGCCGACAAGTGGGATCAGGACTTGCTGGAAGACCTGTGTCAGGTCATGGGCGACGCCTCGATCTGCGGTCTGGGGCAGGCCGCTCCGAACCCGATCCGCCTTGTCATGAAACACTTCGCTGACGAAATCTGAGGGGAGACAGAGCCATGCTAGACGCAAGCCCAACCAAGACCGTCACCTTCAACCTGAATGGCGAAGATGTCACCGTGCCCGAGGGCTGGACCATCTGGGAAGCCGCTAAGGGCCAGGGGTTCACCATCCCGCATCTGTGCCACAAACCGCAGCCGGGCTATCGCCCGGACGGCAACTGCCGCGCCTGTATGGTTGAGGTGGAAGGCGAGCGCACGCTGGTCGCCTCGTGCATCCGCCCTGCCGCAGACGGTATGGTCGTCAAGACCGACAGCGACCGGGCCGAGAAATCGCGCGCCATGGTCATGGAACTGCTGGTTGCCGATCAGCCCGAAGAAGCCCATGACACCTCCAGCCATTTCTGGGACATGGCCAAGCTGAACGATGTCAACGACAGCCGTTTCCCGGCGAAAGAGGCTGAAAAGATCCCGCTGCTGGATGACAGCCACGTTGCGATGCGTGTCAATCTGGACGCGTGTATCAACTGCAACCTCTGCGTCCGTGCCTGCCGCGAGGTGCAGGTAAACGACGTGATTGGCATGGCTGGTCGCGGCCACACCGCGCAGGTGGTGTTCGATCAGAACGATCCGATGGGCGATTCAACCTGTGTCGCTTGCGGTGAATGTGTTCAGGCCTGCCCAACCGGCGCGCTGATGCCCGCGACTGTGCTGGACGACCAACAGCGCGGCGACAGCAAGGATTACGATAGCGAAACCGAAAGCGTCTGCCCGTTCTGCGGTGTGGGCTGCAAGGTCTCGCTGAAGGTCAAGGACGGTAAGGTCAAATATGTCGAGGGCATCAACGGCCCCGCCAACGAAGGCCGTTTGTGTGTCAAAGGCCGTTTTGGTTTCGACTATATCCACCACCCGCACCGCCTGACCACGCCGCTGATCCGGCGTGAGGACGCGCCTGAAAAGGGTCTGAACGTCGATCCGGGCAACCTGTCGACCCATTTCCGCGAAGCGACCTGGGAAGAGGCGATGGACCTGGCCGCCACCAAGCTGATGGCCCTGCGCGAAGAAGACCCGCGCAGCGTTGCGGGCTTTGGCTCGGCCAAATGCACCAACGAAGAAGCCTATCTGTTCCAGAAGTTCATCCGACAGGGGTTCCGCCACAACAACGTCGACCACTGCACCCGTCTGTGCCACGCCTCGTCCGTTGCGGCCCTGATCGAGAACGTGGGCTCGGGCGCTGTGACCGCGACCTTCAACGAGATCGAAAACGCGGACGTGGCGATCATCATCGGCTCGAACCCGATCGAGAACCACCCCGTCGCGGCGACCTACTTTAAGCAGTTCGCCAAACGCGGCGGCAAGCTGATCGTGATGGACCCGCGCGGCGTCGGCATGCGCAAGTTTGCTGACGAAATGCTGCAATTCCGTCCGGGGGCCGATGTCTCGATGCTCAACGCGATCATGAACGTGATCGTCGAAGAAGAGCTCTATGACAGCCAGTACATCCACCGCTGGACCGAGAACTGGGAAGCAGAGAAAGAGCATCTGCGCCAGTTCACGCCCGAGGCGATGTCGCCGATCTGCGGTATTGAGCCCGAGCAGCTGCGCCGCGTCGCGCGCACCTTTGCGCAGGCCAAGGCCGGCCTGATCTTCTGGGGTATGGGCGTCAGCCAGCACATTCACGGGACCGACAACTCTCGTTGCTTGATCAGCCTTGCGTTGATGACCGGCAATGTGGGCAAACCCGGCGCGGGTCTGCACCCTCTGCGGGGTCAGAACAACGTGCAGGGGGCCTCGGACGCCGGTCTGATCCCGATGTTCCTGCCGGACTATCAGTCGGTCATGGACGATGACATCCGAGCCAAGTTCAACAGTGTTTGGAATGACGAGCGTGACTTCTCGAACGAGAAGGGCCTGACCGTCACCGAGATCATTGATCAGGCCTATGCGGGCAACATCAAGGGGATGTATATCCAGGGCGAAAACCCGGCCATGTCCGACCCCGATGTTGGTCACGCGCGCGATGCTCTGGCCAAGTTGGAGCTGATGATCGTGCAGGATATCTTCCTGACGGAAACGGCGAACTATGCCGATATCATCCTGCCTGCCTCGGCGCTCTATGAGAAGAACGGCACCGTGTCGAACACGAACCGTCAGGTGCAGCGTGTGCGTCCGGCTGTGACCCCTCCGGGTGAAGCGCGGGAGGATTGGAAGATCACCGTCGAGCTTGGGCAACGCATCGGGCTGAACTGGGATTACACCGACGTGTCGCAGGTCTTTGCCGAGATGAAGCTGACGATGGCGTCGCTCAACAATATCACGTGGGACCGGCTTGAGACCGAGACCATCACCTATCCGTCGCTGTCCGAGACGGACCCGGGTCAGGCGATTGTGTTCGGTGATGGCTTCCCACGTGCGGACGGCAAGGCACGGTTCACTCCGGCCAGCGTCATTCCGCCGGATGAGGCCCCGGATGACGAATACCCGATGATCGCCACCACCGGTCGTCAGCTGGAGCATTGGCACACTGGGTCGATGACTCGTCGCGCCAAGGTTTTGGATGCGGTTGAGCCTGAGGCGAACTGCTCGATGAACCCGCGGACGCTGAAACTGATGGGGATAGAGCCGGGCGAGATGATCCGCCTGACTACGCGTCGTGGCTCGATCGAGATCATGGTGCGTGCCGACCGTGCGATTGCCGAAGATATGGTGTTTATCCCGTTTGCCTATGTCGAGGCAGCGGCGAACATCCTGACCAACTCGGCCATCGACCCCTATGGCAAAATCCCTGAGTTCAAGTTCTCGGCAATCCGGGTTGAAAAGATCGAAGACGCCATCGCGGCAGAGTAAACTACACTCCAGACACCCGGAAAAGGCGGCCCATTGGGTCGCCTTTTTCGCGTCTTGACAGCGGCTTACACGCGGCCAACCCTGTCACCGTCATTCATGATGGAGTTGCCGATGCCCCGCCGTTTCGTCGATTTGTCCGTTCCGCTGGAAACCGGGATTGTGTCAGACCCGCCGATCATGCTGCCTGAGATCGAGTACATGACCCACGATCAAACGGCCGAGCAGGTCATGTCGTTCTTTCCCGGCCTGAAAAAGGATGACCTACCTGGCGGAGAGGGTTGGGCTATCGAGCGATTGCAAATCGCGACCCATAACGGGACCCATCTGGACGCGCCCTATCATCATCATTCCACAATGGACAAAGGTGAGCGGGCGATCACCATCGATGAGGTGCCGCTGGAGTGGTGCATGAATCCCGGCGTTAAACTGGATTTTCGCGATTTCGAGGATGGCTATGTGGTCACAGCAGCGGATGTCGAAGCTGAGCTGAAACGGATCGGTCATACGCTGAAACCGTTGGATATTGTAGTCGTCAACACCTCTGCCGGGACGCAATATGGCCAGCCCGACTATCTGATGAAGGGCTGCGGTATGGGGCGCGAAGCAACCCTTTATCTGACAAAACGCGGCGTGCGCGTCACAGGCACGGATGCCTGGAGTTGGGACGCGCCCTTCCCGTTGACCGCACAGGAATATGCGGAAACCAAAGATGCCTCGATCATCTGGGAGGGGCACCGCGCCTCGATGGAGATAGGCTATTGCCACATGGAGAAGCTAACCAATCTCGAAACCCTGCCCGCGGCGGGGTTTGAGATTTCTTGTTTTCCCTTCAAGATCAAAGGCGCGTCGGCCGGGTTCATTCGCGCTGTCGCGATCTTTGAGGACTCCGAGGAGTGAAAATCACCAACATGTCGCAAGATACACAACCCCTTGGCGGCCATGATGGCCCGTATGATGCACCGATCGAAATCCACAGCTTTGCTTTGCAGCCGGACTGGATCGACTACAACGGGCATATGAACGTCGGCTATTATGGCGTTGCGTTCGACATGGCCTTTGAACGTTTGCTGGTCGATCATCTGGGTCTCGGTGAGCCGCAGGTCGCCGCGATGGGGCAGGGGCCTTATGTGCTGCAGTCGCATATGCAGTTCCTGCGTGAGGTCACTCCGGACATGACGATCCACTTTCGGTTTCGGCTGCTGGATGCAGATCAGAAACGAGGGCACTATTTCGGGCAGATGGTTTCAATGCCGGATGAAACGGTGTGTGCCACGCAAGAGGTGCTGTTCATAAATGTCAGCCACGCGACGGGGCGGTCTGCGCCTTACCCGGATTGGGCGGTCAGGCGGCTCGCGCGGATGGTCGCCGATCACAAGGCGCTTCCCGCGGCACAACAAATCGGCCAGCCGATTGGTATTCGCCGAAAGTAGTCTGGTTAGTAGTCGCGCTCGAAAAACAGCCCGATCCCGGTTTCTCCGCGCCCGTCAACAGTGCCCCGGACAGTGAAGCTGTCCGTGACGTCCAGGTTCAGGTTCACCTCGGTATCGCCGTCTGTGTTGACGGTGAAGTCCGTGTACAGATTGTCCCCAAGATATGCTCCTGCGCCAAAGCGGCCCGCGCCGCCTTCGGTCGCACCGATATCCACCGTGTCAACACCTGTCGAGTCTCGCAGGCCCTTGGTCGCATCACCTCCGGCCCCGCTTAGTTGTGCCAGAGAGGCCGCCATCTGTGCGATGACAAAAGGTGAGAGTTCCGAGAACCTATTGCCAAATAGAAGCATGGCCAGCGCCTCTTCGGTCGGGCGTTCGGGGTCCGAGAAAACATTGACTTCGGGCGAATCCAAAGGTCCGGCGATCTCGATCGTGGCGGTCCCGTCCGATGTGCTGCTCGAAGATTCGAACTCGATATAGGGCGTCAGGTCGCCTTGCAGCGTGACGATCCCTTTGGTCAGGGTCAGCCTGCGCCCCAGAATGTCCAGATTACCGCGCAGCAGTTCGATCTGGCCCGAAGGGACAACCGATGTCGTTGTGCCACCGATGGAGATGTTCCCACCCAGTTCCGCGTTTACGCCGCGCCCCCTTACAAAAACGGCTTTGGGGGCCAGCAGACTGATATCCAGCGCAATGCGCGAGTTGCTTTTGCTTTGCTCTTCCTTCGGGATCAGCTGCGCCCGTTCGCGGGTGACATAGCCCAGACGGCTTTCGTTGATATGCTGTATTTCGGGGATCGGAGCTGCCCCGACGGCACCCGATGCAGCGGCGAGGTTGATGTTGGTTTCGCCAAATGTGATCTGCCCCGCCAGGCTGCTATTGCCTGTCAGAGCGCCCGCCAGCACGATTTGACCGTTCAGCGTGGTCTCGTAGAGCAGCTGGTCGGTCAGCACGAGGTTGTTCAAGGTCGTCGTGATCTGAGCGTTGAACGGCGGGGTCAGGTCAACGGGTCCGCTGACGGTGAACCCTCCGCCAGCGCGCATGGCCCCGTTCATCGATATCGTGGCGCGGCCTTGGGCCAGATCGACCGACCCGCCAATCCCAGTGATAGTTTGTCCTGCAGTCGGGATCGCAAAGGACGTGCCCGAGGTTGTGATCGTCCCCGTCAGTGCCTCCAGCCCGGGCTGACCCTTGAGCGCCAGATTGTATCGGGCCGAGCCTTCGATCTTGTTGGGCGTGATGAATGCATTGGCGATACCCAGATTGATCCCACCTTGGGCAGTTACATCTGCCAGACCCGTACCCTCATCGAACGTGCCAGACAGCTCTGTGCTGAGATCCGCGGGGCCTGTCGCGTTTGACGAAATCGTCCAGACTCCATTGTCGCGTTTCGCAGTACCTTCGGCCGACATCGTTCCGGGGAAGTCCGGTACAAAGCGTTCGATCCGGTTGAACTTGGCGTCGTAGTCCAGATCTGCCGAGCCATCCGTCTCAACCGTTCCGACAACGTTTACATACGAGCTGTCAGGTCCTTGCAGACGTGCGGTGCCTTCGAGCCCCGACTGAGTAGGCGCGACATTGCCATCCAGTTTCAAAGGACCGGACAACGTAGTGGAAAGGCGGCTGAGGTCATCCAACATCGCCGAAAAGTTCAGCCCGCCTGATTCACGATCAAGCTGGCCCGAGGCATTTGCCGTCAGCGCCGTCCCGTTTAGCCGGAACGTGCGGATGTTCATACCGGCATCAGTGTTTTCGGCATCCACGTTCAGAGTCGTGCGACCCGAAACCAGCGCGTCCAACTGGTCGATCCCAGTGCGGATGTCATTGGCCTCGACCGTGCCCTGCACATCGAACAGCTTGCTGCCCATAGCGCCTTTGCCCTGCATATCGGCCTTCACAGACCCGGCCAGATCACGCCCCGCAAGGCCTGAAAACAGCGATAGGTCGGGCACGTTCGCCTTGGCCTGCCCGTCAACGGCCAGATCACCGGTGGGATCCGTGATCGTCGCGACGGCCTCGGCTATCAGAGCGCGGCCGTTGATCGTAGCCTGACGAATCTCGATCTGCTCTTGCGACAGTGCTCCATCGAACTCGATTGAGGTCTGACCAGCCAGAAGCGGATCCAAATCATCCATCCCTGTCTTGATATCCCGCGCCGTCACGCTGGCCGTGCCGTCAAACTCCAGCGTCTGGACCGTGCCTTTGCCGTTCAGACTGGCCTGCACCGAACCGCCCAGATCACGCTTGGCGAGGCCCGAGAAAACCGACAAGTCCCGCGCGCTGACCGTGGCTTGCCCGTCAATGGACAGGTTCCCATCGGGTGTCGTCACGGTGCCTGCCGCCTGTGCCCGGGCGGCATCTGCGATCAACGTGAAGTCCCGGATTGTCACGCCGTCCGAGCCGCGTTTTGCGTCCAGTGTGATCGTGGTCTCGCCCGCAATCACCGGATCGATGTCGTCTCTCCCCGTGGACAGATCGCGGCCTTTGACGGTGACTTTCCCGTCAAAACTGCGCTCCAGCGGCGACCCGCTGCCTTCCACGGTGGCCGAGACCTCTCCGCCGAGGTCAAGCTTTGCCAGATCCGAGAACCGCGAAAGGTCGGAGGCGTCAAGCTTCGCCGACCCGTCGATGTTCAGGCCGCTGGTCAGCCCGCTGATCAGCGCGTCGAGATCAAGTGTGTAGTCCGCCCCGATCAACTCGAACCCGGATAGGTTCAGCGTTTGGTCGCTGCCATATTCAAACACGCCGTCCAGCGTGATCCGGTCGCCTATCGCCGTGTTCAGAGCAGGATCTGACAGATCTAAGCCGTCAAGCGCGGCTTGCAGGTCACCATCCACGCTGAGGGCATCCCCCTGTTCCAAGCTCCCCTGAGCCGCGATTTGCGCACGCCGCAAGCTGATTTGATCTGTGGTCAGCCCATTGGCCGTCAGGCTCAGGTCCCATAGATTGCCGTTCTGCTGGTCAAACAATGCCGAGATTTGAGCTGCCTCGATCGAAGTGCCCCCGCCTGACACAGGTAAGACCACTTTGTCGCCCTCAGGTGGGGTGATGCGGCCCTGCAGAGCGGCCAGTTGCAAGGTGCCGCCCGAGGCCAGTTCCAACTGACCTTCCAGTTTCAGTGCCTGAGACGTGAATTCCAGATCATTGATGTTCAGCGCGCCTTCCGGCTGGGTCTGGCCATCGACAAAGAGGCGCGTGTCGGAGCCAAAGAACACATCCATATCGCTGGCGACAAAGGGCGTCAGGTCACCGCCCAGATCGGCGGTGAACGCGATCCCATCCGCTGCACCGCTTTCGGCGGCACGCAGACGCACCTGACCCGACACACGCGGCTGGTTGTCACTGCTCAGACTGATATCTGCGGTGAAGTCTGTAACCGGGCCAGAGCCTTTGGCCGTCAAACCAATGGGAGGGCTGTCGGGGATTTTCAGCGCGGTTGAGATGAGACCGCCCGAGGCTTCGACAACACTCAGGTCCAAATCAATCTGACTACTGGCGTTCTGGAAGCCGGCTTTGAGGGTGATTTCGTCTCCGGCGCGGTCCAGGCGGGTGATGTCGAGGCTGGTATCCAAGGTTCCATCGGCCAGCGACAGGTTGCCGGAGACGTTCAGGTCAGCGGCGACGCCGATCAAGGGCTCGCCCAAGGCCAGTTCATTAATCCGAAGCTCTCCGATTTCAATGGCAACGGGCAGTTCGGGCAGTTGGAACGGTGTGGTCTCGGCCGAAGGGGGGGGAGCCTCCGTGGTTGTGGTGCCAGGGGCACGGGCAATGTTGATTTCCTGAGCGATCAACGCGTTGACCGAGAACCGCCCCCGGATCAGCGCCAGACGGTTCCAGTCAAGCTCGGCATCCTTGATGGTCAGCCAGACGCCTTCATCATCGGCCACCGTGATCTCGGCAATGGTGGCACGGGAACTCAACGCTCCTTGTAGGCCCGTGACGGTGACGTTCTGGTCATCACCCGAAAGCGTATCCTGCAGGAACCGCTCGATCATGCTGCCGCCTTCGTCCTCTTGGGCGAGCAGGGCTGGGGGCACACAGATCAGCGTGCCGATCAGCAGCGGATATGCGAGGTAGCGTTTCAAAATGCCTGTCCAATCCCGATATAGAATTGCAGCCCGTTGCCGGTATCGCCCTGAACTGGGTAGGCCAGATCAAAGCGTAGTGGTCCGAATCCCCCCAGATCATAGCGCACACCCAGACCGGCACCGGCGTGATTTTCGGCATCGCTGCCGATGAACGAAGATGTATCCACGGTACCGTAGTCGTAGAACCCGACCAGCGACAGGCTTTCGGTGATTTTACCGCGTACCTCGCCGGAAAAGCCCAGAAACGATTTGCCGCCTGCGATGCCGGTACCTACCGGAATACCGAGGCTTTCAAACGGTTGCCCGCGAACGGTTCCCGCACCGCCCGAGAAGAACAGGAAGTCCGGCGTTACCCCATCCGCTGACGGGCCGATGACTGACCCTATTTGAACGCGCCCGGCCAAGACCAGTTTTCCGCCAGTACCCAGACTGGTGTAGGCCCGTCCGTCTCCGAAGAGGCGAATGCCACTTTCGGTTCCGGAGAGCCCGGCGAAGGGAGTGGCCTGCGCGTCCAGGTAAAACCCGCGTGTTGCACTGATCTTGCTATCGCGCTCGTCCCATTCTGACCGAAAGGGGATTATGAAGTATCGGAATTTTCGCCCATCTCCGTAGGCGTCATCGGCATCGGACCACTGAAAACCGACAGACGCTTCGGCATAGAGCCTGTCTGAAAACGTGCGCCGCGCACCATAGGCCAGTGAGGCTACGGTGACGTTGTAGTTTTCCGTGTTGCGTCGTTCCAGCAGAGCGTTCCAGAACGTGTTGTCGTCGGGTCCTAGTCGGTCAGGTTGGTCCAGCCTTAGACCGATCCGCCCGTCCAAATCCTCGGCCCCGCCGATATTGCGCAGGGCGGCCTCAAATCGTAGCCGCTCGGCCCGGCGAAAAACGTTACGGTGGGTCCATGTGGCCGTCACATCCAACCCATCGCGAGAGGCCAGTTCGACCCCGAAGGTCAGGCGGCGTTTAGGCAAGTCTTCGAAGGTGGCATCGAAATCCAGTGTGCCGTCGGGGTTGGGGGTTTCGCGCTCTGTGATCGAGACAACGCTGAAGGTACCGGTCCTGCGCAGGCGCGTCCCGACTTTCTGGATTTTGGCGGGAGAGTAGACCTCGCCGCTTGGGAAGCCTGCGATATCTTCGATGGAACGGTGTTTGACGTCAGTGTCGCCCTTGATGAACATTCTGCCGAAAGTCAGGCGACGCCCCGGGTCCAGATCAATCTGTGCGTCCAGTTGGGCCTGCGCATGGCGGGCGATGATGGTTTGGTTCGCAAGTTCGGCCTTTGCGTGACCAGCGTCTCTCCACCCCTGCACCCCGGCCGAGGTTGCCTGTTGGATTGCCCCCGTAGTGGCCAGTTTGCCCGGCGCGAACTCTTCCGGCAGCACCGTGTCCGGTGCAACGGGCTGTACGATTGCTTTGCCGAACCGGAAGCTTGGGCCAGTTTCGACGGTGATCACGGCGCGGTTGATTTGCGCGGGAACGCTAAGGGTGCTGAGGTCCGCGGCCTCTTTGCCGTCGAGTTTGATGCTAACCACGGGGCTGAAATAGCCCTCGTCGTACAGAATCTGGACAATGGTGCGATAATCGGACAGGGCGGCCGAGAGGATTTCGAGAGGTGTGTCCAGACCACGGGAGTCAGCGGTCGTGACGGACGAAGTCTCCTCAATGCGTTCTCTTAACTCTTTTGAGGCCCCTGGTGCGACAAGACTGGTTTCAAGGGCCATCAGGCCGGTTGGGGCCAAAGCTGTCATTGCGGCCAAAAGCCAACCCGTCAGACGGCGTTGCGGTCTGCTGCCCTGCATCAAATGGCTCCAACTGCCTCAACTCGAATACTATTCGACCGCGCTGTCGGATCGCGGTCGATTAAATTCATGTTAGAGCATTTGAGGCCGTTCAGGAAAAGGCTTTTGATGTGTGGCTAGTGAATAAGGTCCGCAATTGTGTTGCGTCGGGGTCGACGGCTTGGGGCGGCTCCCGCCCGGTTTGGTCGCATCGTAGATGCACTCAACCCGGTTGGGCTAGGCAGCGCGCGGGGCGCGCTGCGGTTGCGACGGGTCAGGTGGCGGTCATCAGGCGGGCGACGTCCAGCATACGTGCGGAGAAACCCCATTCATTGTCGTACCAGCCAAACACGCGGACCTGGTTCGCGCCGACCATGCGGGTCTCTGGTCCAGCGATGACCAGCGACTCGGGACGGGCGCGCAGATCGGAGGAGACCAACGGCATATCGGTCGATCCCAGAACAGGCGACGCGTCGATGCGATCGCGCAGAGCCTTGTCGAAGGTCTCTGCGTCAAGGCTGCGGTCCAGTGTGACAATCAGATCGATGGCCGAAACACTGGCCGTTGGCACCCGTACCGCCGCGCCTGAGATGCGCCCGGCCAGATGCGGCAGTACGACGTCGATCAGGTGGATGGCGCTTGACGTGGTTGGGACCATCGACAGCGCACCTGCGCGCGAGCGGGCAAGGTCACCGCGTGGGGCATCCACCATCGGTTGGCTGTTTGTGTAGCAGTGGATGGTCGTCATGTGGCCCGCGGTGATCCCGCCGATGTCATCCAGAACCCGGACCAGAGGCGCCAGCCCGTTGGTGGTGCAGGAGGCGTTCGAGACAACATGCGCGCCGCCTAGTTGATCCTCATTGGCGCCAAGCACAACGGTCACCTCGGCGGCTGGAGAGGGGCCGGAGATCAACACTTTGCCCGCCCCGGCGGCCAATCCACGCCGTGCCACGTCGGATGTCCGCGCGATGCCGGTGCAGTCCAGCAGGACATCCACGCCGGACAGATCGATATTCGCCAGATCAGAGCTGTGGGTCATGGGGATGGCCTGCCCATCCACGACCAACGCGCTGTTTCCTTCAGCGACCTCTCCGGCATAGGGGCCGAAGGTGCTGTCGTATTTGAACAGGTAGGCGCAGGTTGCCAGCGGTGCGATGTCGTTGATCAGCACCAGCTCGATATCCGATCCCTGCGGCAAGGCCAGAACCTGCCGCAGGATCGTGCGGCCAATACGGCCGAATCCATTGATCGCGAGTTTCATGCGCAAGCTATGGCAGGCGTCTCAGGCGACCTCAATGAAAGTATTGTACCAATTTCAGTTGCAGCTGACCTGCGAGAAAAACTGGCCCGAGATGTTCTGATACATGCTGGCCACGATGGGTCTGCAGCCGGTGGCCTGCTGAATCGCGGCAATGGCCTGCAGGGTCCGCAGGCGCGGTGGCGGGCCGAACGGGTTGAGGTTGTTGTTGTCCCGCGTGGCGCGGTAGATCACCGGCTCTTCAGCGACTTGGGTGACCGCCCATGTGCGGCTGAGGACCACGACGGACTTGGTCTCTTCCTTGGCGATGGCAGGGGCGCTTGGCGCGACGGTCAAAGTGGCAACCGCGGCCAGGGCCAGAAGGGGCAGGCGCAGGGTCATAATGCAAACTCCTACTTTCAAATGAGAATTTCCCTGATTTCACCAGATTTAGGCGCTGCTGTGAACCCTTTCGGGTCAAATTCGCAGAACCTTTGCACGTTTCAGTCGCTCAATTTGGATTTTCTGAAGGTGCAACTGCTCGGGGCTTGGCCCGGCCCGCGCTCGGGTATATCCTTGAGGGCAAATTGATTTCAGTCATGTGAGGCACAGATGAAAGCCCGGATTTCTTTGGTTTTGGCAGCTGTAGTTCTGACGGTTGGGGCGGTTCAGGCCAAACCTCTGTCACGGATTATTGCAGAAACGGGCCTCAGCCCGCAGGATTTCGAAGTGTTGAGCGCGGCCTCGACCGCGTTGCTATCCAGTGGTGCTCCGGCCGTTGGGCAAGAACGCGCATGGACCAATGATGCAACCGGTTCAAAAGGCACCGTGCGGATCGCTGCGGTACAGGGGAATTGTGTCTCGTTGCAGCATTCCGTCGAACCCGGCGGAGAAGAGCAGAACCGGCAGATTCGAACGCGCCGGTGCAAGGACGCCAACGGGAACTGGTTGCTGACACCCTGATTCGCTTCAATAGCCCCTGCCTCGGTCGATTTCATGCAGCAGCGGCTTGCCCGAGGATAGCCGTTCGAAATTCCTGGCCACGTCTGCAAGTGCATCCCCCAGATGCCAGCCCGAGACATGGGGCGTGATCGTCACGCCGGGATGCTGCCAAAGAGGACTGTCCTGCGGTAAAGGCTCCTGAGAGGTGACGTCCAGAACGGCATGGCCGGGTGTGCCTGCGTCCAATGCAGCGATCAATGCGGTCTCGTCAATCAGATCGCCGCGCCCTGCGTTCAGCAGATGGCTGCCGGGCTTCATCGCCGCCAATATGTCGGCACCAAACAGTCCAACGGTTTGCGGGGTCGAGGGTAAGATGGCGCAGACGTAGTCGCACTGACCAAGCAGTTCAGGCAGGGCATCCTGACCGTGCAGGCAGGTCACGCCGTCAATTTGCTTGGGTGACCGGCTCCATCCCATGACCTGGAAGCCAAGGCCTTTCAGCATGAGGGCCGAGCGCGTGCCGATCGTACCAAGCCCCAGTACACCGACCTTTGTCTCTGACGTGATGCGCGGCGCTTTGGGGGACCATTCGGACCGGCGCTGGGCGGCTTCGTAGTCTCCCAAATGGCGCTGGGCGCGCAGGATATGGGCCAGAAACCACTCGGCGATTTCTTGTGCCGGGGCGTCCGGCCTCAGGCGTGCGACGCGGATATGATCGGGCAATTTGGGATTGCCGACGATGGTTTCCACGCCAGCGCCCAGTTTCTGCACCAGTTTGAGGTTGGGCAGGCGCTCAATATGCGCATCCTGTAGTGTGCTGACCGCCACCATGGTGATTTCAGTCGGATTCCCGATCGTGTCCGGGGTGCGGACATCAGCGTCGGGCGACTGGTGCAGAACCTCTTTGGCCAAATCCGCATCGCTGATCCAGTTGGACAGGCCGGTTTCGATCAAAAGTGCCATGGGTGCCTCATGTATTGGAAATAGATGGAGGTGACGTTCCGTCACGGAACTGGACAGGGTCCGGGCAGCTAAGCCATTCTTCAAGCGAAGGTAAAGCCCGAACCGATGGGCAACGGAGGAGCGTTAATGAACATGTCATTCGGTCTGCGCGAGGAAAACCGCGCCCTTTTGCAGCGTGTCGCAGATATGATCCGCGATGAGATCATGCCGCTGGAAGAGGAATATCAGGCCGAAATCGGCAAGGGCGACCGTTGGCAATATACAGACCGTCAGGCGGAAATCCTTGAGGGGTTGAAAGCCAAGGCCAAAGCGGCCGGGCTTTGGAATTTTTGGCTGACCGACAGCGAAAAGGGCTTTGGTCTGACAACGGTTGAATACGCCTATTTCGCTGAAGAGATGGGCAAGACGCCTCTTGGGGCCGAGGTATTCAACTGCTCGGCCCCCGACACCGGAAACATGGAGGTGTTCGAGCGTTACGGCACCGAGAAGATGAAAGAGCAATGGCTGAAGCCTCTGCTCGAAGGTCAGATCCGCTCGGCCTATTTGATGACCGAGCCGGACGTGGCCTCATCTGACGCCACAAATGTGTCGATGTCCTGTGTGCGGGACGGGGATGACTATGTTCTGAACGGTGAGAAATGGTGGTCTTCGGGTGCGGGTGATCCACGCTGCAAGGTTTACATCGTGATGGTCAAGACAGGGGGCGAGGATCAGCCGAAGCATCAGCGCCAGTCCATGATCGTGGTGCCGTCTGATGCATCGGGGATAGAGGTTCTGCGGCCCATGGAGGTCTATGGTCACGACGATGCACCCCACGGACATATGCACATCCGGTTCACCAATGTCCGTGTCCCCGCTGAAAACATCTTGCTGGGTGAAGGGCGCGGGTTCGAAATCGCGCAAGGTCGGCTGGGACCGGGTCGCATTCACCACTGCATGCGCGCCATCGGGCAGGCCGAAAGCGCGCTTGAGCAGATGTGTAAACGGTCGCTGCAGCGTGAGGCGTTCGGCAAGAAGCTGGCGCAGCTTGGGGCCAACTATGACATCATCGCCGAATGCAGGATGGAGATCGAAATGGCCCGTCTGCTGTGCCTGAAGGCAGCGTGGTATATGGATCAGGGTGACGCAAGGGCGGCCGCGCCGTGGATCAGCCAGATCAAGGTGATCGCGCCTCAGGTCGCGCTGAAGGTGATTGACGAGGCGGTGCAGATGTTCGGGGCGCAGGGGATCAGTCAGGATACCCCGCTGGCCAATGCTTGGACCCATGTACGCACGTTGCGCCTTGCCGATGGACCGGACGCGGTACATCGCCGTCAGGTCGCGCGTGCGGAGCTTAGGAAATACACTCAGGAAAAGGTCTGACGCCCCGGATGGCTACTTATGATTTCGAAGATCTCTCCTATTTTTATCAGCGAGAGGACGGGGTTTTTGTCGGCAATGACCCGGCGCGCGGTCCCTGGTCGGCGGAGCATTGTCACGCAGGGCCGGTGAGCGGCCTGATCGTGCGCGCGGCTGAAACCGAGGTCGGGCCCGAGAAGATGCTGACTCGCTTGACCGTTGATCTGCTGCGCCCTTTGCCCCTTGCCGGGCTGCGCGTGGCGGCTGAGACCACGCGCCATACCAGAACTCTCGCGACCACGTGGGTGACGGTGCATGATCTGGACGACACCCTCTGTGCAACGGCAACCACGATGCATTTGGTGCGTCGGGATTTGGGCGATGTGCCCAATGTCGAAACGCCGCCACTGCGCTTCGAAGATGCGGTCGAAGGCCCTTTCCCGATCGGAGAGCTGCGGCATGAACTGCCCGGATTCGCACATTATAGCGACATCAGATACGGGGCGGGGGACAGGCACGGAGTAGGGTCGAAAACCGTGTGGATGCGGACCCCGAACCTGTTGGAGGGCGAGGTGCAATCCCCCATCCAATCGCTCTGTGCCTTGGGGGATTGCGGCAATGGAATCTCATGGAATGCCCCAACGGCTGAGATGGGGTTCATGAACACCGATCTGACCATCAACATCCACCGGGAGCCCACCTCGGACTGGTTGGCCTCGCAATCAATTTCACATTGGCAGCCCTCAGGAATCGGGATGTCGCAGTCGGTGCTGCATGACAGGCAGGGGCCTGTCGGAACGGCCCTACAAACGATTGTTCTGTTCCCGCCCAAGTGATCGGTCGGCCAGTTTCTGCATCGAGACCGGAAATCGCATTGCCGATGCGTACTTCGACGCCTATCTTGCCCTTATGCGATGGTTGTTCCCATTCCTGACCTGCTGCCTGCCGATCCCGGCCTTGGCCCACCCGCATGTATTCATTGACACGGGGTTGGAGTTCATCGTGGACGAGGCCGGACAGCTGACTCATGTCCGCGTGACCTGGGCCTATGACGAGCTGTTCTCGCTGCTGCAACTGGAGGACATGAGGTTGGATCAGGATGGTGACGGCGCGCTGACCGATAGTGAGCAGCAGTTCCTGACCGGTTTTGATGCGCAATGGATGGAAGGCTATAACGGTGATCTGGTTGTGACCGCCAGCGGTGCCCCGGTTGCCTTGTCTGGCCCGTTGGAGCCGCATGCCACGACCGAAGATGGTCGCATCGTCACCACCCATCTGCGCGCTGTCGAAGGCGGATCTGTCCCGGCCGAAGCGATTTCGGCAAAAGCCTTCGATGAAACCTATTACACCGCCTACGACGTCACCCGTCCGGTCACCGTGTCCGGCCCGGCGACTTGTCTGCTCGAACGGATTGATCCGGATATCGACGGCCAATTGGCGCAGATGCAGGCCTTTCTCCTGACCCTGGATGCAGAATACGACCTTGAGGAAAACGATATCCCGCTTGTCGGCGAAAGCTTTGCGACCGAGATTTTGATTTCATGTCCAAATACCTGATTGTTCCCGTCGCTATCGCCTGTGGCCTGCTTTTGTGGTTCTGGGGCAGCGGCGGGTTTGACAGCCTAGCTGCTTGGGCGGCTGGCGAACAACGCGAATTCCAGAACCAGATCGCGCGTGCCCTTCGGGCGGCCCGCGCCGAACAACCTCAGGCGGTGGCAACACTGCTAACCGTTTGTTTCGCCTACGGGTTCTTTCATGCCATCGGCCCAGGGCACGGTAAGGTCCTGATCGGAGGCTACGGTCTGGGCCGTCAGGTCGCCTTCTGGCGCTTGTCGGCGATCAGCGTGCTTTCGAGCCTCGGGCAGGCCGTAACAGCAGTTGTTCTGGTCTATGCCGGGGTTCTGATATTCCAGTTGTCACGTGAGACACTGGTGGGCACGACAGAGCAGGTTATGGCGCCAATCAGCTATGCGGCCATCGCGGCCATTGGTTCGTGGCTGGTTTTTCGCGGGATGCGCAGTTTCGCGCGACGGTCCCGCAGCGATGCCGCGCATGGGCATTCTCACGACCATGAGCATCACCACGACCACCACCATGAGGAACACGAGCACCACCATCATCATCACCATGATGAGGTCTGCTCGGATTGCGGCCATCGCCATGGCCCCAGCGCGGAAGAGGTCGCCAATGTCGGGTCACTGCGTGAGGCGCTCGTGCTGATCGCGGGCATCGCTGCGCGCCCCTGTACCGGGGCATTGTTCGTGCTGATCCTGACCTGGCAGATGGGAATCGCCATGGTCGGAATTGCCGGAGCTTTCGCGATGGCGCTGGGCACCGCGACTGTCACAACGCTGGTCGGCTGGACGTCCTTTGGCCTGCGGGGTGGGTTGCTTGCCTCGGCCTCGGCCACCCGATTTGCGTCGATACTGGCCCCGACCATCGAACTGGTGGCAGGGCTAGTGATTGTCGTGATTGCCAGCGGCCTGTTGTTGCGCGCGATTTAAAGCGATCTAGAAAACCGGATCAGGGTAACCGACCCGTGCCAGATACAGCCCTTGCGGCGGGCAAACCGGCCCGCAGGCGGCGCGATCTTCGGCCTCTAGCGCGTCGCGCACATCCTCGGGTGACCACGACCCCGCGCCAACACGTTCAAGCGTTCCTACAAAGCTGCGCACCTGATTGTGCAGGAATGACCGCGCCCGAACGTGAAAATGCACCTCGGGGCCGGAGAAACCCTGCACCTGCTCCACCCGCAACTCATCCAGAGTTTTCACAGGGCTGGCCGCCTGACAGATCGAGGATCGGAAAGTGGTGAAATCATGCCGCCCGATCAACATATTCGCGCCCGCCTGCATAGCCTCGACATCCAACTGATGGTTGATCTGCCAAACCTGCCCTGTGTCATGGGTCGCAGGCGCGCGGCGCATTAGAATGCGGAACAGGTATTGACGCTCAACCGCCGTAAAACGCGCGTGCCAGTCATCATCGACCCGCGCAGCCTGAACAATCGCCACCGGCTGCGGCTTGAGGTGATAGTTCAACGCCTCGGACAAACGGAACGGATCCCACTCCTTGACCAGATCGCAATGCGCCACTTGCCCAAGCGCATGCACACCCGCATCGGTGCGCCCGGCGGCGGCAATGGTGTGATCGCCCGGCTGGATGCGGGATAGGGCCTGTTCGATGGCCCCTTGAACTGAGGGCAGCTCTTTCTGACGTTGCCATCCGGCAAACGGCTCCCCTTGGTATTCGACTTTCAAAGCATATCTGGGCATGGGCCGCTGGTAGCGCGCGGCGCGCGAACGGGCAAGAGGGCGAAAGCGCTGGCATGTCCGGCAGCGGCTACCTATCTTGGGCGAAACGATTATTGCGGGGCGACAATTTGGTCATCTCATCCCTGGCAGACAGTCTTGTGCGCGGCGTCGAATCCATCGGCGACAGCGTGTCCGAGACGTTTTTCGAGCCGGTCATCCGTCTGGGCGTCACTGGTCTGGCGCGCTCAGGCAAGACGGTTTTCATCACGTCGCTGGTGGCAAACCTGCTGGACCGGGGCCGCATGAGCGGCCTGGTTGCGCAGCAAGAGGGGCGCATCAACGCGGCCTACCTGCAACCGCAGCCGGACGACACGGTCCCGCGGTTCGACTACGAATCTCACCTCTCCGACCTCACAGGCCCACAACCGCACTGGCCCGAAAGCACACGCGCCGTGTCCGAGCTGCGCCTGTCGTTCAAGGCGCGACCGGCCGGATTGCTGGCAGGGCTTCAGGGACCGCGCACCGTTCATCTGGACATCGTGGACTATCCCGGCGAGTGGCTTCTGGACCTCGCGCTGCTGGACAAATCCTACGCGGACTGGTCGCAGGAGACGCTGTCGCGCATCGAAAGCCGTCCCGAGGCGGCCGAGTTTCTGGCGCAGGCCCGTGGCACCGATTTGACAGCGGAGCATGGTGAGCCCACCGCGCAGGCTCTGGCCGCTGCGTTCACGACCTATCTGAACACCGCGCGGGACGCTGGTTTCTATGATTGCACGCCGGGTCGTTTTCTGTTGCCGGGCGATCTGGCAGGCTCTCCGGTTCTGACCTTTGCGCCTTTGCCAGTCTCCGACCCCTCGCGCCGTCGCACCCTGCAGCGCGAGATGGAGCGGCGCTATGCGGCCTATAAATCTCAAGTGGTGAAGCCGTTTTTCCGCGATCATTTCTCACGCATCGACCGTCAGGTTGTGCTGGTCGATGCGTTGGGCGCAATCCACAAAGGTCCGCAAGCGGTCGAGGATATGCGCCGCGCCATGGGCGATATCCTCTCGGCCTTCCGGCCGGGCCGTAACGCGTGGCTCAGCCAGTTGTTGCTTGGCAAGCGGGTCGAGCGCATTCTGTTTGCGGCCACCAAGGCCGACCACCTGCACCACACGCAACACCCGCGCCTGACCGCAATCATGGAGGCTCTGACCCGTGAGGCGCGCGACCGGGCGAGCTTCGCTGGTGCTGAAACGGCGGCCCTGTCGCTGGCCTCACTGCGTGCCACGACAGAAGAAATGCGCAGCCACAACGGAACGGAATTGCCCTGCGTCCGGGGCACCTTGCTGGACAGTGGCAAACAAGCCGCGTTCTACCCCGGAGAGCTGCCGGATGATCCATCCCATCTGCTCGGCCCGGCCCGGAACGGGGCCGAGGCTTGGCTTGGCGACGACTATGGTTTCATGTCCTTCGCTCCCGCCCAGTTGACCCTGCGCTCCGGCGACGGCCCGCCGCATATCCGGTTGGATCGGGCCGCGCAGTTTCTGATCGGAGACCGGCTGTGACGGTTACCCTCCGCCCCGCCCGCAGCACCGATGCCGGTGCGACCGGGGAAATCCTGCATGGGTTTTCGCGCGAGAATGACTGGATGCCCGACCTCCACAGCTGCGCTGAAACCATCGCTTTTTGCGGTCGTATGATTGATCAAAGCTGGGTTACCGTTGCCGAGGTATCGGACATAGTGGTTGGATTTTTGGCCCTGAACGGAACGGATGTGCATTCACTGTATTTGACGCCCGCCGCGCGCGGGCAGGGGATCGGCAAGCGGTTGCTCGATCATGCGAAGGCGCAGCACTCGCGGCTGACGCTGTTTGCATTTCAGGCCAACACCGGCGCGTGCAGGTTCTATGAACGCAACGGCTTTGCCGAGGTCGCCCGAAGCGAGGGGGCGGACAACGATGAAAACCTGCCTGACATCAAATATGTCTGGCGTAGTGAAGGGGCAGAGAATGGCTAAAGGCCCGGTTCTGATCGATCTCGAAGCAGACGAACCCGCCGCTGACGTGGCCAAGGCCCCTCCGGTGCCCGATCTGGCGGTACCTCAAGGGCAGGCCATGCAAAGCGCGGCGCGATTTGCCGCCCGCAAACCCTCGGCCTTGGCGCGTTGGTTCTGGGGGTTGGCGCTGGCGGTAGTCGGGGCTGCGATTTCGGTCGCCGCTTGGGACTTCGCGACCTCACTGATCGCTCGCGCGCCCATTCTTGGGTGGGGTGTCACCGGTTTGATCGGAGCGTTGGTCCTTGTCGCACTGATCATCGCCGTCCGTGAACTGGCCGCAATTGGCCGCCTGTCCCGCGTCGACGGATTGCGCCGTGCGGCGGATGAGGCCTTGGCGGATGCCGATCTGACCAAGGCGCGCGAGGTCGCGACCCGCCTGATTGCATTTTACAAAGGCCGGGATGAGACCAAATGGGGCCGTGATCGGCTGTCCGAGCGAATGTCAGAACAATTCGACGCCTCAGGCCTGTTGGCTTTGGCCGAGGATGAGCTGCTGACCCCGTTGGACGCCGCCGCCAGTCGCGAGGTTGAGGCTGCAGCCCGTCAGGTGGCCACGGTCACGGCTTTGGTACCTCTGGCCCTTGCGGATGTGGTCACGGCCCTTGCGGCCTCGTTGCGGATGATCCGGCGGGTAGCCGAGATCTATGGCGGGCGGGCAGGGTTTCTGGGCAGCTGGCGCCTGACGCGCGCCGTTTTCGTGCATCTGGTGGCGACCGGTGCGGTGGCCGTCGGCGACGACTTGTTGGAGCCTGTTCTGGGTGGATCGGTCCTCAGCAAATTGTCGCGCCGCTTTGGCGAAGGTTTGGTGAACGGTGCCCTCAGCGCCCGAGTCGGAGTGGCCGCGATGGAGGTGTGTCGACCTTTGCCTTTCTCTGATCGTCACAAGCCGTCGGTCCGCGTGATGATCAAAAGGGCGTTGCAGGGGCTGTTCAGTAAGACTTGATCTGACGCAAAGCGGGATGGCATGCCATTCGTCACAGTGAATGTGACAGAAAGCGAGCCATGACAGATCACGGTCACAGCCAGCAGGAAATCGAACAGAGAATTAGCGACCCGCCCGGGCGGGGCGTTTTGCGTGACATCGTGTATGGGGGCATAGACGGGTCGGTCACCACATTTGCGATCGTTGCGGGCGTTGCAGGTGCAGGGTTGTCGTCGTTCGTAATTGTCGCTCTGGGCTTGGCCAATGTGCTGGCCGACGGGTTTTCGATGGCCGTTGGCAACTATTCAGGCACCAAGGCTGAATTGGACAATATCAAACGCATTCGAGCCATCGAAAAGCGCCACATCGCGCTCTACCCAGATGGCGAACGTGATGAGGTGCGCGAAATCCTTGCGCAGAAAGGTTTGTCCGGGCAGGTGTTGGAGGATGCGACAGAGGCTATCACCGCGGACCGCGAAAACTGGATCAACCTGATGATCGAGGGCGAATACGGGCTTGGCAGCGTCGATCCGCATCCGGTGAAGGCTGCGATGGCCACGTTTCTGGCCTTTCTGGTGGCCGGGATGGTTCCCTTGCTACCGTTTCTGCTGGCTCTGGACAACGCTTTTACTCTCTCTGTCTGCATGACCATGGGGGTGTTTTTCGCCATCGGAGCGCTGAAAAGCCGGTGGTCGCTGACCCCGTGGTGGCGCTCGGGGCTTGAGACGTTTGCCATCGGCGGTGCAGCGGCCATGATTGCCTATTTCGTGGGGTCGTTGTTTCACCCTTAGCCCGATGATGTAGCGCCATTCGTCGCATGGGTCGGAGCCTCTGGACCATCGGGCATGGGCGGCTTATAAGCGCCCCCATGTATGACCGGATGGCCATCATTATTCGAATTATATCCCCGGCGCTCTGACCCTCTGAGACGCCGGGCAAAGGTGTTTGAGACTTCGCACCGACCGCTTCGATCCTAGTACGACCAGATCATCCAAAGGACGCCCCCAATGTGCGCCGACACGATCCAGACACCTGACTACAAAGACACGCTGAATCTGCCCAAGACTGAATTCCCCATGCGCGCCGGATTGCCCAAGCGCGAACCCGCATGGCTGGAACGTTGGGAAAAGATTGGCGTCTATGACCGCCTGCGCGAGAAAGAAGGCCGTAAGCCTTTCACCTTGCATGACGGCCCACCCTACGCGAACGGCCACCTGCATATCGGCCACGCGCTGAACAAGACGATCAAGGACATGATCGTACGGTCCCATCAAATGATGGGTTTCGACGCGCGCTATGTGCCCGGCTGGGACTGTCACGGTCTGCCCATCGAGTGGAAGATCGAGGAACAGTACCGCAAGAAGGGCAAGAACAAGGACGAGGTGAACATCGTCGACTTCCGTCAGGAATGCCGCAAGTTCGCTGAAGGCTGGATCGACATCCAGCGCGAAGAGTTCAAGCGCCTGGGTATCACTGGCAACTGGCCCGATCCCTACATCACGATGGACTATCATGCCGAGGCCGTGATCGCGGATGAGTTCATGAAGTTCCTGATGAACGGCACGCTCTATCAGGGCTCGAAGCCGGTTATGTGGTCGCCCATCGAGAAGACCGCTCTGGCCGAGGCCGAGGTCGAGTATCACGACAAGGAAAGCTTCACCATCTGGGTGAAGTTCAAGGTCGTGAATGCGGGCGATCTGGATGACGCATTTGTTGTGATCTGGACGACGACCCCGTGGACCATGCCGTCGAACAAAGCAGTCGTGTACGGCAAAGACATCTCGTACGGCCTCTACGAAGTCACCGGCGCGCCCGAGGAATGCTGGGCCGCCGTAGGTGACAAGTTCCTGCTGGCCGACAATCTGGCCGCCGATGTACTGGGCCGCGCGCGTCTGAACGACGACCAGTGGACTCGTGTCCGCGACGTGACCAGTGATGAGTTGGCAGGCGTGCAACTGACCCACCCGCTGGCCGGGGCAGAGGGCGGCAATGGCGAATGGGACGACATCCGTGATTTCCGCGCCGCTGACTTTGTGACCGATACCGAAGGCACCGGGTTCGTCCATTGTGCGCCCTCGCACGGGATGGAGGAATTCGAACTCTATCGCGATCTGGGCATGTTGGAGCAGGTCATTACTTACAATGTGATGGACGACGGCTCGTTCCGCGCTGATCTGCCGTTCTTTGGCGGCAAATACATCCTGTCCCGCAAGGGTGGTGAAGGTGACGCGAACAAAGCGGTCATCGACAAGCTGGTCGAGGTTGGCGGCTTGCTGGCGCGTGGTAAGATCAAGCACAGCTATCCGCATTCGTGGCGCTCGAAAGCTCCGATCATCTATCGCAACACGCCGCAGTGGTTTGCATCCGTAGACCGCAAGCTGGACGACGGCATGGGCGAGATGGGCGACACCATCCGCGAACGCGCCCTGCGGTCCATCGACGAGCTGGTGAAATGGACGCCGCAGACAGGCCGTAACCGTCTGTATTCGATGATCGAGGCGCGCCCGGACTGGGTTCTGTCGCGTCAGCGCGCCTGGGGTGTGCCGCTGACCTGCTTCACCAAGAAAGGTGCTTTGCCAACCGACGCGGATTACCTGCTGCGCAATGCCGATCTGAACGCGCGCATCAAGGCGGCGTTCGAGAAAGACGGCGCGGATATCTGGTACACCGACGGGTTCAAAGAGAAGATCCTCGACGGCATCGCCAATCCGGATGACTACGATCAGGTCTTCGACGTGTTGGACGTGTGGTTCGACTCTGGGTCCACCCATGCCTTCGTTCTGCGCGACCGTGAGGACGGCACCGAAGACGGCATTGCGGACGTCTACATGGAAGGCACCGACCAGCACCGCGGTTGGTTCCATTCGTCGATGCTGCAGGCCTGCGGCACCAAAGGCCGTGCGCCCTACCGCAACGTGGTGACCCATGGTTTCACGCTGGATGCCAAGGGCAACAAGATGTCCAAATCTCTGGGCAACACCATCGTGCCGGAGGAGGTCGTCAAGCAATATGGCGCCGATATCCTGCGTCTGTGGGTGGCTCAGACCGACTATACCGCCGACCAGCGGATCGGGCCGGAAATCCTGAAGGGCACCGCCGACAGCTATCGCCGTCTGCGCAACACCATGCGGTTCATGCTGGGATCATTGGCCGATTTCACCGAGGCCGACCGCGTTGCGCCCGAGGATATGCCGCGTCTGGAACGCTGGGTTCTCAGCCGTTTGGCCGATCTGGATGAACAGGTGAGAAAGGGCTATGCAGAGTTCGATTTCCAAGGCGTTTTCAGCGCGGTCTTCACCTTTGCCACGGTTGATTTGTCGTCCTTCTACTTCGACGTCCGCAAGGACGCGCTGTATTGCGACGGCGATAGCCTGCGCCGCCGTGCGGCCCGTAACGTGCTGGATATCCTGTTCCACCGCCTGACCACATGGCTGGCGCCGGTTCTGGTCTTCACCATGGAAGAGGTCTGGCTGGAGCGGTTCCCCGGCGACGACAGCTCGGTCCATCTGGTGGACTTCCCGGAGACACCGGCCGATTGGCGTGATGCCGCGTTGGAAGAGGCCGTTGCCAAGGTCCGTCGTGTACGCCGCGCGGTGACCGCCGCGCTGGAGGTTCAGCGTCAGGACAAGGTGATCGGATCGAGCCTCGAGGCTGCTCCGATCGTGCATGTCGAAGATCAGGACACTGTTGCGCTGTTGGCGACTTTTGATGTGGACGATCTGTGCATCACCTCGGGACTGACTGTCTCCAAGGACCCGGCCCCTGCCGAAGCCTTCCGCGTGCCCGAGATTGAGGGCGTTGGTGTGGTATTCGAAAAGGCGGAAGGCGACAAATGCCAACGCTGCTGGAAGATTCTGCCCGACGTTGGACGGCATAGTCATGCGGGCGTCTGTGGGCGCTGTGATGAAGCGCTGAGCTAAAGCACTTCTTGAGTGTTGTAAGCGGAGTCTTTTGCGAGGCTCTGCCTCGCGCTCCGAGGTATTTTTGAACAGAAGAAGAGGCGAGCGCGGCGCGTTATGGGTTGCGCTTTGCCTGCAAAGACTGGCAGCCTTCGGTCATGCCGATGATTGCTGTACAGACCCAGTTCGGGTGTCTTGGGGTTGAGGAACAGGACGGGGCGATCACGCGTCTTGTCTGGGATGGCGTGAGCGACGGGCCCGAGACGCCTTTGTTGCGTGAAGCAGCGGCACAGCTGACGGCCTATGACGAAGGGCGGCTTGAGCGGTTTGATCTACCTTATCATGTTTCAGGGTCCGAGTTTCAGCGGCAGGTCTGTGATTTGATGTACGCGATTCCGCTTGGCGAAACTCGCACCTATGGGGATATCGCCAGGGAACTGGGTCAGCAGCCTCAGCCGGTGGGGCAAGCCTGTGGGGCGAACCCGATCCCTGTCATCATTCCGTGCCATCGTGTTCTGGCTGCCAATGGGTTGGGCGGGTTCTCGGGCGACGGCGGGGTTGAGACCAAAGTGGCTCTGTTGCTGCACGAAAAGGCGGCGGGTCTGTTGATCTGATCGGTGAAAACCTGTTGCATTCCAACGTCTCGAGCCTCACCTTGTTTCAAAAGGAGAGTTCGAAGGATCCCATTGAATGACCGACCAAGCAGAACGCGCCGCAGAAAAGAAAGCCATTATTGACCGTCTGATGTCTCTGGAGGCGCAGGAACTGGCCACGGCCCAGGCGCATTACGACGCCTTTTTGAAAGATGCCCAACTGGATGACCGAGAAGGGCATGACAAGGATGATATCGCCGCGTCGCGCGAGAATGCGGACCTTGCTGCGGCGTTTGACGCGCCGGTGCATGCGCATCATGCCAAGATCGACGTGATCGAGAACACCAATTTCGGTATCACCGATACTGTTCAGCCTGGCGCGGTCATCAAGTTCAACAATCGCCGTTTTGTTGTCTGCGTCTCGACCACTCGGTTCGACGTGGACGGCAAGACCTATATGGGTATCTCAACCCAGAGCCCGATTTATCTGGCCATGATTGGCCTGCAAGCGGGCGACGTCTTCACCCATAACGGGACTGAGTTTGAGGTTCAGGACGTTTTGTAATCCGCGCTTTTGCGTTGCGGAATGATCTGCTGCGCAATGCCTGCGAAAACCAGATACAGGCTGGTCACAACCAGCCCCCAATGCGCCCAGCTTTCCGGGTGGAAATCAACCCAGGCCGCCCATCCTGCAAAGAAGGTCCAGGCCAGTGCCATGGGCAGGGTCACGCTGCGCCAACGCTCGGTGCGGACGGGGTGGACGAATTTCAGAGGCAGGAACATGGCTATAGCCAAAAGGGTTACCAGGACAAGGCTGACCCAGAAGTTCGGCTCGAGCGCGAAGATCACAATGACGAACATGTTCCAGCATCCAGGGAAGCCAGAGAATGAGTTGTCCTTGGTCTTCATCCGCGTGTCGGCAAAGTACATGGCGCTGGCGAATGTGATGACGATGATCGCAAACCATCCGGTCCAGCCATCCATCAAGCCGGATTTGAACAGCGCGTAGGCCGGTATGAACACATAGGTCAGGTAGTCGATGATCAGATCCAACAGGACACCATCAAATTCGGGTGCGTTTTTCTTGACGTGATAGTGACGTGCCAGGGGGCCGTCGATGCCGTCGACGATGAAGGACACCACAAGCCACAGATACATCAGGCTCCATTTTTCATCCACGGCCGCCAGCATGGCGAGCATTGCGAAAACGGCTCCGGTTGCGGTGAAAAGATGAACGGCAAGCGCTTTGAATCTAAGTGTCATGCCCGTGTCATGAAGGATGTGAGGGGCAGATGCAAAGCAAAAAGACAGTTTGGTTGCAAGGACATTGAGGATGCCGTGCTTTTGAACCTCAGGCCTTTGGGTGGGCGCGGTTGTACACCTCCATCAGGCGGGCAGTATCGACGGCCGTGTAGGTCTGGGTGGTGGATAGAGAGGCGTGGCCCAGAAGCTCTTGAATCGCGCGCAGGTCCCCACCGGCTGAGAGCAGATGCGTAGCAAAACTATGCCGCATGGCATGTGGCGTCGCGGTCGCGGGTAGGCCGAGTTGCATGCGGGCCTTCGACATAACCTCTTGTATCACGCGGGGATTTAGCGCTCCGCCCCGGACACCGCGAAACAGGGCAAGGTTGTCTGATTTCGGGTGCGGGCAGAGTTGGAGATAGTGGTCCACCGCTTCGCGCGCGGCTGGAAGAACCGGGACGATCCTTTCTTTGTCGCCTTTGCCTGTAATGCGCAGGGTTGCCGGCAGCGGGGCATCTGCACCGGTCAGAGACAGCGCCTCGGAAATGCGCAATCCGCAGCCGTACAGCAGCGTGACAACAGCCACATCACGGGCTGAGATCCAGTCATTGCTGGATTGCAACTCGACCGTTTCGATCATGGCGCGGGCTGCGTCCTCGGCCAGAGGGCGAGGGAGTTTTTTGGTGAATTTTGGCGCGCGGGTCGAAAGGACGGCAGTGGGTTCGAAGCCTTCACGCTCGGCCAGCCAGCGGTAGAAGCTTTTGACGGCTGACAGTTTTCGCGCCAGAGAGCGCGCGCCCACACCGCTTTGGCGCTGATCGGCCATCCATGCGCGCATGTCCGAGACGGTGATGCGTTCGAGCGCGGCGATGCCCTGACGGTCTCCGTGGTGGAGGGTCATGAAGGAGAGGAAATCGGTGACGTCCCCGCGATATGCGGTTTGGGTGTTCTGAGACCGTCCCGCCAGTGCGCCCAGGCTCTCCAACCAGTGTTGGAGGGCGTCTCGGCAAGCTGGCGAGATCAGGCTCACGACAGCCAGTGGCGCATTGAGCGTTCGAACACGCCAGCAAAAAACGACAACAGATCGGTGCCAAGTTGCGGCGTGAAGTGCCTCGGGTCCGAGGCCCCCATGACAATCAGACCGGGCAGGCGACCGGATCCGAGATCTAGCTTCAGGCAAGCTTCGGACCTGAGTTGAGCGGCAAGAGTGCCAAATACCCGTTGGTTGGGCTTCTGAATTTCGCGCAAGATGACGTCGCGCGCAGGACCGCCGCGATCATAGGTTAGGTATTGGTCGACAAAACCCGGTTCGACGACGGTCAGCGTGCCGCCCAGTTTGTCGATGGCGGGATCGTCCATAAGGGCGGTGGTTTCCAAAACCAGTGTGATGCGTTGGACCCGCAGGATTTCGGCAACATCCTCGCCAAGCACGCGCAGGAAGTCTTCGAACTCAACCGGTTCTAGAAGACGCAGAATGGCGCGGTGGACTTGGTTGGTCCCGGCCAGGTTTTCGTAGGCTGCGGCGATGACGGACCGGTGCGTGTCTTCCAAACGGTCCAGTCTGGCTTCGAGCCGTTGCATGGCGATGCCGCGCAGGTCGATAACGTTGTCGCCTCGGGCCTGTTCATTGGCGTCTACCAGTGCCTGCATCAGATCTTTATCATCCAGCAAAGCATCAGGCTTGGCCAGAATCGCGGCTCGGAGGTTGTCCTCGAGTTTTGGGTTGCTGCTCATATCCCGTCCGGTCGTTTTTTTGTTTTGGCGGCTTATAGCACGCCCAACCGGACTTGCCTTGGAAAAAATGCACGCATGAATGGATTTCATTTTGCGCTGTGTCCGAAGCGCTCCCGCCCGCTTGGCGCCGATCAGAGATCAGCCCCGCACAGTTGGGCCGGGCACGGTGCCTGTTGGCACCGCGCGGTCGTACAAAGGGTCAGAGGATTTTCTGACCAGTTTTGGCCCAGTCTGCCAGGAAGGTTTCCAGACCTTTGTCGGTCAGCGGGTGGTCGGCTAGTTTCTTGATCACGGCGGGCGGTGCGGTGATCACGTCGGCACCAATGCGCGCGCTGTCGGTCACGTGATTCACGGTGCGGATCGAGGCGGCGAGGATTTCGGTCTCAAACCCGTAGTTGTCATAGACCTGACGGATATCGGCGATCAGATCCATGCCGTCGAGGTTGATGTCGTCCAAACGGCCAATGAAGGGTGAAATGAAGGTCGCGCCCGCCTTGGCTGCCAAAAGGGCCTGGTTCGTCGAGAAGCACAAGGTCACGTTGACCATCTGGCCTTCGTCGCTGAGGGTTTTACAGGTTTTCAGGCCGGCCCATGTTAGCGGTACTTTGACCGCGATGTTCGGGGCGATCTTGGCCAGCTTGCGGCCTTCGGCGATCATGTCGTCGGCCTCGGTGGCGACAACTTCGGCGGATACGGGGCCGTCGACCAGATCACAGATCTCTTTGGTCACTTCCAGAATGTCGCGGCCGGATTTCAGGATCAGCGAAGGGTTGGTGGTGACGCCGTCCACCATGCCCAGGTCGTTCAGTTCGGCAATGGCGTCGATCTCGGCAGTGTCTACGAAGAATTTCATGCGGGCAGTCCTTTGATGGGTTGGCCTTGGTCGCGGATGGCTTTACCTCAAAGAGACCCCTGCTGGAACCCCCTGCATAGGATATGCTGTGAGCGCTAACGGATTTTTCGACGAAGGAGAGCTGGTTGCGGTGCTGACAACCCAGCCGCTGGACCGGACGTTGGATTACAAAGCGCCCGAAGGTGGGTGCTTTCTGGGTGCGTTTGTCGAGGTGCCATTGGGGCCGCGCAAGGTGCTGGGCGTGGTTTGGGGGTCCGGGCAGGGCGGGTTCGATCTGGCCAAGGCGCGGTCCGTGATCCGGGTGCTTGAAGTTGCGCCCATGCGCGAAGAGATGCGGGTGTTTCTGGGGAAAGTGGCGGATTACACGCTGACACCGATGCCTGCGATGCTGCGCCTTGCAACCCGCGCGCCGGGCCTGGGGGATCCGCCTTCGATGCGCAAAGTCTACCGGCTGGGTACGTCTGAACCGGATCGGATGACCGATGCCCGCACCCGGGTGCTTGAGGTGTTGAAAGAATATGGCGGGCTGGCCTTCACCTTAAAGGAACTGGCCGAGCAGGCCGGGGTAACGACCTCTGTTGTCAAAGGGTTGGTCAAACTGGGCGCGGTTCGGGAAGAGGACAGCCCGCGCGATTTGCCCTACCCCCATCTCGATCCCGAGTTGCCCGGCAAAGACCTTACCGAGGATCAGGCGGCAGCCGTGGCGCGACTGCAGGCTGGCCAGCGGACCGGCACCTACGGCACAACGCTGCTGAAAGGTGTGACCGGTTCGGGCAAGACCGAGGTCTATCTGGAGGCTGTCGCCGAAGCACTGCGCATGGGGCGGCAGGCGCTGGTTCTGCTGCCCGAGATTGCGCTGACGGCCGAATTTCTAACCCGCGTCGAGGCCCGGTTCGGTGCCCGCCCAGCCGAGTGGCATTCAGGGGCCACAATGACTGAACGCCGCCGGGTCTGGCGGATGGTCGGGCAGGGCGATGCGCAACTGGTCGTGGGAGCGCGCTCGGCCCTGTTCCTGCCGTTTCGAGATTTGGGTCTAGTTGTGGTCGATGAGGAACACGACACCTCATATAAACAGGAAGACGGCGTGCACTATAGCGCGCGAGACATGGCGGTTCTGCGCTCGGCCATTTGCGGCGGGCGAGTGATTCTGGCCAGCGCGACGCCCTCGTTGGAAAGCTGGGCTAATGCCGAGGCGGGCAAGTATGAGCGGCTGGATCTGACCTCGCGCTTCGGGGCGGCGGTTCTGCCCGAGATGAAGCCCATCGACATGCGCGCCGAGCAGATGCAGCCGGGGACGTGGATTTCTCCGTCCTTGCGGCAGGCGGTGCGGCAACGGATCGAAAAGGGTGAACAGTCACTGTTGTTCATCAACCGTCGCGGCTATGCGCCAGTGACCTTGTGCCGGGCTTGCGGGGAACAGATTGCCTGCGATCACTGCGACGCGCGGATGGTCGAGCATCGGTTCCTCAAGCGCCTGATGTGCCATCAATGCGGCGAGACCAAACCGATGCCAGATACTTGCCCGTCTTGCGGGGTCGAAGGGAAACTGGCCCCGGTCGGCCCGGGGATCGAACGGCTGGCGGAAGAGGCCGAGGCGACGTTCCCCGAGGCCAAGATCGCAATGCTCAGCTCCGATCTGTTCGGCTCGGCCCGCGCGTTGAAGGCCAAGATCGAAGAGATCGCCGAGGGCGACGCCGATATCGTCATCGGCACGCAGCTGGTGGCCAAGGGGCATAACTTTCCCAAGCTGACGCTGGTGGGGGTCATTGATGCCGATCTTAGCTTGCATGGTGCGGATTTGCGCGCGGCTGAGCGGACGTTTCAATTGATGCGGCAGGTGGCGGGACGTGCTGGGCGCGCGGATAAGCCGGGGCAGGCGCTGTTGCAGACGTTTCAGCCCGAGCATCCGGTGATCCGCGCCATTCTGTCGGGTGATGAGGAAGGCTTCTGGAAAGCCGAGGCCGCCGGTCGCCAAGCCGCTGGTGTGCCGCCCTACGGGCGTATGGCGGGGATCGTGCTGTCTGGCCCCGAGGTCGCTCCGGTCTTTGATATCGGCAACGCGATGGCGCGTAATGATGCGCCGTTGCGCGAGATTGGCGCTCAGGTCTTTGGTCCGGCCCCTGCGCCGATTGCCCGCATCCGGGGCAGGCATCGAGTACGCCTTTTGGTCAAGGCCCCCAAGGGTGCGCCCATTCAGGACGCCATCGCCCGCTGGATCGCGCCTCTGCGCCTGAAAGGGGATATCCGCCTGACCGTCGATATCGACCCGCAGAACTTCTACTAACCTCTGCATAGGCGCAGAGCGGATGTGCGCCGGGATCTCTCCTCTCGCCAAAGCGCAAAAATCGGCGTAGAGGGAGTCGCATGTTGAAACCAATGCCACTTTCCGAGGCGCAAAGCCTGCCGTTTTGGCGTCGCCCGATCACGTTGCTGTTCATGATGGCGCTGACCATGCCCATTGCCTTCAATGGGTGGAGCGCGCTGTTGAACAACTTCGTCATCGAAGTGGCGAATTTCGATGGCGCAGATATCGGTTTGCTGCACACGGTGCGGGAAATACCGGGTTTTCTGGCCGTCGGCGTGATCGCTGTGATCATCTTTGTGCGCGAACAGGTGTTGGCCATGATCTCGCTGATGATGCTGGGTGTGGCGACGGCGGTGACTGCGTGGTTCCCAAGCCTTGGCGGGCTGTTGTTCGTAACACTCTTCAGCTCGATCGGCTTTCACTACTACGAGACGGTCAACCAGTCGCTGCAGTTGCAATGGCTTCCAAAGGACCGTGCGCCGCAGATTCTGGGATGGCTTGTGGCGATGGGCTCGGCGGCGACGGCGGTGGTCTATGGGTTGATCGTCCTAACGTGGGATCGGTTCGACCTGTCCTACAACTTCGTCTTCATGATGGCAGGCGGTGCGACAGCGCTGTTGGCTCTGTTCTGCCTATTGGCCTATCCGCAATTTGACGCGCCGACGCCGCAGACCAAAAAGCTGATCCTGCGCAAACGCTATTGGCTGTATTACGCGCTGCAATTCATGGCAGGCGCGCGCCGTCAGATATTTGTGGTGTTCGCAGGCTTCATGATGGTTGAGAAATTTGGGTTCGAGGTGCACGAACTCACCAGCCTGTATCTGATCAACCTTGTGATCAATATGGCGGCGGCTCCGATGCTGGGCAAAGCGGTGTCCAAATTTGGCGAACGCCGGACATTGATCTTTGAATATGCCGGGCTGGCGATTGTTTTCGCGGCCTATGGTGGAATCTACTGGTTTGGGTGGGGCGTGGTTCTGGCGGCGACCCTCTATGTGATCGACCATGTGCTGTTCGCACTGGCTTTGGCCCTGAAAACCTACTTCCAGAAAATCGCTGATCCCGCCGATATCGCTCCGACGGCCGCTGTGGCGTTTACCATCAACCATATCGCCGCGGTGTTCCTGCCCGCGCTGCTTGGGCTGCTTTGGGTGGCCTCACCCGGTGCAGTGTTCGCGCTGGCGGCGGCGATGGCGATGATCTCGCTTGCTCTGTCTCTGTTGATCCCGCGCCATCCTGAGCCGGGCAATGAGACCATCCTGACCAAATACGCGCCGGCCCCCGCCGAATAGGCGCAAGAGCTTGACCTTGGCGGGCCCACGCCCTACGCGCTGTCCTGACCCAGACAGGAGGCCCCTATGCCCACATTCACCGCCCTTACCACGCTGACCGGCAAAAAACCCGCCGAAGGTCTTGGTGAAGCGATGGAGCGTCTGGATCCCGAACCCACTGGCGTTGGCGTATTTGAGGTCGAAGATGGCTCGGGCCTGTGGGAAGTTGGCGGGTATTTCACCGAAGCCCCCGATGAGACGGCGCTGGCCGTACTGGCCGCGGCCTTTGAGGCCAAGCCCTTTGTGGTGTCCGAGCTGCCCGAAACCGATTGGGTCGCCCATGTGCGCCGCGAGCTGGCCCCTGTCGAGGCAGGTCGTTTCTTTGTCTATGGCAGCCACGACGCCGGCAAGCTGCCCGAAGGCCGTATCCCCTTGTTGATCGAAGCCGCGATGGCCTTTGGCACCGGGCACCACGGAACCACTCTGGGCTGTCTGAAGGCGCTGGACCAATTGCTGGACAAAGGGTTCTCGGCCAGAAAGGTCGCCGATATCGGGTGCGGAACTGCGGTACTGGCCATGGCGGCTGCGCGCGTTTGGGAAGGGGACATCATCGCCAGTGACATTGATCAGGTTGCCGTCGATGTGGCTGAAGCGAACCTGAAGGCCAACGGCATGTCCGGTCAGGTTCACTGTGTCGAGGCCGCTGGCTTCGATCACCCGGACCTGAACGCCCATGCGCCCTATGATCTGATTTTTGCCAACATTCTGAAGGGTCCGCTAGTCGCTCTGTCGCCGGAAATCTCGGCGAATCTGCGGGCTGATGGCTTTGCGATCCTGTCGGGAATCCTGAACGAACAGGCCGATGATGTGGTGAATGTTTATTCCCAGAATGGCTTCAATCTGCATCATCGAGGTGAGATTGGTGAATGGACGACGCTAATCTTAAGTAAACAGGGCTAAATCGGGGCCATTTACAGGAGTTTTCTAGAGTCGCGCCACGTTTTTGTCGCAATCTATGCTTACCCTTTTTTAATCATTTTGATGGGGGGCGGTTTTGTGGAGGCTGCCATGGCGGGAAAACAACTGGAATTTGATCAGCGCGTTCAGCGCCTGAACAAGAAGCACTCGAAACTCAGTAAAGGCTATCGCGCAACGATGCGCAAAGATGGCTTGGTGGTGATGAAGCCGCAAAGGGTTCGCTCAGCGGTTCCGGCTAAAGTATTGGTGTTTACCCTGCTTGCGGTTTTTGCCTTCAAGGCGTTTCTTTTGTCCAGCCTCGGCCCCTCAGGATATCAATACCGCATCGACAGCCTGAAAGAGGGCACACAGGTCGAACAGGCAGGCGCTTGGATCATGCAGATCGACCCGGTTTCACAGTTCCTCTCGGTTCAGCTCAACAAAGTTCTCTACTAAGCACCAGCTGAAACAGAAAACACCGCGGCCTTTCGGCTCGCGGTGTTTCTTTGCGCCCCACAGGGAGGAGAAAGGGGCGTATGATGCGGAGGTCGTCTTACCGGCGGCCTTCGGCGATAACGTCGATGTCGCCGCGGCACAGCCCGATATCATCCAGTTCGCGGTCGCTCAGACCGGTCAGCACGTTGCGTGTTACGCGGGCGTCATTCCAATCGACGGCGGCATGTGCAACCGATGTGAAAAATGCGCCGATACGGCCAACGAGGCCGAATGAGCCAGTGGTGGCGATGCGGGTCGAGTCCAGTGCAGCCATATCCTGTTTCCTTCTGGTTTGTGTGAACATTTGATCTTGCGATCTGAGCGGCATCTAGTGTCGAAGATTTGCCCGCGCAATAGCATTTTTTGCATGTGTCCTATGCAGTTTTTGCAACGCTTGCCGAATCTGTAAGCACCTTAAAAACATGGTTAAAATAGGTTCACAAAAGTGTCGATTTCAGACTTTCCGAAGTCGCAAACCGTCCTTTGTGTCGCGCGCAGGATGGCGGCGTCGTTTTCAGACTTAGGGTCAATTCGCTTGGAAAATGTTCACGCTTCGTGCTATCCGTTGAAAAAAGATCACAAAACCCGAGCGGGCTGAGGCGAAGCATGCGAATTCTGGGCATTGATCCGGGGCTTAGGACCCTGGGATGGGGCGTCATCGAATCAAATGGCAGCCGGTTGAGCCACGTTTCGAACGGTTTGTGCAAATCTGACGGGGATGATCTGGGCGAGCGACTGCTTTCTCTGCACAATCAAATTGTCGAGGTCATCGCCGAATACAGGCCCGACCAAGCTGCGATTGAGCAGACTTTCGTGAACAAGGATGGTGCCGGGACGCTGAAACTGGGTCAGGCGCGGGGCGTGGCCTTGCTGACGCTGGCACAGGCCGGGCTGCCTGTGGGGGAATATGCTCCGAACCGGGTCAAGAAAACCGTCGTTGGCGTTGGGCACGCCGAGAAAGAGCAGGTCCTGCACATGGTCAAGCTGCAGTTGCCTGGGTGTTTGCCCAAGGGCGCGGATGCGGCGGATGCATTGGCAATCGCAATCTGTCATGCGTATTACGGCAAGACACAACAGCCGCGTGTGAAAGAGGTGAGGGCATGATCGGTAAACTGGCAGGGCGTCTAGACTATCGCGCCGCAGACCACATCTTGATCGACGTGCGTGGCGTGGGTTACATCGTCTATTGCTCGGACAGGACCATGGCTGCGTTGCCAGGCGTGGGTGAGGCAGTCTCGATCTATACCGACATGGTCGTGCGTGAAGATCTGATGCAGCTTTATGGTTTCCTCTCCCTGATCGAAAAGGAATGGCATCGACTATTGTGTTCGGTTCAGGGCGTCGGGGCCAAGGTCTCGCTGGCTATTCTAAGCGCGTTGGGGCCGGATGGTGTAAGCCGCGCGATTGCTCTGGGCGATTGGGGCGCGGTGAAGGCTGCCAAGGGTGTGGGCCCGAAGACAGCGCAGCGCATCGTGCTGGACCTTAAGGACAAGGCGCCGGGCGTTATGGCGATGGGCGGCACCGTGACCGAGGCGATGGATGGCCCCGCGTTGGAAGTTGTTGAAACCGTCGAGCCGCAGCCAGCACCGAAACGGACCGCAAAACGGGCCTCGGGGTCGGCGGTGGCCTCTGCGGGGGCGTTGTCGGCCTTGTCGAATTTGGGATATGGCCCATCCGAGGCGGCCTCGGCCGTGGCGGAGGCGGCGGCCAATCTGCCTGACGCGGGCGAGGCTGAATTGATCCGCGCGGCGCTCAAGCTGCTGGCTCCGAAAGGGTGATTGAATGGTAGACGCCGATCCCACGCTGCGGCCTGACCCTCTACCTGAGGACAGTGACCGCGCCCTACGGCCGCAGGGGCTGGATGAGTTCATTGGTCAGGCCGAGGCGCGTGCAAACCTGCGCATCTTCATCCAATCCGCCAAGCAGCGCGGCGAGGCGATGGATCATACGCTGTTCCATGGTCCTCCGGGTTTGGGGAAAACCACGCTGGCACAAATCATGGCGCGCGAGTTGGGCGTGAATTTCCGTATGACCTCTGGTCCGGTTCTGGCGAAGGCGGGCGACCTGGCGGCGATCTTGACCAATCTGGAAGCGCGGGATGTGTTATTTATCGATGAAATCCATCGCTTGAACCCGGCGGTCGAGGAAGTTCTCTATCCTGCGATGGAAGATTTTGAGCTGGATTTGGTGATTGGCGAAGGTCCAGCGGCGCGTACCGTTCGGATTGAATTGCAGCCGTTTACGCTGGTTGGAGCCACCACGCGGATGGGTCTGCTGACCACGCCGCTGCGCGACCGTTTTGGTATTCCGACCCGGTTGCAGTTCTACACGGTCGATGAGTTGCACGAGATCGTCACGCGCAACGCGCGCAAACTGGGCGCGCCAGCAGACGACGATGGCGCGCGTGAGATTGCGCGCAGGTCGCGTGGGACGCCTCGGATCGCGGGTCGTTTGCTGCGGCGCGTGGTGGATTTTGCCATCGTCGAAGGCGACGGGCGGATTACGCGCGAATTGGCCGATGGGGCGCTGACTCGCTTGGGTGTGGATCATCTCGGGTTGGACGGCGCGGACCGTCGGTATCTGAAACTGGTCGCTGAGAACTATGGCGGTGGTCCGGTTGGGATTGAGACGATGTCGGCGGCCTTATCGGAAAGTCGCGACTCGCTTGAGGAAGTGATCGAGCCCTATTTGCTGCAGCAGGGACTGATCCAACGCACGCCGCGCGGGCGGATGTTGGCGCAGAAGGCGTGGACGCATTTGGGTATGGCTGCACCAAAGGGGCAGAGCGATCTGTTTGGTTGAAGGCATCACCCAGAAATTTTAATCCTTCGGTGAGAGCATTGTTAAAATGATGAAAGGCTGGGCGTGACACCGGAAGAGATCGAGGCGCTGTTTACGCGCGAAAGCGGAGAGTTCCTTTTTGCGCGTTGGGGTCGCCCTATCGTACCGATCGTTTTCGGTGTCGAGGATGAGACGCTGGCAACCGTCAAAGGCGCGTTCGAGGCCGTGGTGACGCTGGCCGGTCATAAGATGGCCGAGACGGACCCAGAGCTGGGCGCCAATTGCATGGTCTTTTTCTTCCGCGACTGGCAGGAACTGCTGGAGGTTCCGGATCTGGATCGTCTTATCCCCGATCTGGCACCTTTGGTTGAGCGTCTGGTTGCGTCGGACGCCAATCAGTACCGCATCTTCAGGTTCGAAGAAGACGGCGCGATCCGCGCGGCCTTCGTATTCCTGCGTATGGACAAGGAACTGTCCAAAGTCCCGGCCAAGACTCTGGCGCTCAGTCAGGTGGTGCAGACCATTCTGCTCTGGTCGGATACGGCGTTTCGACAGCAATCGCCTCTGGCTGTGGCAGGTGAGGCGACGATCCTGCGCCCGGATATCGCGGGCCTGATCCGAGCCGCTTACGATCCGATTTTGCCTGGGTCTGCGCAGGATGCCTCGTACGCGCTTCGCCTGTTTGCCCGGTTGGAGCCTCCGCAATGAAGCACATCTTTCCGGTTCGCGTTTACTATGAGGATACCGACATGGGCGGTGTCGTCTATCACGCGAACTACCTGCGTTACATCGAACGTGCGCGCTCGGACTGGGTGCGCCGTTTGGGCAATGACCAGAACGCCATGCGGGATGAGGGGATCGTCTGGGTCGTACGACGGGTCGAGGCGGACTACCTGTCGCCCGCCAAGTTTGATGACGAACTGATCGTCGAAACAGAAGTGACCGAGATTTCCGGCGTGCGCCTGACCATGGCGCAGCTTGTGAAACGGGGTGAGACTGATATTTTCCGCGCTTCGGTCACGGCGGTTTGCATCAATAAAGACGGCAAACCGATCCGCCTCCCGGCAGAGATTCGCGCATTGATGTAACATTTTCGCAGCCCGGGGTGGTTCTGTTGGCTTTTCAACCCCAACTGCGTTAGCGTTTGGCAAAACAAGGCCAAACAAACGGCCATCAGGCAAAAAAGAGCAGGTTCATGGAAGCTGAAACGCTGGCGCTGGCGCAGGAGATCGATTTCTCCATGTGGGGGCTGTATGCCCGCGCGACCTTTATCGTAAAACTCGTGATGCTGATGCTGATAGCGGCGTCGATCTGGTCTTGGGGCATCATCATTCAGAAACTCATCAACTACCGCGCGGCCCGACGTGAAGCGCAGAAGTTTGATGAGAGCTTTTGGTCTGGGAACCCGCTGGATGAGCTGTTTGAGCAGATCGGCTCGCAGCCCGATGGCAGTTCCGAGAAGATTTTTGCGGCCGGCATGATCGAATGGCGCAGGTCGCACCGCACAGATGGCGGTTTGATCGCCGGGGCGACGGCTCGGATCGACCGGTCCATGGATGTGGCAATCGCGAAAGAGGCGGAGACACTGCAGAAAGGTCTGCCGATCCTGGCGACCGTCGGCTCAACCGCTCCGTTCATTGGCCTGTTCGGCACAGTCTGGGGCATCATGAACGCCTTTATCGAGATCGCCGAGCAGCAGAATACGAACCTCGCCGTTGTGGCCCCCGGCATTGCCGAGGCGCTGTTGGCCACTGGTTTGGGGCTGCTGGCCGCGATCCCGGCAGTGATTTTCTACAACAAGCTTAGCGCGGATAGTGACCGGATTGTCGGAGGGTATGAGGCCTTTGCCGATGAATTCGCCACCATCCTATCGCGCCAGTTGGACAGCTAACCATGGGGGCAGCGGTTCAGCAAAGCTCGGGCGGGAACGGACGCAGGCGCGGACGGCGGCGCGGTCGCGCTCAGCCTATGGCTGAAATCAACGTCACGCCTTTTGTCGACGTCATGCTGGTGCTGTTGATCATCTTCATGGTCGCAGCACCTCTGCTGACCGTTGGTGTGCCGGTTGATCTGCCGAAGACTGCCGCAAGCGCCTTGCCTGGTGACAGTGAGGAACCACTTAGCGTCACGCTGACCGCTGATGGCCGTATTCAGATCCAGACTACGGATATCGCGCGCGACGAACTGATTGGGCGGCTGCGCGCCATCGCGGCAGAACGCAGTAGTGACCGTGTCTTCTTGCGGGCCGATGGCACCATCCCCTACGCGCAAGTGATGCAGGTGATGGGTGCGTTGAATGCGGGCGGGTTTTCGAATGTGGGTCTGGTGACGGATACCGGCGGGCCGACGCTGGACGATGGGTAAAGGTGGGGTCGCGCGGTGGATACCGGCACCAAGATTTCAGCGATTGCGCATGTCAGCCTGATCGGTTGGGCGTTGTTCGGCGGCACCTTCCGGTCCGAGCCGCTGCCGACACAAGTGCAGGATGTTTCCGTGATTTCGGCTGAGCAATTCGCAGCGCTCACGGCGCAACGCGACGCGCCTGAGCTGCCGGAGTCTCCGGGTACTCTGGAACAACCCGACGCGCCGGAACCTGAGGTCAGCACCCCCGAGGTGACACCGGAAGAACAACCACGTCCTGAACCGGTGACGCCCGCAGAGCCGGAGCCCGAGACTGTCCCCGAAACGGTCGAGGTTCCGCCCGAGCCTGAGCTACCCGAAGAACCTCCGACATTGACGGAACCGGAAACGGCCGCCTTGCCGGTGCCGCCGGGACCTGAAGCGCAACCCAGCCCAGCCGAGCGTGTTGCCCCCGAGGCTATCGCGCCGCCTCCGCCCGAGGCAGAGCCGGATGAGGTGCAAACGCCCCCGGTTTCCTTGGACGAAGGCGCTGAGACGCAGCAAGAACAACAAGATCAGACGGCCCCGGAAGAAGCCGCACCTGAGATCGTGACTGAGGCCGAAGAGACCAACGAGCCAGCGCCTCTGACCTCTCCGCGTCCGCGTGTGCGGCCCAACCGTCCTGAACCCACGCCTGAGGTTGCGGAAACCCCCGAACCGGCCCCGGAAACCCCCACGCCCACGCCCGCACCGGACAATAGCGACGCCATCAATGATGCTTTGTCCGAAGCCTTGGCGGGCGGAACGGAACCCTCCGGCCCACCGCTCACCAGCGGTGAAAAGGACGCGATGCGCGTTGCGGTCTCGCGGTGCTGGAATGTCGGATCGCTGTCGACCGATGCGCTGAACGTAGTGGTGACGGTTGCGTTCTCGCTCAATCGTGATGGCACGATTATCAGCGAGAGCATTCGTTTGCTGAATAGCTCTGGCGGTGCTTCGGGTGCCGAAAATCAAGCTTATCAGGCGGCCCGACGCGCAATTTTGCGCTGTGGCGCGCGTGGATATGATCTGCCTGCTGACAAATACGATCACTGGCAGGATATTGAGATTACATTCAATCCCGAGAGGATGCGGATCAAATGATGAAACTTCTGACCAGCCTCTTTCTTGGGCTGACCCTCGTGTCGGCTCCGGTTTACGCTCAGAACAGCCCCCTGCGGTTGGAAATCGACGAAGGCATCATCGAGCCGATGCCCTTTGCGGTTCCCAACTTCGTGCCCGATGGCCCGGCAGCGACGCAGTTCGCCAACGATATCTCGCGTGTTGTTGCGGCGGATTTGACCGGAACGGGGTTGTTCCGCGAAATCTCATCAGATGCGTTCATCAGCCGGGTCAGCAGTTTCGACGCCCCGGTCCAGTTTGCAGATTGGAAAGCGATCAACGCACAGGCATTGGTGACAGGTGCGGTGAATGTCTCGGGCAAGCGGCTGACGGTTCGGTTCCGGGTCTGGGATGTGTTCTCGGGGCAGGAGCTTGGAAACGGTCTGCAGCTGGCGGGCACCACGGATGGTTGGCGGCGCATGGCGCATAAGGTTGCAGATCAAGTTTACAGCCGTATCACCGGTGAAGGTGCCTATTTCGATAGTCGCGTTGCTTTCGTTTCAGAAAGCGGTCCGAAGAACCAGCGCCTCAAACGGTTGGCGATCATGGATTATGATGGGGCCAATGTTCAGTACATGACGGATAGTGCGGCCATCGTTCTGGCCCCTCGCTTTTCGCCGACTGGCGAGCAACTGCTCTATACCAGCTACGAAAGTGGCAGCCCGCGGATCTACATTCTGGATGTCGGTCGTGTGCAGCGGCGCGAGCTGCGGACGCAGGACGGTACTATGAGCTTTTCACCGCGTTTTTCGCCGGATGGGCGGTCGATTGTGTATTCGCTAATTCAGGGCGGCAATACCGATCTGTGGCGGATGGATCTGGCCTCGGGTCAGAGTACGCGCCTGACCAACACGCCTGCGATCGAAACCGCGCCCAGCTATTCGCCGGACGGCAGCCAGATTGTGTTTGAAAGCGACCGTTCAGGCACGCCGCAGCTTTATGTGATGGCGGCAAACGGAGGCGAAGCGACGCGGATCAGCTTCGGTCAGGGACGGTATGGTACGCCGGTCTGGTCGCCGCGTGGTGATCTGATTGCGTTTACCAAGCAGAACAAAGGTCGGTTCCATATCGGAGTGATGCGCACCGATGGCAGCGAGGAACGCCTGCTGACATCGTCCTTCCTGGACGAAGGCCCGACCTGGTCGCCAAACGGCCGCGTCATCATGTTCACCCGCGAGACGCAGGGCGCAAGTGGACGGGCGACGCTCTATTCCGTAGATATCTCGGGTCGGAACCTGCGCCCCGTGCGGACGCCGGATGGCGGCAGCGATCCGTCCTGGGGGCCATTGCAGAATTGATCGCCGCCACTGCGCGGCAAAGTTCACAAGAAACCGTCGCTGTGATAGACAGGCGGCAACAAACAAAAGAACGAGGCACTTGAGATGAACGTATTGGGCAAAATCCTGGCCTTGGGCGCGCTGAGCGTGGTCGCGGCCTGTACCAACAATGATCCTTCGGCTTTGGGTGGCAGCGGCGCTGGTGGTAGCGGCTCGATTGTCGCGGGCTCTCCTAGCGATCCGCGCTCGCCCGCTTATTTCCAGCAGACGGTCGGGGATCGTGTTCTGTTCGCGGTTGATCAGTCCACCCTGTCGCCGCAGGCGCAGACCGTTTTGCAAGGGCAGGCGGAATGGCTGCTGGCCAACCCGGATTACGTGGCAACGATCGAAGGTCACGCGGATGAGCAGGGCACGCGGGAGTACAACCTTGCGCTGGGCGCACGCCGGGCCAATGCGGCGCGCGAGTACCTGATTTCGCGTGGCGTGGCGGGCAACCGTCTGACGACTGTCAGCTTCGGCAAAGAACGCCCGATCGAGATTTGCAGCACCGAAGATTGCTATTCCCAAAACCGCCGCGCGGTGACAGTGCTGACTGGTTCAACCTTGGGGTAAGACGATGAGAGTTGCAGGATGGGTTCTGGCCGCAGTTGTGGCAACAGCGGGCGTGGCGCAAGCGCAGGATCAGCAGACCCTGGCGGATATCCGGCAGGAGCTGACCGTGCTTCATGTCGAGATACAGCGCCTTAAGCGTGAGTTTTCGACCACCGGCTCTCCCGCGCCGAACCTGTCTGGTAGCTCGATCCTTGAACGTGTGGATGCGATTGAGGCCGAACTGCAGCGCCTGACCCGTCAGACCGAGCAGTTGAACCAGCGCGTTCAGAACATCGTGACCGACGGCACCAACCGGATAGGAGATCTTGAGTTCCGACTGGTAGAGCTGGAAGGCGGCGATTTGTCAAAACTGGGTGAGACCTCCACCTTAGGTGGCGAAGGGGAATCCACCGCTGCGGTAACACCCGCGCCGACGGAGCCGAACACGTCGGACCAGGGCGAGCTGGCCGTTGGCGAGCGAGCGGATTTCGACGATGCGTCGCAGGCGCTGGCCGATGGTGACTTCCAGACAGCTGCCACGATGTTCGCGCAATTTGACACCTCTTATCCCGGTAGCCCGCTTGCGCCCGAGGCGCATTTGAACCGTGGCAAAGCGCTCGAAGGGCTCGGGGATACGCGCGAGGCCGCACGTGCATTCCTCGCCAGCTTCACCGGAGATTCCGAAGGAGCTGTGGCGCCCGAAGCTCTGTTCGAACTTGGCGCTGCTTTGGGTCGCTTGGGCCAGACCGATCAAGCCTGTATCACCTTGTCCGAGGTTGGCGTGCGTTTCCCGGCCTCGGGGCAAGCCACTAGTGCGGTGCAGGAAATGGCCTCTTTGGGGTGTTCTTGACGCCGCCAGTCGACACACTGACAACAGACCTGCGCGCCCGGTTGCCTGAACGGTTGCCGGAGCGTCTGGGCATTGCGGTCTCGGGCGGAGGGGACTCTGTCGCACTTATGCACCTTTTGCACCGCATTGCGTCGGATGAGGGGGTGGAGCTATTCGCCGCCACGGTCGACCACGGTTTGCGCGCCGAGTCGGCGGATGAGGCCCGAACGGTTGCAAAACAGGCTGCCACGTTGGGTATTCCCCACGATACTTTGCGGTGGCAGGGGTGGGACGGCGCAGGCAATTTGCAGGATCACGCCCGGCAGGCGCGGTATGCCTTGCTGACCGAATGGGCGAAGAGCAACGACATCAAAGCGATTGCTCTGGGCCATACGGCAGATGATCAGGCCGAAACGATTCTGATGCGACTGGCCCGTTCAGCCGGCGTCACGGGATTGTCGGGAATGCCAAGCAGTCGAACCCACGATGGGATCGACCTGTTGCGCCCTATGCTAGGGATCACTCGAGACAGGCTGCGGGCCTATTTGACTGAGATCGGCGCGCAGTGGGTTGAGGACCCCTCGAATCAGGACACCCGCTTCGATCGGATCAAGGCGCGGCGAGCCGTGTCTGATTTAAGGCCGCTTGGTATTTCCGCCGAAACCCTGACGCGCGTCGCCGACAACCTCACACAAGCGCGTGAGGCGCTGGAACGCTATGCGCAGGACTCCGCCCAACGGGTTGCTACGGTCGATGCCGGGTCCGTTGTGCTGGATCGCGAGGGCTTCGCCGCGCTGCCTGAAGAAATCCGGCGTAGGGTTCTGGTTGGCGCTATTTCATGGATCGCGGGGCCCGGCTATCCGCCGCGCCAATCAACCGTGGATCAGGCGTTGCAGGCCATCCTGAACGGAAGTTCTGGCGCAATTGGGGGCTGTTTGCTGTTTTCTCAGGCAGAAAAACAGTGGATATGCAGGGAATTCAACGCGGTTGACGGCCTGACCGCGAAAATCACGGGTACATGGGACGCGCGCTGGGCGCTGTCCGGCCCCGATATTCCGGGGGCTGAGATTCGGGCTTTGGGTGAAAACGGCCTGCAGATGCTGCCCGACTGGCGTGCCGCGGGGCGTCCACGGCTTGCTTTGCAAGCGTCTCCGGCGGTTTGGAGGGGCGACACTCTTGAGGCCGCACCCCTAGCCGGATTCGTCAATGGGTGGCGCGCTGATCTGGCCCCTGATTGGCCCGAGTTTCACGCATCTTTTTTATCGCATTGAACCTCAGCCAATCCTCTCTATTTTAAGAAGCAACCCGGCAGGTCCTTGTCTGCCGAAATCTTTTAGGAGAATTTCCTTGGGCAACGCTCGTAATATCGCCTTCTGGGTCGTTCTGTTCCTGCTGATCCTTGCACTGTTCAACCTGTTCAGCGGACCGGGCGGGACACTTCAGGGCAATGAACGCACCTATTCCGACTTTGTCAGCGCCGTTCAAAGCGGTGAGGTCAAGAACGTCACCCTGGATGGTGAGCAAATTCGCTACACCACACAAAGCGGCGCGAATTACACCACGATCAAACCCGGCGACGCCGAGGTCACGAAGCTGCTGATCGACGAACAGATTCCGGTCGAAGCGGTCAAGCAGCAGCAATCAGGCTTCCAATCGTTCCTGATCACTCTGCTGCCCTTCCTGTTGCTGATCGGCGTTTGGGTCTATTTCATGAACCGGATGCAGGGTGGCGGCAAAGGTGGTGCGATGGGCTTTGGCAAGTCCAAGGCCAAGATGCTGACCGAAAAGCACGGCCGCGTGACCTTTGATGACGTTGCTGGCATCGACGAGGCCAAGGAAGAGCTGGAAGAGATCGTTGAATTCCTGCGCAACCCGCAGAAGTTCAGCCGTCTTGGTGGCAAGATCCCGAAAGGTGCGTTGCTGGTTGGCCCTCCGGGTACCGGTAAAACGCTGCTGGCCCGTGCGATTGCGGGTGAGGCGGGTGTGCCGTTCTTCACCATCTCGGGTTCTGACTTCGTTGAGATGTTCGTGGGTGTCGGTGCGAGCCGTGTCCGTGACATGTTCGAACAGGCCAAGAAGAACGCGCCTTGTATCGTGTTTATCGACGAAATCGACGCCGTGGGTCGCCATCGTGGTGCCGGCTATGGCGGTGGTAACGATGAGCGCGAACAGACGCTCAACCAATTGCTGGTCGAGATGGACGGCTTTGAGGCCAACGAAGGTGTGATCATTCTGGCCGCGACCAACCGTAAAGACGTTCTGGACCCGGCTCTGCTGCGTCCCGGCCGTTTCGACCGGAACGTGACTGTTGGGAACCCCGACATCAAAGGCCGCGAGAAGATCTTGGGCGTGCATGCGCGCAAGACGCCTCTGGGCCCTGATGTTGACCTGCGTATCATCGCGCGCGGTACTCCGGGCTTCTCGGGTGCGGATCTGGCGAACCTCGTGAACGAAGCCGCGCTGATGGCTGCGCGTGTAGGCCGTCGCTTTGTCACCATGGAGGACTTTGAGAACGCCAAGGACAAAGTGATGATGGGGGCTGAGCGCCGCTCGATGGTGCTGACCCAGGATCAAAAAGAAAAGACCGCGTATCATGAGGCTGGTCACGCTGTTGTAGGTCTGGAGCTGCCGATGTGCGACCCGGTTTACAAGGCAACGATCATTCCGCGCGGTGGCGCGCTGGGTATGGTTGTCTCTCTACCAGAGATGGATCGCCTGAACTATCACCGTGATGAGTGTGAGCAAAAGCTGGCCATGACCATGGCGGGCAAAGCGGCCGAAGTCATCAAATATGGCGAAGACCATGTCTCGAACGGTCCGGCGGGTGACATCATGCAGGCCAGCCAATTGGCGCGCGCCATGGTGATGCGCTGGGGTATGTCGGACAAGGTCGGCAATATCGACTACGCCGAAGCCCATGAAGGCTACTCGGGCAACACCGCTGGTTTCTCGGTCTCTGCCCATACCAAAGAGCTGATCGAGGAAGAGGTGAAGCGCCTGATCCAACAGGGCTATGAGCGCGCCCACCAGATCCTGACCGACAAGAGTGAGGAATGGGAGCGTCTGGCGCAGGGCCTGTTGGAATACGAAACCCTGACCGGCGACGAGATCAAGCGGGTCATGAATGGCGATGCGCCGACCGAAGGCGATGACGAGGGCGACAGCCCGGATCAGGGCAGCGCGCCCAGCGTGACGGCTATTCCCAAGACCAAACCCAAGAAATCTCCGCCCGAAGGTGGGATGGAGCCGGAGCCAACCGCATAAACAAGAGAAACCCGAGGTCCAGACCTCGGGTTTTTCTTTTCATCCGCCAACTGCTCGTCATTATGCGGGCAAATGGATGAAGAAGGAAAAACCCATGCCGTTCCTGCGTGAAACCGAATACTCTGCCGAGGTCGTCTGGTTGGGGCGCGTCCCGGCCGGTCAGTCGCTGCGCGCTCAGCCCGTTGAGACGTTGGAGTTTGGCTTTGACGGGGTGCAGGGCGAACGGCACGAGGGGCTCAACCGTGCTTCATGCGTGCGTGTCAGCAATGTCTACCCGAAAGGCACCGAGATTCGGAATGTCCGTCAGGTGTCGATTCTGTCAGCCGAGGAGCTGTCCGAGATTGCCGCCGCGATGGAGCTGGACCATCTTGATCCGTCTTACTTGGGAGCTTCGATCGTGTTGAAGGGCATCCCTGATTTTTCCCATATCCCGCCGTCTTCGCGCCTTCGGTCCGAGGCGGATTTGACGATCACGGTCGATATGGAAAACGCACCTTGTGTCCTACCCGGACGTGAGATCGAGGCGGATCACAGCGGCTACGGTGCCGCCTTCAAACCGGCCGCGCAGGGGCGGCGGGGGATCACGGGATGGGTCGAACGGCCCGGAGCTCTGCATATCGGCGATCGTTTGAAGCTGTTTGTTCCCGATCAGCCGCTCTGGCAGCCATAGCATTCATTCGTTTCCGATTGGAAACACTTGAAATCGGGCGACGCCGTTTCGCGGCACGAATATGTCGGAATCCTTAGCCACTGCTTGGGTATGCAACTGTATGGGTTTGTCAGCACCGACGCGCCGCGTCGGTTTTGTACGGCATTCAATCAGGGACCCTGCCCAATGAGCTACAAATCTGACATCGAAATCGCGCGCGAAGCGAACAAGAAGCCGATTCAGGAAATCGGCGCAAAGATCGGTATCGAATCTGCCGATCTGCTGCCTTACGGCCACGACAAAGCGAAGGTCAGCCAGGACTTCATCAACTCGGTCCAGGACCGCGAAGATGGCAAGCTGATCCTGGTCACCGCGATCAACCCGACCCCTGCGGGTGAAGGCAAGACCACCACCACCGTGGGTCTGGGCGATGGCCTGAACCGCATCGGCAAAAACGCGATGATCTGTATCCGTGAAGCTTCGCTTGGCCCGAACTTCGGCATGAAGGGCGGCGCTGCAGGTGGCGGTTACGCTCAGGTTGTTCCGATGGAAGAAATGAACCTGCACTTCACAGGTGACTTCCACGCGATCACTTCGGCGCACTCGCTGCTATCGGCGATGATCGACAACCACATCTACTGGGGCAATGAAGCTGAGATCGACGTCCGCCGCGTTGCATGGCGTCGTGTGGTCGATATGAACGACCGTGCTCTGCGTCAGATCACGGCGTCGTTGGGTGGCGTGTCGAACGGCTTCCCGCGTGAAGCAGGCTTTGACATCACCGTTGCGTCCGAGGTTATGGCGATCCTGTGCCTTGCAAACGACCTGAAAGACCTGGAAAAGCGTCTGGGCGACATCATCGTTGCTTACCGCCGTGACAAGACCCCGGTTTACTGCCGCGACATCAAGGCAGAAGGCGCAATGACCGTTCTGCTGAAGGACGCAATGCAGCCGAACCTGGTGCAGACGCTGGAAAACAACCCGGCCTTCGTCCATGGCGGCCCGTTTGCGAATATCGCGCACGGCTGTAACTCGGTCATCGCGACCAAAACCGCTCTGAAGGTTGCTGACTATGTCGTGACCGAAGCCGGTTTCGGTGCTGACCTGGGTGCCGAGAAGTTCATGAACATCAAGTGCCGCAAAGCCGGTATCGCACCGTCGGCCGTTGTTTTGGTTGCCACCGTGCGCGCGATGAAGATGAACGGCGGCGTTGCAAAAGCCGATCTGGGTGCCGAAAACGTCGACGCGGTTCAGTCTGGCTGTGCCAACCTCGGCCGTCACATCGAGAACGTGAAGTCCTTCGGTGTGCCGGTTGTTGTCGCTATCAACCACTTCGTCACCGACACAGATGCTGAAGTTGAAGCGGTCAAGAGCTACTGCGCCGAGCACGGTGTTGAAGCGGTACTGTCGCGTCACTGGGAGCTGGGCTCCGAAGGCTCGGCGCCTCTGGCTGAGAAAGTTGTTGAAATCGTTGAAGGTGGCACCGCGAACTTCGCGCCGATCTACCCCGACGACATGCCTCTGTTCGAGAAAGTCGAAACCATCGCCAAGCGCATCTACCGCGCGGACGAGGTTCTGGCAGACAACAAGATCCGCAACCAGCTGAAGGAATGGGAAGCAGCCGGATATGGCAACCTGCCGGTCTGCATGGCGAAAACCCAATACTCGTTCTCGACCGACCCGACCCTGCGCGGCGCACCTTCTGGCCACTCGGTTCCGGTACGTGAAGTTCGCCTGTCCGCTGGTGCTGGCTTCATCGTGGTTGTCTGCGGCGAGATCATGACCATGCCGGGTCTGCCGCGCAAACCTGCCGCTGAGACAATCCGTCTCAACGAAGAAGGTCAGATTGAGGGCTTGTTCTAAGCCGATTTTTGAACCATCTCGTGGTCCGGGGATTACACCCCGGGCCATGAGGAGATCACGATGCCCACTCTGACACCGCCGCAAGACTGTGAGACGATGCAGGACTTGCGCGTTCAGATCGACAAGCTGGACCGCCAACTTATCGCGATGTTGGTGACGCGCGCGGGATATATTGATCGCGCCTCGCAGTTGAAGCCAGGCGAAGGCCTTCCGGCCCGCATCCCGGACCGTGTCGAAGAGGTGGTGCAACGTGTGCGCGCAAGCTCGGATCAGTTGGGGATGGACCCGGATCTGGCCGAAAAGCTCTGGCGCATTTTGATTGACTGGTCGATTGCCCGCGAAGAGCGCGTGATTGGCCCTGACTGAACACCCGGGCGCTAGGCGCCCGATCCGTTTTTGGAAAGAAGGGATCACAGGATGGTAGCCCAGGTTATCGACGGCAAAGCCTTTGCGGCCAAAGTGCGCGCGCAAGTGGCCGATCAGGTTGCAAAGCTGAAAGAAGAAAACGGCATCACGCCCGGTCTGGCAGTGGTTCTTGTGGGCGAAGACCCTGCAAGCCAGGTCTATGTGCGCTCAAAGGGCAAGCAGACCGTTGAGGTCGGCATGAACTCGTACGAGCACAAGCTGGACGCCGAGACCTCGGAAGAGGACCTGTTGGCGCTGATCGACAAGCTGAATAACGATCCTGCGGTTCACGGTATTCTGGTGCAACTGCCTCTGCCCAAGCACCTGAATGAAGACCTGGTGATCAACTCGATCGATCCGGCTAAGGACGTTGATGGCTTCCACATCTCGAATGTGGGCCTGCTGGGTACCGGTCAGAAGTCGATGGTTCCCTGCACCCCCCTAGGCTGCCTGATGATGCTGCGCGACTATCACGGCTCGCTGTCGGGTATGGATGCGGTTGTAATTGGCCGCTCGAACATCGTGGGCAAGCCGATGGCGCAACTGCTTCTGGGTGACAGCTGCACCGTAACCATCGCGCATTCTCGCACCAAGGACCTGCCGGACGTCGTGCGCCGCGCCGACATCGTTGTCGCCGCCGTAGGCCGCCCCGAGATGGTTCCGGGCGATTGGATCAAAGAAGGCGCGACCGTGATCGACGTGGGCATCAACCGCATTGAGCGCGACGGCAAAAACAAGCTGGTCGGTGACGTCGACTACGCCAGCGCGGCGGAGCGCGCGGGCGCGATCACTCCGGTTCCGGGTGGCGTGGGTCCGATGACCATCGCCTGCCTGCTGGCCAACACTCTGACCGCGTGCTGCCGCGCCAACGGCCTGCCAGAGCCCGAGGGCCTCACAGCCTGATCCACGACTTCGTCGGACCGCGCTGTGCAGTCCGACCCTGACGAGACGCGGGCCGTATCAGCGGCCTGCGCCTTAACCTATGCATGAATTGTGTTTTACAGGACCTCAATTCATGATATTCGTTATTTCCCAGTCAGTTGCCGAGTAAACATCGTGACCGTCCAAGATGTCCTGACTGGGTCTTGGGCCGTTGTTCTGTAAGTATGACGTTAAACATCGGGCTATTGCGTTCTCATTGTACCCCACAGAGGGTGGTGGCGGGCGTTGTGTTCCTGCCCTTACTTGCCTACGTATTCCCCCCATTTCTGGCCGCGGAGCTGTCTTTTTCCCTGCGTTTGCTGTTTTGGGCTGGTGTTATGGTGTTGGCATTGGCCGCCATTTGGGCCGCGCGGAATGTGATTGAACGACATCAGGTTTTGGAGCAGCTGCCCGCGCGCGATCTGGCATATGCGGTTGTGATTCTAACCATGTTCACTCCGACCCTTTGGCTTTTGGCATGGTTGTTGTTCACTTGGGGTGGTCATATGGCGCCTGAGATGGCTACTGTTGCCAGTTACGGCATATTGTTTGCCACAGGCTTGTTGCTGGTGCGTCGGGCCGAATGGCGCGATGGCAAGGTCGAAGCCGAACCTGAGCTAAAGCCGATGCCGCGGCTTGCGCGCCGTCTGCCCGAGAGTTTTCAGGGTGAGTTCTACCGCCTGACCGTGCGCGACCACAATGTGGACGTCGTAACGTCTGAGGGGACCTTTACGATCCGCTCACGCTTTACCGATGCCATAAACGAGATGGAGCCTGTTGCGGGCCATTGCTCGCACCGGTCGCATTGGGTGTGCGATGAGGCTGTAGCGGGTGTTGAACGGTCCGAGGGCAAGATCTTCCTGCGTCTCGTCAATGGCGATCTTGTTCCGGTCAGCCGTAAGTACCGGCCGATGCTGGAAGAGGGCGGCCTGATCTGAGGCGCTGCACGACGTCCTTCCGTCTCAGCGAGGCATTGGGATCATCTGCGGTTTAGGGCCCGTTAGGATTGCCAATGCCTTCGGTCCCATCAGACCAGTCAAAACCTGATCCGAGCTGCGCAACCCGCCTGTGTAGGTGCCAAAGGCGGGCAGGATCAGACGATTTGAATCGAACAGAAAGGCCGGGCGCGTGATGCTGCGGCCACTCGCGCGCAGCGTGGCCTTTGGATGATAGTGACCCGAAATCTCACCTTGTGCACCGGACTGCGCGATATGGCGAAAGGTGAGCGTGTCGCAAGTCCACTCGGCCAGATGCGTACCGCCGAGTTCAACCGGGCCGGGGTCGTGATTGCCTTCGATCCAGATCCAGCGACGCCCGGCTTGCAGGGTGGCAATGCGCAGCCTCTCGGCGCCGGGCAGGGACAGAGAGGCGTCCAGATCATCAAAGCTGTCCCCCAGGCAGATTACGGTTGCGGCCCGCGTAAACTCCAGATCTTTGGCCAGCCTGTCCAACGTGTCCTGACTCTCATAAGGCGGCAGGATCGCACCACCGCGCCGGGCCATGCGTTCGGACTTGCCGAGATGGAGATCGGATACACACAGCAATTGCCGCTCAGGCCACCACAATGCGCCGGAGGGTAGGGCGCTCAGGTTCTGCCCTGCAAAGGAAAATTCAACCTTGTTCATGGAACGTTCTTCGCGCGTTTTGCGCGCGCGCGCAAGGTGGATCAGAGGGTATCCAGCCCGGCCGCTTGCAGCAATCGCGCACTTTCCTCCGCCAACAAACGTTCTTCGCCGGCCCCTTTTACCGGAACTTTTCCAACTTCTAGGAACAAGGGTGCGGCGAGAGGTGACACGCGGTCCAGCCGAACCAGATCAATCCGGTCGCCAATCCGTTCGACCATCGCCTCGATCCGGCCGAAATCGACAAGGCCGCGCATGGCCTCTTCGCGGGTGATCTGCATCAAAAGGTGGTCGGGGTCGTATTTCAGCAGCGTGTCGTAGAGGATATCTGACGAAAACGTAGCCTGCCGACCGCTTTTGCGTTGCCCGCTGGTGTTGCGCTCGATCAGGCCCGCGATGGTGGCCGAGGCGCGAAAGGTGCGCTTCATGACGGCATTCCCAGCCAGCCATGTGTCCAACCCGTCGCGCAGCGCATCGATCCGAAACAGAGGCGTCGGATCGGTCACTGCATCCAAGCCCCAGATCAGGGTCGCGTAGTCGGTCGCAACAAATCCGAGAGGGGCAAGGCCTGTTTCCTCCATCCGTTTGGTGAGGAGCAGGCCTAAGGTTTGTTGCGCGTTGCGTCCAGCGAAGCCATAGACGCAAATATGCTCGCGCCCGTCGCTGGGAAAGCTTTCGACCAACAGGCGGTCGCGTTTGGGAAGTCGAGAGACATGCCTCTGAAGCTTCAACCAGTCGGCTGTGTGTTGCGGCAGCTGAGGCCAGTCGGTCTGCGCGAACATGCGCAGGATACGGTCGCTCAGCTGCGTTGAGGTGGCGAACTTGGTCCCCGCAAAAGTGGCGATTTTGGGCTTCTTGTCGGCACGGCGGCTGACTTCGACCACAAGCTCTCTCAGACCCTCGTAACGCACGATCTGACCGCCGATCAGGAAGGTGTCGCCGGGGGTCAAAGTGGCTGCAAAACCCTCTTCAACCTCGCCCAGTGGCTTACCGCCCCGGTTGCGCTTCAGGCGGACTTTTAGGGTATCAGTGTCCTGAATGGTGCCAAGGTTCATCCGAATCCGGGCTGCGGCGCGGGGGTCTCGTAGCTGCCACAAACCATCGGCGCGTTGCTGCAATCGTTGCCATCGGTCATAGGCCCGCAGGGCATAGCCGCCGGTCGCGCAGAAATCGAGACAGTCGTCAAACTCGGGCCGCGATAATTGCGCAAACGGTCCGGCCGAGGTCATCTCGGTGAACAGCGCATCCGCATCAAACGGTCCCGCAGATGCCGCGATCAGGATATGTTGGCACAGCACGTCTCGGGGGCCTACGCCGCGCGGCTCTCCGTCCAGATCATGGTCTTTTGCGGCCTCGAGAGCGGCAACGCATTCAACCACTTCAAACCTATTGGCAGGTACCAGCAAGGCTTTAGACGGCGCGTTGTAGCGGTGATTTGCCCGTCCGATACGCTGCACCAGTCGCTTGACGTTCTTGGGCGCGCCGATCTGGATGACCAGATCAACGTCACCCCAGTCGATGCCTAGATCGAGAGAGCCGGTGCAGACAATGGCGCGCAGGTCACCTCGGACCATGGCGGCCTCGACCTTCTCGCGTTGCTGGCGATCCAGACTGCCGTGATGGATTCCGATGGGCAGACTGTCCTCGTTGGCAAGCCACAGATTGTGAAAGAAAATCTCAGCCTGCGCGCGGGTGTTGTGGAAGATCAGTGTCGTCTTGTGTTGGCGGATTTGGTACAGCACCGCTGGGATCGCATAGGCCGCGCCTCCGCCCGACCATGGCGGCATCTCGGCAGTTTCCAGCATCGCGATGTTGGGATCGGGGCCAGGATCGGCTTGAATGATCTGACACGGGTCGGGGTGACGGGCCAGAAAGCGGGCAATGGCCTGAGGGTCCTCAACAGTGGCCGACAAGCCCACACGTCGGATGTTTGGACATAGAGTCTGGAGCCGCGCCAGCGCCAGCATCAGTTGATCCCCGCGCTTACTTTCGGCCAAAGCGTGGATTTCATCGACGATCACACGTTGCACTCCATCAAACATGCGTGGAGCGTCCTCATATGAGGTCAGCAGAGCCAGACTCTCGGGCGTGGTCAGCAGGATATGCGGCGGGTCGGCGCGCTGGCGTTTTTTCTGCGTGGCTGAGGTATCGCCTGTGCGGTCCTCAATGCGGATGGGCAACCCGATCTCGTCCACGGGTGTGCGCAGATTCCGTTTTATGTCCGCTGCAAGGGCCTTGAGGGGCGAGACGTATATAGTATGCAATCCGGTACGTGTGCCGTCCGCCAACTCGGCCAGTGAGGGCAGAAACCCCGCCATCGTTTTGCCGCCGCCCGTGGGCGCAATCAGCAAAGTGGCCGGGTCTTGCGCCCGGTCGAACATGTCCTGCTGATGAGGGTGGATGGTCCAGCCCTTGGTGCTGAACCAAGTGCCGATCCGGGCGGGAATCTGCGTCATATGCGCAGACTACCCCTGTCATCCCGAAAATGGCACGGCGTTATTTGACGATTTTCTCGTCCTTGACGAACATGTTGGCCCAGGCGCGGTCGATCAGGTCGGGGCTCATCTGATACGGAATGCCCTCGAACTCACAGATCGAGATCATCTGGTCGATCAGGAAGATCGGCTGGTAGTTCGCATAGATGTTGTCGATGGTCGGGTATTTCACCTTCAACAGATGCACCAACGCGGCCTCATCCAGCGGCATGCCGCGTTTGCGGGCGACCATTGCGAAGATCTTCAGGAAGTTTTCTTGGTTCGGGCCATCAATCTTGATCTTGAAGAAGATCCGGCGCAGGGCCGCTTGGTCGAAGATCTCATTCGGGTGGAAGTTGGTCGAGAAGATCACCAGCGTGTCGAAGGGGACTTCGAACTTTTCACCCGATTGCAGACCGAGGATATCCTTGTTCTCTTCCAGCGGAACAATCCAGCGGTTGACGAGGGCCTGAGGGGGTTCGGCCTGTCGTCCAAGGTCGTCCACGATGAAGATGCCACCGGTCGATTTCAGCTGCAGCGGGGCCTGATAGGTCCGCGCGGTGGGGTTGTAGACCAAGTCCAGCATGCTGAGCGACAGTTCACCACCGGTCACAACAGTTGGGCGCTCGCACTGAACATAGCGCGAATCGAACCTCTTGCGGCGGCGCAGGCTGTTGGGGTCGTCAGGCTCCTGCTCAATCGCGGTATGTACGATCGGGTCATAAACGGTGATCACCTGACCGGCATATTCGATCGCGTAGGGGACATAGACATTATCACCCAACGCGTCCCGAATACCGTTCGAGATCGAAGACTTACCATTCCCCGGAGGGCCATACATCAGGATCGAGCGGCCCGCGCTGACCGCGGGGCCGAGGTGATCCAGCAGGCTGTCGGGCAAAACCAGGTGGCCCATCGCATTGGTCAGCTGGTCTCGCGTGACCTGAATATTGCGGATCGATTGGCGTTTGACCTGCTCGCGATACACATCCAGGGGCACGGGCATTGCACCGAAATATTCCGACTGGCTGAGCGCGTCCAACGCACGGGCCTTGCCTGCGTCGGTCAGCTGATAGCCCATCTCATTGCCGCTATTGGCATTCAGGGTGCCAGTGGCCTCAAGCAGTTTTTGGTCACGCGCAATGTCGATCAGTTCCTGCGTGACAGAACCGGGCAGGCAGACGGCCTCGGCCACTTCGGTCACGGTGCTGGCGTTCTTGCGAAATATCGTCTTCAGCAAAATGTCCCGCATCATCACCAGCGGGAGCTGCATTTCACCCAGGCCCTTCGGGGCAGGGGGCGCCATAACTGCGGAGGTCTGCATATTCATGAGCGGGACTCGTCTGTTCTGATGTCACACCAAAGGCCCCAAAGCGGGCCAGTTGTGTGAAATCTGGCGCAGCTTTGTGGCGGGACCAAGGCAGGGACAAGGCGCGCAGATGATAGTTTACGATCCGAGAACAGTCCCAAGAATCAGATACATGGCAAGCGAACCGGATAGGGCCAGCCCCATCGGAAACTTTTTGCCCTTGTCCCAGCTCTCCCAATGTGGGGCAATCGTGCGCAGCCTTGTGTGCTTGGCCAAACGGTGGGTCGCTACTGCCCCCAAAGTACAGGCCATCAGAATAGCCATGAGCAGAATCAAATCCGCGAACCAGATGAACGGAGCGGCTGCGGCCAGAAACTTGGCATCGCCCGCGCCCATCGCTCCGGCGGCGTTCAGGATGATACCGGCAAGCAGAACCACGAAGATATGCAGGAATTGCCAGACATAGATAGGCAACGCGATATCAAGAGGGCCGATCTGCCCTCCCATCAGCCCCGTCGACCACGGAGGCAGCACAAACAGCCCAACGACGATATAGACCAGAACCAACGCCGCTACGGCGTGGTTCTTGATCTTCATTTCACGCATATCCGTGAACGCGACGTAAAAGCAGATCGGTAGCACAAAGGGCAGAAACCATGCTGCCGCATAGGCCGGTATCGCCATGTGTCAGCTTTCCTCGAGCGCGCGAAGCGAGCGGACGGCTTCATCGAAATGCTGGGGATGCGTCGCAATCGCCTCACGGAGGAGGTTCTTGCCGGTTGCCGTATCTCCTTGTTTCACCGCGGAAATTGCCATCGTGTTCAACAGCCGGGCGCGTTCAACCTGTGTCATGGGCACAACCGGCAGGCTGTAATTCCCCTGCGCCGACCGGGCCAGAACCAGATTGTTCTTGGCTGTAAACAGGCTCTTGTCCTGGCGGACTGCCTCGGTGAACAGGCGTTCGGCCTCGGCATATTGTCCACGGGTCAGCTTGGAATAGCCCCAGTTGTTCATAACCCCACCGGGGCGCGTGGTCAGGCCCACGGCAGTTTCATAGAAGTGATCGGCGCGTTTCCATTCCTTGCGGGAATCCGCGACGACGGCTTCAAGCCGGTAGCGCTTGAACGACTCGTGGGTCGGCGGGACCGAGTTCAAAACGGTGTGGGCCGTGTTCCAATCCCCATTGCGCACCAGCGCATCCGCGTATTCGACCCGGTCGGCCGCGTTGGCGCCGTTCATGGTCGTCACGCGTTTCCACGCGGCGGCCGCCTCGGTCGAGCGTTTGGCGCGACCCAGCGATATCGCAAGCCCGCGCTGCAGGTCGATCCGATCGGGGTTCTTGGCGGCGGCGTTATGGAAATAGGTGACCGCCTCGTTGGGGTCGGCTGCGGTCAGAAGCACGTCGTTCAGGTTAGTTTCGTCAATGACGTTCACTTCCTGAAATGTACGTTCAACCTTTTCCTCTTCAGTTTCTTTTGCACAGGCGGACAGGATCAACCCAGTGACCACGAGTGACGGAATCAAGAATTGTTGGCGCATTTTTGCGTCCTTTTACTGCTCTTGCCTCGGTTACTGGATTTTGCGTAGCGAAAATTGCCCGTCGCCTAGCTGCTCCAGCGTATATTCTTGTTCTTGGTCAGTATTATTAACAGGATTTTCCATTTTTGCGATAGCTAAGCGAAGATTGTCGCGGATTGCGTCACTTTCGCCATTGTCCAACGCAAAGGCCCGTCGAAACACCTGTTCTGCTTCGGGGTATTGTCGCGTTTCCATCAGCAGGACACCCAAATTGTTCCAAGCGATGGGCCAGTCCGTGTCATCCTCGACCGCGCGGCGCAGAAGGGTTTCGGCCTGCCCCAAACGACGCAGCCCCAGATTTGCCGTTCCCAATGAAGTCAGAACCTGCGGCGTCATCCCCTGTTCCAGCGCGGCGCGGGTAAAGCTGTCGAGGGCCAGCTCATATTCTCCGGCGGCCATCAGGCGGTTTCCTACGGTGATGTTGTCTTCGGCTTGTCCCGTCGGATCTATACCCGGCGCATCGAGGTCATCCGACAGGCTCCCTTCCGTGCAAGAGGCCACCATGGCGAAAACCATGATGGCCTGAAAATTTCGGCGAAGCCTAAGCAAGGCACAGCCTTTTTCTGGGAGCATCGAAGTTACATCATCCTCCGAAGTTCGAAATGACGCTTGCAGAAGGCCCCACCAGAATGATCAATAGAGGCGGTACCGTTAGGGTCATTGTGACCAGAGTCATCTTGGTAGGCAACTTGTTTGCGGCTTCTTCTGCACGCATCACACGTTTGTCACGCATTTCGGCAGCATAAACCCGCAGAGCCTCAGCAATTGAGGTACCAAACGTGGCTGATTGGATCATCACGGTCACAAACGCTCTCACATCCTGAACGCCGCAGCGCGTTCCAAAGTCACGCAAGACCGTATCCTTGTCCTTACCAGCTTTCATTTCATAGGCAACGACTTCGAATTCCTGCGCAATCTCCGGGTAGGAGCTTTTCATTTCCGATGCAACGCGCACGATCGCTTGGTCGAGGGACTGACCGGCTTCCACGCAGACCAGCATCAAGTCCAACGTGTCCGGAAAGGCAGATGTAATGGCTTCACGTCGCTCTTCAACGCGGCGAGTAATCCAGTATTTCGGTATGAAATACCCAATCCCGCCCGGAACCAGAACACGGATCAACAATTGGGTTCCAGTGAACTCCTGATCGCCAGCAAATACCGTGACCCATACAACTCCGAGGAGAATACCCAGGATACCCAGAGCGAATTGAGCGAAGTGAAAGAACCGGACCGCGTCCTTGGATTGATACCCCGCCTGACGCATTGTTAGCTGAATGGCCGACAGCTCTTCTTCGCTTTTGGGCTCAAGGAAAGTCGCAAACTTTTCCAGCTGCTCGTTTCGACCGCTTTGACGCAGTTGATCCTTTTTGGATTTCTTCGGCGTTTTTGGCGGGGCGTTCGAACGTTGAAGTTTTTTGAGGGGATCCTCAGGCTGGTTCAGCATCAACAGAACCGCCACGGCTACCAGAACCACGCCGAGTACACCGACCACGATCAGGGGGCCGAACTCTCCCAGGTGCTGCGCCAAAGTATCATTGATGGAGGCTAGAAATTCCATGACACAGACCTCAAACCTTAATGTTGGTGATCATTTTCATAACGATCAGGTTCAGTGTCAGCATGATGCCAACGATGAAACAGCATGGGATAAACCAGGGGTGGTCAAGAACTTCGTCATAGTAGTCTGGCGATTTTACCAAAATAAAGACCAGACAGAACAACGGGAATCCCGAAAGGAATTTGCCGGACCATTGCGCCTCCGCGGTGATTGCCTTGACGCGGCGGAACAGGCGGAAACGTGCACGTATCACCTGGGCCAATCCAGCCAGAATTTCGGCCAGGTTGCCACCTGACTGCTGCTGGATGCCAACTGCGACCGCTAGAAAGCGCAAGTCTTGCATGTCCAGTCGCTCTGCCATGTCTTTGAGGGCCTCGCCCACGTCACGACCATAGGCGCACTCATCCGCAATTACACCAAATTCGGTTCCAAGGGGGTCCTGAACTTCGTTTGCAGCGATCTGAATTGAAGACACGAAAGGGTTACCGACGCGCAGTGAGCGGACCATAAGCTCGACTGCGTCAGGCAGTTGTTCTTCGATCATGCTCATGCGTTTTTTGGCTTTGCTACTGACCCACATGAAGACGCCACCAACACCGATGGCGATCGAAATAGCCGCGCGCAGCACAGTTTCAGTTGCCGTGCCAATACTCAAGCCAACAAAGGCAAAAGCCGAAACAAGACCCATGATCATGATCAGTTGTCTTGGCGTGAACGCGATGGCGGCCTTTTGGGCCTTGTCAGCAAGCAGCGAATACAGAGGGATGCTCTGCGTTTTCATATGCTGCTGCATTTCCTTGCGCAGCTGTTCCAGAACTTGCTCGCGGCCCGCGCCCTTGTCGAGCATGTCCAGACGACGGTTGACCCGGCTGTTCAGGCTGATGGATTTGCCGAACGCCACAAGATAGATGCCTTCCACCAGGGCAAGAACGCCCACGAAGATGGCGACATAGATGAGAGCCTCCATAGGCAATTGCATGTCGTAATCTCCTACATTGTGGTTGGGTCGTAGATGGACGAGGGCAGGTCAAAGCCCCACAGGCGGAAGCGCTCGGAATAGTGGCTGCGCACGCCGGTGGCGGTGAAGTGACCGATGATTTTGTTATCGGGTGTCAGGCCAACGCGTTGGAAACGAAAGATTTCTTGCATCGAAATCACATCGCCTTCCATCCCGGTGATTTCGGTGATCGAGGTCATGCGGCGCGAGCCATCCTGGAGACGGCTGGCCTGAACGATCAAGTTCACAGCGCTTGAGATCTGGCTGCGAACCGCCTTGATCGGCATTTCGATCCCCGCCATCGCGATCATGTTCTCGAGACGCGAGATACCATCCCTTGCCGAGTTTGCGTGGATTGTGGTCATTGAGCCGTCGTGGCCGGTGTTCATCGCCTGCAGCATGTCGATCACCTCGGCGCCACGAGTCTCACCCACGATGATGCGGTCGGGACGCATCCGCAGGGCGTTTTTCAGACAATCGCGGGGGCTGACCTCACCTTTTCCTTCAACGTTTGGCGGGCGGCTTTCCATCCGGCCGACGTGAGTCTGCTGAAGTTGAAGTTCCGCCGTATCCTCGATGGTCAAGATACGTTCAGCGTCGTCAATAAAGCTCGAAAGCGCGTTCAGAGTAGTCGTTTTACCGGAACCCGTACCGCCCGAGACGATGATATTCAGGCGTGTCGAAACGGCGGCTTGAAGATAGGCGGCCATTTCTTCGGTGAACGCGCCGAAATTGACCAGATCATCGATGCCCAGCTTGTCTTTTTTGAACTTACGAATCGACACCAGCGAGCCGTCAACAGCGATCGGAGGGACCATCGCGTTGAAACGCGAGCCATCGGCCAGACGGGCGTCGACATAGGGGTTGGATTCGTCAACACGACGGCCCACTGCGGACACGATCTTGTCGATGATCCGCATCAGGTGTTTTTCGTCCTTAAACGTGATGTCGCTGATTTCCAGCTTACCCGCACGTTCGACAAAAATCTGTTGCGGGCCGTTCACCAGAATATCGTTGACCGTATCGTCGCGAAGCAGGGCTTCAAGTGGTCCGAGGCCCGTGACCTCGTCGTAAAGCTCCTTGTTCAGCTGCGCGCGGTCGTCGCGGTTGAGCACGATGCTTTTGGCTTCCAAAACTTCGCTGGCAATTGCGCTGATCTCGGTGCGAAGCTCGGCCTCTCCTGCGTTTTCAAGGGCTGCGAGGTTCAAATTTTCCAGTAGTTCCCGGTGCAGCTCAATCTTGATTTCGCTCAGGCGCTCTTTCCGTTTGCGGTCGCGGTCGGCGCTCGTGACTTCGCCAGCTTTCTTCTGAACGGGCTTGCGTGCAACTGCTGTTGCCGTTGGCGCTGCGGGGGCCGCTTCGGGCGCTTTGGCCGGAGTCTCGACCGGCTGCGCATCAGACGCTTTCTTATATCTGGAAAACATGGCGGCTCTTCCCTTGGAGTTGTGTTATGCGGCCTCAGCGTCGTTGCTGCCGAGGCTGTGGAGCGACTTTGCAAGCTTGGCAATTTCGCGGCGCAGCGGGTTTTTGGCGGCTGAACTGGCCAGTGGCAGGCCATGATCGCCACTTTGCATCACCGGCTTGCCCCCATCGGGCAGTTGCAGGTCGATCGAAATTCCGAGGCTTTCGCCCATACGTTTGATGCGCCCCTTGCCGTTTAGATCGGTGAACTTGGGGGCCCGATTTAGGGCGAAGCGCAATTTGTTGAACGGCAGCTCTTCGGCCTGTAAGGCGCGTTTCAGACGCAATGCGTTCTGAGCCGAGCGCATGTCCAACTCGATCATGGCGAAATAGACATGTGCAGCTTGAAGAACAGTTTCTGACCACAAAACCAATGTCTTGGGCATGTCCACGATCACATAGTCGAAATGTTTGCGCGCCGTATCTATCACGCGCTGGATGTCTTCGGGTGTGATCAAATCCAACGGCACCATGTCGGATGGGGCCGTCAAAACCTGCATTTTTTCTTCATAGCTTTGAAGGGCTTGCGAGAAGACCTCATCATCCATTGACGCTGTGTCGGACAGCATCTCGAACACGGTTTCACGGCGTGGCAGGTCCAAATAGGTCGAAACCGTGCCGTATTGCAGATCCAGGTCGATCAGACAGACAGAAGGTGCGTCCTTGTCCGAGATTGTGGCTAGTTCCCAGGCCAGGTTCACAGCCAGTGTCGTGGAACCAACGCCGCCCGCCAGACCTTGTACAACGAACAGAGCGCCTTCTTTTGATTCGCCACTGGTCAGAGTGGCAGCGGCTGCTTGTGCTGCAACCACAGGATCGGGCTTGTTCATTCGCTCGATCGCTTCGTTCAATTCGCCTTCGGGAAGCGGGTAAGGGACAAATTCATCCGCGCCTTTGCGCAAAAGCTGGTGTAGCGAGGCGGGGGTCACGTCCTCGGCAATAAGCACCACTTTGATCTTCTTGTCTTTTGCCTGGGTGATGATTTCGCCCATCAACGAGAGGTTGTCTTCATCTTCACCATCAATGGCCAGGGCAACGAATTCCAGTGTTTCTGCCTCAGGTTGGCTGAAAAACGCGAGAGCTTCGGCAAAGCCAAGATCGCCCCAACGCTCACCCAGAATTGTTTCCATGTCTTCGATCAGCAGATCGAAGTTTTGGACGTCCCGGCTGATCGTGCAGGCCAGAATTCCCGAGTCGTTGTCTTGCGGCGTCGCGCTACTCATATACACAATCCTCGTAGAGAGGGCTTGGCATTTCATGCGAACGTGTACGCTCGGGTAGATTTGCTGTCGCCCCAATGCGGTCAATTTTGGCCGCAGGTCACCCTATTGTTCACAATGTCGCTTGGAAGTTGGGCGAGAATTTGGCGCAAAAGAACCAATTGTAGGGAAACGGGCGACGATGTCGCCCGTTCAGATGGGATTATCCACCGCCGCCGCCAGTTGCGTCGACTTGTTCGACTGTAGAACCGGAAGCTGCGCTTTCGACGTATTCGCGATAGATGACATCAGCATACTTGCCGTCCAGCGTTTGTGGTGCGCGATCCACAAAGCCCGAAACCTCGGTTACTGTCCGGCGATTCCGGCGATCGCGATTCGTTGTAGCAACCAATGGGCGCGTTTTGCCGAAAGAAACCACCGCCTCTAATCGAGACCGCGAGATTCCCTGTTGGGCAAAGAAGGACACAACAGCCTGTGCCCGACGCAAGCCAAGGCTCTTGTTATAGCTGGCTGAGCCCACTGCGTCCGTGTGGCCATACACACGGAACCGTGCTTCAGGGAATTGTTTGATCCAATCCGCCTGCTGCAACAGAATACGTTGGGCCGACGCATCGAGCTGTGAACTGTTGAAGGCAAAGTTCACTTGGCTGGGGACTTCAGCGGCGAACCGGCGGCTCAGAATCTGAGCGTATGTCAGCTCACCGTTCATGACCTGCGAATTGTTCAGCGTCGCGTTGCCAAAGGTTCCCGCATCAATTTCATACCCGGCTTCGCGTGTACATGCGGTAACTGCGACCGAAAGACCTAAGGTGAGTATCAACGTTTTCATTGGTCCTAACCTCCTCATCAATCCAGAATATAGCCGTAAGAACTGCCAAAATCTTGTTTGGCGACTTCCGATGCGCCACCTGCGCCTGCGCGCTCGGTCCGAGCAACGCGACCGTTGATAAACAGATCAAACTCACTGGGGGGTTTTACTCGATCTGTCGGCAAAGCAAGCGTTTCCCCACGGGTCGGCGAGACCAGATGCGCGGTGATGATGATAACCAACTCACTTTGTTCGCGCTGGTACTGCGCGCTGCGGAACAGGGTGCCCAGAACAGGAACGTCGCCCAACCATGGCACCTGATTGCTCAGATCCGTGAAGTCATCCTGAATCAGGCCTGCGATCGCAAAGCTTTCACCGTCGCGCAGCTCAATTGTTGTTGAGGTCTGGCGGGTAATGAAACTTGGGACCGAATCGCCGTTAATCGTAAAGTCCGAAGACGTATCAATACTCGATACCGCTGTACCAAGTTCCAAGTTGATAAGATCACCGTCGACTACGCGCGGAATGAAGTCGATTTCAACACCGAACGCGCGGTATTCGATCGCGACAACACCGTCATCTGCTGGCACAGGAATCGGGACCTCACCACCGGCGAGGAACGTTGCCTGCTGACCGGACAGAGCGGATAGGTTCGGTTCGGCGAGCGTACGCGCAAGACCTTTGGTTTCGAGTGCCTCAAGTAGTAGCCTAACTTGGGTCGAACCGGCGCCAAAACCGAACAGAATTGCACCCGTATTTGCTTGCGCGATCGGAATGTTATTGGCCAGCGCATTGTTCAACGCACCTTGCGTGTTTAGGGTGTTGAAACCGGCTGTGACGTCGCCGCCTCCAAAGCCAAGAGATGTCGACAGGTTCTTTGCGACCGAGCGGTTCATCTCGGCAAAGCGAACCTTCAGCATGACCTGCTGCACACCGCCGACCGACATCAGGTTCGAGACCCGGTCGGGGGCATAGCGTTCGGCTAGTTCCAATGCGCGGGCTAGCTTGGCCGCTCCTGAAACCGTGCCGGACAAGACGATGCCGTCGTTCGCAGTGCGCACTTCGATTTGTTCGTTTGGCAAGATCTGCCTCAGACGCTCTTTAAATTCAGTCACGTCAGGGGACACGCGTACGCGGACATTCGCCAAAAGCATGCCGGCCCCATCGAACAGTGTAAGAGTAGTTAGGCCGGGTGCTCTGCCCAAGACATAGATCGTTCGCTCTGAAAGCGACGAGATGTCGGCAATACCGGCATTCGCGATACTCAGTTCGGCAAACGGCTCTTCACTTTCAACAACGATCGCGCGGTTTACAGGTACTTCCAGCGTTTCCACTGTGCCCTTCTTCACCACGCGAAGAGTTTCGGCCCAAGCGGCATCGCCGACTGGGCTAACAACGAGCGACAACCCCAGCAGGGTTGCGCTGATCCAGGAACGTATTTTCATGTGACCTGCCTCTCCGATCACGCCTCGTTTTTATGGGTCTTATGCCCTATAGGCGAAACTCTGCGCGAAAACGGAATTTATTGCAATAATCAAGGGTTTCTGGAAGTTTCCTTATGTGGGCAATTGGCAACATAGGAATCAAATGAGCCGCGCAAATTGCGCGGCTCGGCAGGTGTAACGTCCTGAATAGGCGTCAGTTTGTACAGGCGATCACACTATCGGCAACTTCGCTGTTACCGCGACGAATGCGCGTCTTGCAAACTTGTTGCTCCACACGTTCAGGGACGGGGGCGGCTTCTTCCTCGACGACACCCAACAACGCGCGTTGATCGATTTCAATGACCTCTGACGACACCGTTTCGTCTTCAATCCCAACAAGCGCCAGGGTCAGTCTGCCCGTGTTTTGCGCTTGCGTAAGTACAGCAACCTGCTCACGTGTGACTGCAACGGTGATCGTTCGCGCGATGGTTGTTCCGGTCACATCCGTTCCTGCGATCTGGTCAACGGCGATTAGTTCGACCCGGGGCTGGATCAGGCGGGTGATCTCGCCATCCGCTTCGGCGGTTGTCCCGCGACGCGAACCGGTCCAGTACACGTCCACAAAATCTCCGGGGCGCAAGAAACCGGAAACGCCCGAAGCCACATCAACCCGAATAGCGAAAGCGCGCATACCTTTGTCCAGCTGAGACGTCAGACCCGCCCCTTCGCCCGGTTGAGTGATTTTGACCTCCATCAGCGCTTCGTCTTTTTCCATTGTGCGAAGAACGAAACGATCTTTGCTGCCTGACTCGGGGAAAAGAACCGCAAGGTCTGTAAAGCTGCCTTCCGGGATCGCGTTTTCTGGCCAATCAACAACACGCACGTCGTCTTCTGCCAGCCGTTCTCCGTATTTCAGGGTCCGATTTGATACAATAACACCTACGGTTGGAATCACTTCTATCGCAGCGTTTTCTGCTGCGGCGGCCTCTAACGCGGCTGCTGCTGCTTGCCGTTCGCGTGCGAGTTCCTGTTGATAAGCAGAGATATAGTTCTGCGCCATGTAGACTGCACCACCGGCCAGAGCTAGTCCGACAATTAGGACAAGTCCGAATATCGCTCGCATACATCCACCTCTTTCTGTGCTAGTTGGGCAAATAGCGCCCAACAAGAAGTTCTGAAACAGCGACCTGTTTAACGGGGAATTGTGTCGAAATCTGGGGCAAAAGCGTTTTTCGATACAAAAACTTTTTTGTTCATCTGCGACGCGCGCGCACAAATCACTGACGTCAAAGCAATCGCGCGCCGGACAGAAAACTCGTTGCAAACTGTCACAGGCGCACGATCTTCAGGGCAAAGATATCATTCGCCGTTTACGGTTCCGGCTGAAGTGATTCCGCCAGCGTTGTCATTGTCACCAGTGCTGACTGTCGCCGTTGACAAGGCTTGGTCCACGTTTCCGCCGAAATTGTCCATTCCGGTCCTCATCACAAGTATGAGTGCAGAGCTGAGTCCGATGATCAAAGCGACCAAGACGACCCAATCAACCGTGATTGCGCCCTCTTCGCTTTTCACAAAGCGATTTTGAAACTGTTTCATGTGTCGTCCTTCCAAGAGCCTCTTCTGCCCAAGCCATTGCCAGCCCAAGTGCAGATAATTTGATCTATACAGTTTTAGCTGACGTGGATGGCGGAAATTGGGCCAGAAAAAGGAGGTCATGCCAAATTGCCACTGCTTTCGCATTGGTCACGGAACAAAAACTCATTTTTGACGGTGACAAAAAGCGCTTGTTAAAATAGCGCCTTGTAGACTTTGGGTGTATTTACCTCAAAAAGAAAAGCCGCACCAAGATCTTGGTGCGGCCTAGCAACTTAGCTGTAAGCTAAATTATTCGTCGGTGCCGGTCGCAGAGCCTGCTGCGGTGATGCCGCCTGCGTTGGTGTTGTCGCCAGTCGAAACAGTAGCGGTGCTCAGCGCGGTGTCTACGTCGTCCGCCAGGCTGGTCGCGCCGCCTTCGATTTGCTGGTATGCAACGGCTGCCAGGCCGATGACTGCTGCGGTCAGAACAACCCAGTCAACTGTTACTGCGCCGTCTTCGTCTTTGCGGAAGTTCTTGATGAACTTGATCATGTTACGTCCCTCCTAAAGGATCTAAAAAAGTATTCTAAACCTCGGCGTCTTTCAGAGCTTCCTCTCTCAGTCCGCTCCCGATCGTCTCGGTATGCATCTATGTTTGCCTGTTGTGCGTGGCAGGAATTGGGCCAAACAGGGAAAAATTCGCCCGATGCTTAACTTTCTGGTCACTTTTTTTATAAGATATTGAAAGTAAATATAAAAAAACAAATTCGGTTGTTTGGGGTCGTCTTTTAGCGATGCAAATTTGCGGCAAATGAGGCGAAACTGCCCCAATTTGCTTGGTTTTTCTGGCTTTACGCGAAGATTCGAGGTTCAAATCAATCAAAACGAAAACATGAGGCAGGCAAATGAATCTCCGGGACGCAGTTACATGCGCCGGCGTATTGGCGTTTCTGGTATGCACGCCAGACACCGTGCGCTCGGATGAGGTCGAACCGCGTGGTGTCTATAAAAGGATCAAGGCGCCTCTGCCGGGTCAGCGGCCCAAGGTTAACATTCGGATTACCTCCGAAGAACATGCAGCCCGCCCCTCAGCGCCTAGTACTGGATCTGAGCTTGCGGTCCCCGAGGTCATCAAACGCGCCAAAGTGCCGCCGGCGGAGGACGCCCCCGTAATCGCGACCAAAACGCCGCCGAAAGGCGCCCATAAAGCCTTTTGGGAGAAGATCTCGCCCGAACTGGCACAAGCCGGGCCAGGACGGCTGGATTCTGCCATCGACGCTCTGGCCGCGACAAGCGTCTCGACACCCCGTTTGCAGACCCTGCAGGGCATCGTGAACAATCAGGGCCGCGATATCCTACGCTCGACCATTGGCACCAATGTTTCGCCTGCACTGGTGCTGGCGGTTATCTCGGTGGAATCGGCTGGACGGGCCGACGCGGTCAGCTCAGCCGGGGCACAAGGATTGATGCAGCTGATGCCTGCAACGGCCGAGCGGTTTGGCGTGCAGGACAGCTTTCAGCCCTCTCAGAATATCTCTGGTGGGGTCAGATACCTGGATTGGCTGATGGGTGAGTTCGACAATGACCCGATATTGGCGCTTGCCGGGTACAACGCCGGTGAGGGGGCCGTTCGCAAACACAGCGGTGTGCCGCCATATGCAGAGACGCGGGACTACGTGCCCAAGGTGCTCGCGGCTTTTCAAGTCGCGCGTGCGCTCTGCGCTACGCCGCCGGTCTATGCCTCAGATGGGTGCGTATTCCAGACGCTGAACTAGGGCCTGCCTGTCGCAGCAGGCCCTGATCTTTGTTTAGTTGACGATGTTCGCCTCAGTTGCGGCGCGGATCTCGTCTTCGGTGACGCCTTCTGCGATCTCGACGATCTTCAGACCGCCTTGAACCACATCCAGAACCCCGAGGTTGGTAATGATGCGATTCACAACCTTTTTCCCGGTCAGTGGGAGGGTGCACTTTTTCAGCAGCTTGGATTTGCCGTGTTTGTTGGTGTGATCCATCACCACAATTACACGGCCGACACCGGCTACAAGATCCATCGCGCCGCCCATGCCTTTGACTAGAACGCCGGGAATCATCCAGTTGGCCAGGTCGCCTTCTTCATCCACTTCCATCGCGCCCAGTACCGCCGCAGCGATCTTGCCGCCCCGGATCATCGCGAACGAGGTCGCGCTGTCGAAATATGCGGTGCGCGACAGCTCAGTGATGGTTTGCTTACCCGCGTTGATCAGGTCGGGGTCTTCTTCGCCTTCGAACGGGAAGGGGCCCATACCCAGCATACCATTCTCGGATTGCAGGGTGATGTCCTTGTCGCCCACATAGTTTGCCACCAGCGTCGGAATACCGATGCCGAGGTTCACATACATGCCGTCTTCAAGCTCTTGCGCCGCACGGGCGGCCATCTGGTTCCGATCCCAAGGCATTATGCTTCCTCCTTCTTACGGGTGGTGCGCTGTTCAATGCGCTTTTCGTGATCGCCCTGAATGATCCGATGCACATAGATGCCCGGCAGGTGGATCGCATCCGGGTCCATTGAACCGCGGGGGACAATCTCTTCGACTTCGGCGATGCAGATCTTGCCGCAGGTCGCGGCAGGCACGTTGAAGTTCCGCGCGGTCTTGCGGAAGATCAGGTTGCCGGTGTCATCGGCCTTCCAGGCTTTGACAATGGCCAGATCGGCAAAGATGCCTTCTTCCAGAATGTAGGTCTCGCCATTGAAGTCTTTGTGTTCCTTGCCCTCAGCGATCACGGTGCCCACGCCGGTTTTGGTGTAGAAACCGGGGATACCTGCGCCACCTGCGCGCATCCGTTCGGCCAGAGTGCCCTGCGGATTGAATTCCAGCTCAAGCTCTCCGGCCAGGTACTGACGCATGAATTCCGCGTTTTCGCCGACGTACGAGCTGATCATCTTCTTGACCTGCTTGGTTTGCAGCAGGATGCCGATACCGAAATCGTCGACGCCTGCGTTGTTCGACGCAAAGGTCAGGTCCTGAGCGCCCGAGTCTTTGATCGCCTCTAGCAGCAGTTCCGGGATGCCGCACAGGCCGAAACCGCCCGCCGCGATCATCATGCCATCCGACAGCACTCCGTCGAGCGCGTCAGAGGCATTGGCATAGATTTTCTTCATGGAAAACTCCCCCAATGACATGGTGATGGGCAGGTTGTGCCGCCGCGTCAGGGGGAAGTCAACGAATCCAAGGGGCTGGTGGTATTTCTACCTATCCAACCCTAGCTTGCCGTTTTCTTCGTTGTTTTCTTGGCGGTGGCCTTCTTTTTTGGGGCAGCCTTTTTCTTCGTTCCCTTCTTTGCGGCGCGTTCATTGACCAGTTCGATGGCCATTTCTTGCGTCACATCCTCGGGTTTGATGTCTTTGGGAATGGTGGCGTTGACCTTTTCCCACTTCACATACGGCCCATAGCGCCCATCAAGAACCTTCATGGCACCACCATCAGGGTGTTCGCCTAGCTCTTTGAGGGGGGCTGCCGCCGCGCGCCGACCACGTCCCGGATTGGTGCGTTTTTCTGCCAGCATCTCGACCGCGCGGTTCATGCCGATCTCGAACACGTCATTGGGGTCTTTGACATTGACGTAGACCGGTTTCGACTCTTCCGGCAGTTGGTGCATGATATACGGCCCGAACCGCCCGAAGTTCGAACTAATCATACCGCCTTCGGGATGTTCACCGATCTGGCGGGGCAGGGACAGCAGGGTCAGGGCCTTCTCAAGGTCCATGTCATCCTTGCTCCACCCACGGGGCAGAGAGGCGCGCGGGGGTTTCTTGTTCTCGGGCGTTGGCTCTCCGCGCTGGACATAGGGACCGAACCGGCCGGATTTCAGCCAGATCTCATCGCCTGCATCCTCACCCAGAAGACGTTCATCCCCTTCGGCCCCTTCGCCCGCGATGGGCCGGGTATAGGTGCATTCGGGATAGTTGCCGCAGCCCACGAACCCGCCGGTACGAGAGGTTTTAAGATGCAGTTGACCCGTCCCACATTTCGGGCAAATGCGCGGGTCCGACCCGTCCTCACGAGGCGGATACAGTTGCGGGGCCAACGCCTCGTCGAGCTTGTCCAGCACTTCCGAGATGCGCAGCTCAGACGTTTCGCCAATCGCGGCCGAGAAATCGCGCCAGAACTTGCCCAGCAGATCCTTGTAATCGCGATCTCCCGCACTGACGTCATCCAGCTCTTCTTCCAGATTCGCCGTGAACTCATAGCCCACGTATTGGCGGAAGAAGTTTAGCAGAAAGATCGTAACGATCCGGCCCTTTTCTTCGGGGATCAGGCGGTTCTTGTCCTTACGCACATATTCCCGGTCCTGAATCGTGGTCACGATCGAGGCATAAGTCGAAGGACGGCCGATCCCCAGTTCCTCCATCCGCTTGACCAATGTGGCCTCGGTATAGCGCGGAGGCGGCTGCGTGTGGTGTTGTAACGCCAGAACGGCTTCGTTTTCGGACAGAATTGCTTCTTTCGCGGTTTTTGCGCCTTCAGTGACCTGAGCCTCACCTGTCGCCTTTTCGAATTGGCCAATCAGAGTGTCCTTGGCAAACCGCGCCGGATCGCCCTGCATGATTTGCGGCAAGCGCTTGTCGTCATCATCGGCCACATCGTCGCGGCCTTCTTCGTAGACGCGCATGAAGCCGTCAAACAGCACCACCTGACCGGTCGCGCGCAGGCCGACCTGAGCATCATCGCTGCCTATTTCAACGGTTGTGCGTTCCAGGCGCGCAGCAGCCATCTGGCAAGCAATCGTGCGCTTCCAGATCAGATCATAAAGCTTGCGCTGATCTTCATCGGTCACCTTCAGCTCTTTTGCATCGCGCGTCATATCCGTCGGGCGGATACATTCGTGCGCTTCCTGTGCGTTCTTGGCCTTGTTCTTGTAGATGCGTGGGCTGTCCGGCACATATTCGGCACCAAAACGGTCAGTAATGGCGTCTCGGGTGGCGGCGACCGCTTCGGGGGCCATGTCGATGCCGTCAGTTCGCATATAGGTGATGTAGCCCGCCTCATAGAGGCGTTGCGCCACCTGCATCGCGTGCCGCGCACCCATACCGAACTTACGGCTGGCCTCCTGTTGCAGGGTTGAGGTCATGAATGGCGCGCTGGGGTTGCGCGCCGCAGGTTTCGCCTCGACTGATGTGACACTCAGCGTGCGGCTGGTGATGGCCTGAACAGCCAGCTCTGCCTGCGTCGCGTCTTTCAGATCGTGCTTGTCCAGCTTTTTGCCGGCATAGGTGACCAGGCGCGCCTCGTAGGTTTGGCCGCGTGGTGTTTCGAACAGGGCCTTGACCGACCAGTATTCAACCGGCTTGAAGGCCTCGATTTCCATCTCGCGTTCGACGATCAGCCGCAGGCAGACAGATTGGACCCGGCCTGCCGATTTCGCGCCGGGCAATTTACGCCACAGTACCGGCGACAAGTTGAAGCCCACCAGATAGTCCAGCGCGCGGCGGGCCAAATAGGCCTCGACCAGCGGCATGTCGACCTCGCGTGGGTTTTGCATCGCTTCGGTCACTGCCTCTTTGGTGATCGCGTTGAAGGTCACGCGGCTGACCGGTGTATCTTTCTTGATTGAGCGCCGCTTGGTTAGCGCTTCCTGCAAGTGCCAGCTGATCGCTTCCCCCTCGCGATCGGGGTCGGTTGCGAGGATCAGGGCGTTGTCTTCTTTCAGCGCATCGGCAATGGCTTTGACGTGCTTTTTGCTGTCATTGCCGACCTCCCATTTCATCTCGAATTCATGGTCGGTATCGACTGATCCGTCCTTGGGTGGCAGGTCCCGCACATGGCCATAGGAGGCCAGAACTGTGTAGTCGGGGCCGAGATATTTATTGATTGTTTTTGCTTTGGCCGGAGATTCTACAACAACTACGGGCATTTAAGGGGAAACCTCGCTCGACGAATAGGGCGCCTGTTATGGTCGTGCAAAATGTGTGGGGCAAGGCCGGAATGTCAATGCGTTCCTTTTGCAGTGTGAAAAACGCTACCTTTTCAGCGCTCTAAAGACCACTGGGGCGAGCGTAGTCTCACAGAGTTGGAACTTGTTGGCACGCCCTTTTCAGCTTGCTAGCGACAAAAGCCCACCGGGTTGGCGCTGGATTCGGCCCTCAAGTTCCAAATCTACCAAAGCGGGCCCAAGATCACCTGCCGACGCTGCGATATCGCGCAACAGTTGGTCCTCAGCGATGGGCGATGGGCCGAGTCGTTGCAGGATCTGATCGTGCAGCGCCACAGCGGGTGTCGGTGTTGGCGGAGCAGGGGGCTCACTGCGCGTTTGGAAGAGGTCTTTTCCCTTGGGCAGGGCTTCGATCACATCTTCCGCAGACCGGATCAAGGTCGCGCCGTCCCGAATCAACAAATTGCATCCGGAGGCACGTGCGTCGAACGGATGACCAGGAACGGCAAGAACTTCGCGTCCTTGGTCCAGCGCGTCCCGAGCGGTGATGAGGCTGCCTGACTTAGCTGCGGCCTCAACCACCACGACCGCCTCTGCCAGCCCCGATATAATCCTGTTGCGGCGCGGAAAGTGGCGGGCTTGTGGTGTCAGCCCCATAGGTTGCTCCGACAGACGCAGGCCGGCCTCACCGATCTTATGCGCCAGGTCCGTGTTCTCGGTCGGGTAGATGACATCGACCCCTCCGGCCATCACGGCGATAGTGCCTGTGTCCAGCGCGGCCATATGGGCCGAAGTATCGATCCCTCGGGCAAGACCAGAGACAATAACATGGCCGAGATCACCGAGTTCTTTCGCCAGACCACGGGCCATGCGCGCGCCGAGCGAGGAACAATTGCGCGCGCCCACCATTGCGATTGCGGGTTTCTGCAGCATGGAAAGATCGCCAACAGCCCATAGAAGCGGGGGCGCGTCAGATACATCCTGCAAAGCTATTGGAAAATCGGCGGACCCAAGGCACACAAGCCGCGCTTTGGCGGCTTGTGCGGCCTTGAGTTCCGCCTCAATCACGCCGGGAGGGCAGATTTCATACCCGTTTATTCCGGCAGCGCGTGCCATTTCAGGCAGCGCGGCCAGCGCGTTCTGCGCTGAGCCATGTTCGCTTAGCAGCCGACGAAACGTCGCCGGACCAACCTTGCGTGAGCGCAACAGGCGGAGCCACGAAAACCGATCCTCTTCCGTGGTGGGTGGGAGTGGGGGGTGATTGGAAGAATGCTGCTCTTCGGTCATCCGATGCTCCGCCTGATTGCAGAACTGGTTTACGGGTGTCGGGGTTAACAGCCTGTAAATCGTTGAAAATTAGATGCAATTTTCTAGGCGTGTTCTCCGGGGAATGCTGTTAAGCAATTGTAATATAAAAATAAAAATTCCGCCGAGGTGAATGAGCTGTAATTCCAATTGACCTCAACCACTCTGTCGAAAAGGCGCAGGGTTAACCCTGCGCCTTTCTAAAGTCACGTGATTCTGACTCAGGCGGCTGAGCCTCCGACGGTTAGTCCGTCCATCAGAACCGTTGGCTGGCCGACGCCTACCGGCACCCATTGACCATCCTTGCCGCAGGTTCCCATTCCCGGATCCAGCGCCATGTCGTTGCCCAAACCACGGATGCGGTTCAGCGCAGAGGGTCCGTCCCCGATCAGCGTCGCGCCCTTGACCGGCGCGCCGATCTTGCCGTTTTCGACCCGGTAGGCCTCGGTACAGGAAAAGACGAATTTGCCGTTGGTGATGTCGACCTGACCACCACCGAAACCCACGGCCCAGATCCCGTCCTTAATGTCAGCAACCAGAGCAGCCGGGTCTGCATCGCCTCCCAGCATCACCGTATTGGTCATGCGCGGCATCGGTTTGTGCGCGTAGCTCTGGCGTCGTCCATTGCCGGTAGGCGCGACGCCCATCAGGCGGGCGTTCTGGCGGTCCTGCATATAGCCGGTCAGGATACCATCCTCAATCAATAAGGTCCGCGAGCTTGGCGTTCCCTCGTCATCCACCGTGATCGAGCCACGCCGATCAGCAATCGTGCCATCATCCACTACGGTCACGCCCTTGGAGGCAATTTGCTGCCCCATCAGACCTGCAAAGGCCGAGCTGCCCTTGCGGTTGAAATCCCCTTCCAACCCGTGCCCGATGGCTTCGTGCAGCAGAATACCGGGCCAGCCAGGGCCTAAGGCGACCTCCATCACCCCCGCAGGGGCAGGGACTGCTTCGAGATTAACCAGCGCGATCCGCAGGGCCTCACGCGCCTTGTTCCGCCAGTCGGCGGGGTCGATCAGCCCGCTCAGGCCGACGCGGCCACCACCGCCCGCCGAGCCGCTTTCACGGCGACCATTCTGCTCGACAATGACCGACACATTAACCCGAGTCATCGGGCGCACGTCGCGAACCAGCACGCCGTCGGGGCGCAGGATCTCGACCTCTTGCACTGCGGCGGCGATGGTCGCGCTGACTTGCACGACGCGGGGGTCGAGATCACGCACGAAGGCGTCGATCTCGCGTAGGGTCTCGACTTTGACCGGAAAGCTGGCGGTTTCGATGGGATCTTCATCGGTATAGAGGCGTTTGTTTGTTGCCATAGGGGCCTCGGCCAAGGTGCCCCCTCCGTCGCCAACGGCCAGCCGAGCGGTCTCGGACGCGCGTTTCAACGCGGGAATCGAAACGTCTGTCGAATGTGCATAGCCCGCTACTTCGCCCTGAACGGCCCGCAGCCCGAATCCCTCGGACGCATCGTAGGATGCGGTCTTCAACCGACCATCGTCAAAGACCAGAGACTCGGATTTCCGCCGTTCGACAAACAATTCTCCGTCCTCGGCCCCGGCGGTCGCCGATTGCAAAATGGAGAGCGCTTCATCATGCGGAAGAGCGCTTTCAAAAGGGCGAAACGGGGCCTGAGTCATGGGTTGTAACCTTTCCGGTTTGATCCAGATCAAAAATAGCGTCTGTTTGACGCAAGCATTTTGCTTTATCTACCCGCAGGAATATGGTTTTTAACGCGGCCAAAGACAACGGGTGTGGTTTCACCGATTCATACCTTTTCGCCAGAGACGCAAAGATCAAACGATCAGGACAAGACATGAAGAATGCTTTGATGCTTTCCGGGCTTGCTACGGCCCTCTCCAGCCTTCCCGCCATGGCTCAGGAGCTTGAGATAATTGGCAAGCCGGTTGACGGTGGAATGGGCTTTCAACCCGCAGCGACCAGCCTTGCAGACGGGATTCACAGGCTGGACGCGATGATTCTGGTGATCATCACTGTGATCTGCCTGTTTGTTGCTGCGCTGCTGGTTTACTGCATCGTGCGCTACAATCAGCGCGCCAACCCGACACCGGCGCGGTTCTCGCACTACACCCCGGTTGAGATCGCCTGGACTTTGGGTCCGATCCTGATTCTGGTGTTCATCGGCGCCTTCTCTCTGCCGGTTCTGTTCAAGCAGCAGGAAATTCCCGAAGGTGACGTTGTCATCAAGGTGGTCGGCAACCAGTGGTACTGGACTTACGAATATGTTGATCACGATTTCGCGTTCGACAGCTACCTGCTTGGCCACCCAGCTACGCTGGATGAGGGTGCACGCCCCGCAGATGCGGACGTAACCCCCTTCGTTCTGGATGACGCCATGCGCGCCAAACTGGCTGATGCGGGCTACAGCGACGATGAATGGTTGCTGGCCACCGATACCGCCGTTGTAGTTCCGGTCGGCAAGGTCATCGTGATGCAGGTTACCGCATCTGACGTGATCCACTCGTGGACGATCCCGTCCTTCGGCGTTAAGCAGGACGGCGTTCCCGGTCGTTTGGCCGAGCTGTGGTTTGAAGCTGACAAAGAGGGCGTCTATTTCGGCCAGTGTTCCGAGCTTTGCGGCAAGGACCACGCTTATATGCCGATCACCGTCAAAGTGGTCAGCGAAGAGGCCTACGAACAGTGGCTGAACGGCGCGATCGAGGAATATGCGGGCACGCCGCAAAACTTCCTGGTGGCCTCGAACTGAGCGTAGACTGGGCGTTCGCGCCTTAGAATACCCGTTGGCTGCGCACTCAACCGCGCAGCTTTCGCCCCAAAAGGACCCGAGATGACCGACGCAAGCATCAATGCCAGCACATCGACCGCCACGGCATACGCGGATGAGGCCAGCTTTGGCGATTATTTCGCCCTGCTGAAGCCGCGTGTGATGTCTCTGGTCGTGTTTACGGCTCTGGTCGGCTTGCTGGCGGCTCCGGTGTCGGTGCATCCTTTCGTGGGCTTCTGCGCGATCCTGTTCATCGCCATTGGCGGCGGTGCATCTGGTGCGCTGAACATGTGGTGGGATGCGGATATCGACCGGGTGATGAAGCGGACCAAGGGCCGCCCGATTCCCGCTGGTAAGGTACAGGAAGGCGAGGCGCTATCGCTGGGTCTGGCGCTGTCCGGCCTGTCGGTGATTATGCTGGGCCTTGCGACCAACTGGTTCGCCGGCGCGTTTCTGGGTTTCACCATTTTCTTCTACGTTGTGGTCTACACGATGTGGCTGAAGCGCTCGACGCCGCAGAACATCGTGATTGGTGGCGCGGCAGGGGCGTTCCCTCCGGTGATCGGCTGGGTTGCCGCAACCGGGTCAATGACGCTTGAGCCATGGTTGATGTTCGCTCTGACATTCATGTGGACGCCTCCGCATTTTTGGGCGCTGGCGCTTTTCATGCGCTCGGACTATGACGATGCGGGCGTGCCCATGTTGACCGTGACCCATGGTCGTCGCGCGACCCGTAAGCATATTCTCGTTTACACCGGCCTTCTGGCTTTTCTGGCCGTTGGCACCGCGTTCTCAGACATCGGTGGACCGATTTATCTGGCGGTTGCCCTGGTGCTGAACGCCCTGTTCCTGCGTGGCGCATGGCAGATCTCGCGCCGTACCGAAGACGACGCGGAAGCGGACAATTTCAAGGTCGAGCGGAGTTTCTTCAAGCTGTCTCTGCTGTACCTATTCCTGCATTTCGGCGCGATTCTGGTTGAGGCGCTGCTGAAACCTTACGGCTTGGGAGGGTGGTGATGAGCCTGCGCAAAAGCCACGAAATTCACCAACGTCGTTTCAGCCGAAACCTGGGTGTTGGCCTGACACTTGCGGCCTTCATCGTGATCATCTTCGGCCTCACAATCGTCAAGGTCTCGGGCACCAGCCTGGGACAACCCGTGCAGGAGGTGCAAAACTGATGGCTCTGTCCGGTCCTCAGAAAACTGTTGTGCAAACCGTGGGTGTGGTTGTCCTGATGGGCAGCCTCGCTTGGGCGGCTGTCCCGTTTTACGACTGGTTCTGCCGTGTTACCGGATTCGGAGGCACCACCGGCGTCGCCGAAGCCGCGCCTGATGATATCCTCGACCGCAAAGTGACGGTCCGTTTCGACGCATCCAAAGCCAAGGACATGGCATGGGAGTTCAAGCCCGTCGAGCGTGAGATGGAGGTGCGCATCGGTGAAACCGGGCTGGCCTTCTATGAGGCCTACAACCCGACTGATCGCCCGATTGCCGGACAGGCGTCCTACAACGTCGCGCCGTATTCGGCAGGTGGGTATTTCCAGAAGATCGCCTGTTTCTGCTTTGAAGAGCAGGTTCTGCAACCGGGTGAGCGGGTAGAGATGCCGGTCAGCTTCTTTGTTGACCCGGAAATGGTCGAAGACCTTGAAGCGAAATATGTGCATACGATTACTCTGTCGTATACATTCTACGAAATTGACCTGCCCGAGGGCTATGCCGCCCTTGAAACGCAGGAAGACACAAACACGAACTAACGCCTTTAGGTGAGGGACGCTGATGGCACACGCAAAAAACCATGATTATCACATTCTGGCCCCGTCGATCTGGCCGCTGATCGGCGCTGTCGGTGGCTTTGTGATGCTGTTCGGAGCCGTCCTTTGGATGCACGGTGTGACACCGTGGCTGTTCTGGGCTGGTCTCGTTGCCGTGCTGTACACCATGTTCGCCTGGTGGTCCGAAGTCGTTGTGGAAAGCCGTCAGGGCGACCACACGCCGGTTGTGCGCATCGGCCTGCGCTACGGCTTCATCCTGTTCGTGATGTCCGAGGTGATGTTCTTCTTCGCCTGGTTCTGGTCGTTCTTCAAACATCGCATGTACCCGATGTACGACTATGCGGGCACCGAATACATCCAGCCGGATATCCATGCGGTTGACCCGTTCCACCTGCCGCTGATCAACACTCTGGTCCTGCTGCTGTCGGGCTGTGCGATCACTTGGGCGCACCACGCTCTGGTCCATGACAACGACCGCAAGGCGCTGATCAACGGTCTGGCCATCGGTATCGTGCTGGGTATCCTGTTCACGGCGCTTCAGGCGTTTGAATACTATGAATTGCTGGCCCATGAAGACTGGAAATTCGGTGGCGACCAGTTCTATTCGAACTTCTTCATGGCAACCGGCTTCCACGGCTTTCACGTGGTCATCGGTACGATCTTCCTGACAGTCTGTCTGATCCGCGCGCTGAAGGGGGACTTCACCCCGGAGAAGCACGTCGGTTTCGAGGCGGCAGCCTGGTACTGGCACTTCGTTGACGTGGTCTGGCTGTTCCTGTTCTTCGCAGTCTACATCTGGGGACAGGCGCCGCTGTTCTAAGCGGCTCTGGTTTTGAAGTGCAAAAGCCGCTCTTAGGGGCGGCTTTTTCGTGTTTTGAGGGGCAAGATTGCGCCCCATACAATTGCGTGGTTGCATTCTCGTGCCTGCCCCCCTTAACAAGACGCCGGTTCCTGCAACGAGCGATAGTCCTGCCATGCGCCGCACTCTGTTTCTGCTGATCTTCAGTCTCGCCGGTTTGGGCGTCTTGCTCTGGCTTGGTACGTGGCAGGTCCAGCGTCTGGCGTGGAAACAAGAGATCCTTTCCGAGATTGACAGCCGCATTGCGGCCGACCCGGTTCCTCTGCCGCAACAGGTGTCAGAGGATGAGGACAAGTATCTGCCTGTAACAGTCTCGGGTGATATGGAGCCGGGCGAGATCCACGTTCTGGTCTCGGTCAAGCAGGTCGGGGCCGGATATCGTATCATCCAGTCGTTCAGCACCGAGGATCGCACCATTTTGGTGGACCGGGGTTTTGTGCCAACCACGGCCAAGCAGACTGACCGTTTGACTGGCCCGATGGAAGTTACCGGCAACCTGCATTGGCCCGATGAGATCGACGGCTATACGCCTGAGGCCGATATCGACAGCAACATCTGGTTCGCCCGCGACGTGCCCAATCTGGCCGCCGCGCTGGGGACCGAGCCGATCTTGCTGATCGCCCGGTCTCAGACCGATCCGGGCGTGACGCCGCTGCCTGTCGACACGGCCGGAATTCCCAATGATCACCTGCAATATGCAATCACATGGTTTGGACTGGCCCTCGTCTGGGCCGCGATGACCGGATACTTCCTGTGGCGCAATCGCGCCCCTTCTGAGAGTGACTCGCAATGAAATACATCTCGACCCGTGGCCAAGCGCCTGAACTGAGCTTTGAAGAGGCGATGCTGACTGGACTGGCCCGTGACGGTGGCTTGTACCTACCCGCCGAAATCCCAACGCTCAGCCATGATGAGATAGCCGCCATGGCCGGGCTTTCCTACGAGGAGATCGCGTTCCGCGTGATGTGGCCCTATGTCAGCGGTTCCTTCGCAGAGGATGAGTTCAAACAGATCATCGCCCGCGCCTATGAAGGCTTCGGCCACGACGCCCGCGCGCCTTTGAAGCAATTGAACGAAAACCACTTCCTGTTGGAACTGTTCCACGGGCCCACTCTGGCCTTCAAGGACTTCGCAATGCAGTTGATCGGCCAGCTATTCCAGGTGGCCCTGAAACGCCGCAATGACCGCGTGACCATCGTTGGCGCGACCAGTGGCGATACCGGCTCGGCCGCGATTGAGGCATTCCGGGGGCTGGATGCGGTGGATGTGTTCATCCTCTATCCGCATGGACGGGTGTCCGAGGTGCAGCGCCGCCAGATGACGACGCCAGCGGACAGCAATGTCCATGCGCTCGCCGTGGATGGTGACTTTGACGATTGTCAGGCCGCACTGAAGGATATGTTCAACGATTTCGACTTCCGAGATGAGGTCAAATTGGCGGGCGTAAACTCGATCAACTTTGCCCGCGTTCTGGCGCAGATCGTGTACTACTTCTCGGCGGCTGTCAGCCTTGGCGCGCCGCATCGCAAAGTCAGCTTCACCGTGCCCACCGGCAATTTCGGGGACATCTTCGCAGGCTATCTGGCCAAACGTATGGGTTTGCCGATCGACCGTTTGGTCGTGGCGACCAACCAGAACGACATTCTGCACCGCTGTCTATCGGGTGAGGGCTATTTCAAAGGCGAGACCATCCCCTCGATCAGCCCGTCGATGGACATTCAGGTCAGCTCAAACTTCGAACGCGCCCTGTACTATGCCTATGGCGAGGATGGCAGCGCGGTCGCTCAGTTGATGGATGAGCTGAAATCCGGCGGCTTCAACGTCAGCCAAGGCGCGATGGAGGCCCTGCGCGAGAGCTTTGATTCGGGCCGCGTGTCCGAGGATGAGACGCTTGAGACGATCAAACACACTCTGGCCCACAGCGCCGAGCTGGTCTGCCCGCATTCGGCCATCGGCATCAAAGTGGCCGAGGATCACCGCGCGGTGGATGTGCCGATGATCACTCTGGCCACCGCACACCCGGCGAAATTCCCGGCAGCGGTCGAGAAGGCGAGCGGGGAACATCCGCCTCTTCCATCCCGCATGTCTGATCTGTATGAACGTCCGGAACGGGTGACGCGGATTGCCAATGATCTGGGTGCCCTTGAGGATCATATCAGAAGGCATATCGCTGAGTGACAGTCAGACAAGACCAGCTGAAGAACGGCTTTCGTATCGTCAGTGAACATATGCCGGGGCTGCAATCTGCAGCCATCGGCATCTGGGTGACCGCCGGCGGGCGGCATGAGCGGATCGAACAGAACGGGATCGCGCATTTCCTTGAGCATATGGCGTTCAAGGGAACCGAGCGGCGTTCTTCGCTGCAAATCGCAGAGGCGATCGAGGATGTGGGTGGCTATATCAACGCCTATACCTCGCGCGAGGTGACGGCCTATTACGCGCGCGTCCTGAAAGACGACGTGGCGCTGGCGATGGATGTGATCGGCGACATCGTTCTGAACCCGGTTTTTGATCCGCGCGAGATTGAGGTTGAACGTGGCGTGATCCTGCAGGAAATCGGGCAGGCTTACGATACGCCCGACGATGTGATTTTCGACTGGCTGCAGGAACAAAGCTATCACGATCAGCCACTCGGCCGCACCATTCTTGGGCCGACCGAGCGGGTGAGTTCCTTCTCGCGAGAGGATCTTTCCGGCTTCGTGGCTGAGCACTATGGCCCCGAACAAATGATCCTGTCTGCGGCGGGTGCTGTGGATCACGACGCGCTGATGAAAATGGCCGAAGAGATGTTTGGCCACTTGCAACCGCGCAAGGGCCTGACACCGGAAGCTGCCCGCTTCACTGGCGGTGAGGCGCGGCAAGAAAAAGATCTGGAGCAGGCGCATTTTGCTCTGGCTCTGGAAAGCCCGGGCTATCGCGATGATGGGATCTATACCGCTCAGATCTATTCGACGGCGTTGGGCGGCGGCATGTCCTCGCGTCTGTTCCAGGAAGTGCGTGAGTCGCGCGGGCTCTGCTACACGATCTTTGCGCAGACCGGGGCCTATGCGGATACAGGCACCACCACGATCTACGCGGGCACGTCTGCCGATCAGGTCGCCGAGCTTGCAACCATCACGATAGACGAGATGAAGCGCGCTGCCGAAGACATGAGCGAAGAAGAGGTCGCTCGTGCCCGTGCGCAGATGAAAGCCGGGATGCTGATGGGTCTGGAAAGCCCCTCAAACCGGGCTGAGCGTTTGGCGCGTCTGGTGCAGATCTGGGGACGGGTACCTTCACTTGAGGATACCGTCGCCAAAATTGATGCGGTCAGTACCGAGGATGTCCGGGCCTTCGCCGAACGCATGGCCGTTCAGGCCCCGGCCGCCTTGGCGCTATACGGTCCGGTTTCGGGCGCGCCAACGCTGGCAGATTTGCAGGAGAGGCGTGCGGCGTGATGCTGTTGGGCAGGCGCAAGCTGAAACTTGAAACCGCGCGGCTGAGGCTGCGCCCGCCTGTGCATTCCGACTTCAACGAATGGGCCGCTCTGCGCCGCGCCTCAGAGGAGTACCTTACCCCTTGGGAGCCGATCTGGGCGCAGGATCATTTAAGCCGCAAGTCTTTCACCAACCGGGTCTACTGGGCGCAGCGCTCAGTCGCTAGCGGAACCGCAATACCGTTGTTTCTGTTTCGCCGTTCAGACGACGTGCTGGTGGGGGCGATCACGCTGGACAACATCCGCCGCGGCCCTGCGCAGGCTGGAACGCTGGGCTATTGGACTGGTCAGAGTTTTGCGCGCAACGGCTATATGCGCGAGGCCATCGGCGCAGTCGTTCATCACGCGTTCACCCGTCTGGACCTCAGCCGGATTGAGGCGGCCTGCTTGCCTGAAAACAAACCTTCACGCGGGTTGTTGGAACGCTCGGGTTTTAAGTACGAAGGCGTGGCGCAGTCCTATCTGCAGATCAACGGGCGGTGGCGGACGCATGTTCTTTACGCCAGCTTGCGGTCGGATCGGCGGGGCCGGACGGACGCAGGGTAGGGGGCTCTGCCCCCGTCGCGGCAAGCCGCGCCTCCCCCGGGATATTTTTGGCCAGATGAACAAGGGGCATGACTTGTAGCAGGGATGCGCTACACTCCTTTTATGCGCTGGATTGTGGCTGTATTGGTATTTCTCTCGGGTGCGGCTGCGGCGCAGGAGCGGCGGCCAAGCCATTGTATCGCCATCGCCGACGCGGCACCTGGGATTGAATATCTGCACAAGGCCGCATGGCAGGACCCGGTGCCGGAGTTTTCGGTGCGGATCAGTTATGTCGCGCATGCCTCCTTTCTGATCCAGACTGCGGGTGGGTTGAACGCGGTCACGGATTTCACCGGGTTCATCGGCAGCGCCGATCTGATCCCCGATGTCGTGACGATGAACCATGCACACAGCACCCATTGGACGGCGCATCCGGACCCTGCCATTCCCCATGTGCTGCCGGGGTGGGGTGAGTTCGGGCAGGGGATCGACCATCATCTGGATCTGGGCGAGATGATGGTTCGCAATGTCTCGACCGATATCCGGTCGTCCTATGGTGGGGTCGAGGAGAAGGGGAACTCGATTTTCGTGTTCGAGGTCGAAGGGCTGTGCATCGGTCATTTGGGACACTTGCATCACGTGCCTTCGGATGAGCAGTTTGCCGCGCTGGGGCGGTTGGATGTTGTGATGGCGGCCGTGGATGGTGGGACGACCATGCCTCTGCCCGAGATGATCTCGGTCCTCAAACGGCTGAAAAGCTCGGTAATTATTCCAATGCATTGGTTCTCCGGTTTCTCGCTGGATCGCTTTCTCGTTGATATTCGTAATGACTTCCCGGTCGTGCGCGAAGGTGTGTCTGAGCTGACCGTCTCGTTGCGCAGTTTGCCGGATCGGCCCACAGTTATCGTGCTGGAGCCGCAATATCTGATCGATCTGGAATAAGGCTTGCCGGTCGCGCGCATGTTGGGCAAGGAAGGCGTATGGATTTGAACCCCGCAGATGCCAAGCTTGCTGACGCCATTCGCGCTGAATTGGGCGATGATGTGTTGCGTCCGGTTTCTGAACGTTACCTGGAAGAGCCGCGCAACCGTTTTGCAGGCGAAATTGGGCTGTTGGCCCTGCCGCGCAACGTGCAGGACGTGGCGGCGCTGGTACGGCGTGCCTCGGGTGCGTGCGTGCCGATTGTGCCCTATGGCGGCGGCACGGGCTTGGTCGGCGGTCAGGTCATGACCTCTGGTCCGGCACCTTTGTTGATCTCACTGGAGCGTATGACCGCCATTCGTGCGGTTTATCCCACCGAAAACGTCCTGATTGCCGAGGCTGGGGCCGTTCTAGAGGACGTTCAGGCCGCAGCAGAGGCGGCGGACAGGCTGTTTCCCCTGTCTCTGGCCGCGCAGGGATCGTGTCGAATCGGTGGCAATCTGGCGACCAATGCCGGGGGCGTCAATGTGCTGCGATATGGCAATGCGCGTGATCTGTGCCTGGGGCTTGAGGCGGTGTTGCCCAGCGGTGAAATTTGGCATGGCCTGAGCCGGTTGAGAAAAGACAACACGGGCTATGATCTGCGCAATCTGTTGATCGGGTCCGAGGGGACCCTTGGGATTATCACCGCAGCTTCGCTGAAGCTGTTTCCACGTCCTGCTGAGGTTGGAACGGCGATGTTTCAGGTGACCTCGCCCGAGGCCGCGATCGACCTGCTGGCCCTTACGCGCGATTTGGTGGGCGAGACGGTCAGTTCGTTTGAACTGATCCACCGGCAGGGGTTGGATTTCCTGACCGAGGTGTTGCCCGATGTGCGCCAGCCATTCGATACTCCGCCCGATTGGAGCGTACTGATCGAACTTGGATTGGCAGCCGGGCAGACCGCGTCTGAGCGTTGGGAGGCAATATTCGCCGCTGCGGAGCCTCGGGGCCTTGTAAAAGATGGCGTGATTGCCCAGAGCGAGGCGCAGCGCCGCGCGCTGTGGGCTGTTCGCGAGCGTATCCCTGAGGCCAACCGCCTGATCGGGTCGGTTTCGAGCCATGATATATCTGTCCCGATCTCGACCATCCCCGAATTCATTCGGCAAGGTACCGAGGTGATCGGCGCGTTAGGTCCGTTCCGTATCAACTGTTTCGGGCATTTGGGCGATGGCAACCTTCACTACAACGTCTTCCCGCCCAAGGGTCAGAGCCGCGATGCCTTTGATGACCACCGCAAAGCTGTGAAGAGCGCGGTTCATGATCTGGTTCACGCGTTTGACGGCTCGGTCAGTGCTGAACACGGGGTGGGGCGGTTGAAGGTCGAGGACCTGGAGCGCTATGGCGATCCAATCAAATTACAGGCGATGCGAGGTATCAAGGCTGCGTTAGACCCTAATGGGATCATGAACCCCGGAGCGATCCTGAAGTCTTAGACACGGCCCGAGCGTTCCGGACCGTGTCTGATTGCTTTACGACGAGGGCAGAATGACCTTGTCGATCACGTGGATCACGCCGTTTGATGTCTCGATATCGGCCTGAACGACGTTGGCGTCATTCACCATCACGCCCGAGTCCAGATCAATCGTGATATCGCCGCCCTGTACCGTGGCTGCGGTCATGTCGTCAGACAGATCGCCCGACATCACTTTGCCCGGCACCACATGGTAGGTCAGCACGGCGACCAACTGGTCTTTGTTTTCGGGCTTCAGCAGGTCGGCCACTGTGCCTTCGGGCAGGGCTGCGAACGCTTCGTCCGTCGGGGCGAACACGGTGAACGGGCCTTCGCCTTTCAGAGTGTCTACCAGCTCGGCGGCCTGAACGGCGGCGACGAGAGTTTCAAAGCTACCGGCTGAGACAGCGGTATCGACGATGTCTTTGCCATGACCGTCTGCCATTGCGGATGTGCCCAACAGGATCGTTGCGACGCTGGCGACTGCGAGTTTGCGGAACATTTTGTGGTCTCCCAAATTAGAAATGCTTCAAGCAGCATCAATCGGGATACGGCGTGCAACGCGTTCGGATCACGCGTTTTGCGCAAAGAATTGCCTTGAACAGTCGCGAAACAGCGCTAAGCCAACGCTGTTTCAAATTTCAATACAATAATATGTGAGTTTTTTCGGCTCACAGACCTTCGAATTCACATAGGACATGAACATCCATGCCCATATCTTCAAGCACTTTGCGCCCGCCCAGTTCCGGGAGGTCCACAATAAACGCGCAAGAGATGATCTCACCCCCCAGCCGCTCAATCAGTTTGATACCGGCGCCAGCGGTTCCACCGGTTGCCAGCAGGTCATCGACGACCAAGACCTTTTCGCCTGCTTGGATGGCATCATCGTGGATTTCGACAATCGCCTCGCCATATTCCAACTTGTAGTCCTGGCTGATCGTGGTGCCGGGCAGCTTACCCTTTTTGCGGATGGGAACGAAACCGACGCTCAATTGATGCGCAATAGCGCCACCCAGAATGAAGCCGCGCGCCTCAAGTCCGACGACCTTATCGATCCGCTCGCCCGCATAGGGGTGCAGCATCTGGTCGATGGCCATGCGAAACCCACGCGGATCGGCAAACAGGGTGGTGACGTCCCGAAACATGATCCCTTCATGAGGGAAATCGACGATGGTTCGGATGTAATCCTTGACCGAGTTGTTTCTGAACATGAGGCACCCCTTTGGCATCAGAACACGCGGGGGTGTTTGGCCCATTGGGGTCAACCTTGCAAGGATAGAATGCCGCCTGCGCCTATCTACGACGGTTCGGGACGGCCTTTGATAGCCCGTAATACCGGTACAGCGTGGCGGGCAGCCACGACAGGTGAGGTTTGCGCCAATTGCGCTGGTCTCGCAAAAGAAATGCTTGAGCCGCATGAAGGTTCATTGCCAAAATCCTTTTTTTGTTGTTAGGTGCCCGATATCTACATCCTATATGCTATGTATATACATTGCATCGCGGAAAGAATCAAGTAGTTTGCGGGATTAAGGCGCGTGGCGAAGAAAGACGGTAAGGGTTCTACCAAGAAAAACAGTCAGTTGGTGTTGCGTCTGGACAAGGACGAACGTGATGCCTTTGTCGAATTGTGCAAAGAGCTGGACACGTCAGCAGCACGCGAAATCCGCCGCTTTATCCGCGGGTTCATGAAAGAACACGCAGACGATTAGGCGGGTCGCCGCAAAACAGCCGTCGCAACGCCCATACCGATCAGAGCCAGACCTCCGAACCGGGTCATTGCGTTGATCACGCCAGCGCGCCCGATCATGAGCCGCAGTCGATCAGCCAAAAGCGCATAAGCGAGAGCGTTCAGCCAAGCAAGACCCACGAAGGTCGCGATCAGGATCGCGAATTGAGGGCCCAGGGGTTCGGCCGGGCGCAGGAACTGCGGGACGAAGGCGATGAAAAAGGCGATCGATTTCGGGTTCAAGGCGGTAACCGCCGCCGCATGCCCAAAAACCCCGCGCGCGGTGACGTCTCGCCCTGTTTCAACCGGGTTCAACCCGCCGGATGGCGCGCTGCGCAACAGTTTGATGCCCAGCCAGATCAGGTAGGCGGCCCCGATCCATTTCAACACGGAAAACAACGTCGCGGATGCTAGAACTAATGCGCCCAGCCCCAACAGAGACGCTGTCATCGCAACAAGATCACCAACGGCAACCCCGGTGGCCGAGGCAACCGCCACGCTGCGCCCTTTTGAAAGCGCATAGCTGAGAACCAACAGCACGGTCGGTCCGGGGATCAGCAGCAACGCGGTCGATGCGGCCACGAAAGCCAGCCAGAGTTCTAAAGACATGGTCCATCCTGTTCCTGTTCGCCTCGCAGCAAGCCCTCACACGGGGCAGGCGTCAAGCGGTTTCAGCCTCGCCCAGTAATTCTAAAGGCCGGATTAAGCCTGATACATCTCTCTTGAATCCCGCGCATCGATGCCCAGACTGATAAGACGGATGAACGGAGGCCCCGATGGAGCAGACTCAGAAAATGACGCACGACCAGACAGCGCGGCTGAGAAAAGGCGCGTTTGTCCTGATTGCGGTGATCGCGGCGCTCTATGTGTTGGCCGTGGTTTATATGTATGTGAATCAGCGCGATCTACTGTTCAAACCATCCGGCGCGTTGCCTGAGCCCAGCTCGGTCGGTTTGGCGGATGTCGAGGTCCTGTCGCTGCCCATGCCGGATGGCACCGACCTGGCGGTCTGGTCCGCGCCTGCAGTGGCTGAGGGTGCGCCGACCGTTCTGTTTTTCCATGGGCAAAGCGGCAATCTTGGGGACTGCGCCGACCGGCTGCGCGAAATCCTGAACAGCGGCTTCGGTCTGCTCGCGCCCAGTTATCGAGGGTTCCCCGGCAGCGATGGCACTCCGTCCGAGGCCGCTTTCGTCGCTGACGGTCTGGCCCTCTATGACCAACTAAGCGCGCAGGGCCAACCCGTTGTGCTCCACGGTCAGAGCCTTGGAACCGGCGTCGCAGCGGCTGTTGCCGCGCAGCGCCCCGACGCGGAGCTACTGGTTTTGGAGGCACCGTTTACCGCAACCGTTGATGTCGCGGCCGAGCGCTACCCGTGGTTACCTGTCTCACTTCTCATGCAGGACAAGTTCGCCACACGCGACATTATCGGCCAGATCGAGGTGCCGACGCTAATCTTCCACGGCACCGAGGACATCGTGGTCCCGCCACATCACGGAACAGCGCTTGCCGAAGGAAGCGAAGCGGAATTGTTCATTATCGAGGGCGGCACCCACAATGATCTCTGGTCGCATGGCTTGTGGCAGACCGTACAGGACAATCTGCCTCCACTGTAAGACTACAGAACCCGGCCTGCCACCGCGTCCAGCTTTGCCAGCACGGTCAGGTCGCGATCTTCCGGGGCCGTCAGGATCGCGTGGTCCAAGGCCCTGTCACAACCATGCGGGCAGGGCGTGCGGATCGGGCCCAACAAGGCCGGTAGTCCTTTTACCAAAGCTCGACCCTTTTCTGCATTCACGGTGAGGGTTGCAATGATCGAGGTCACGTCGACCTCGCCATGATCAGGGTGCCAGCTGTCATAGTCAGTCACCATCGCGATCGAGGCATAGCAAAGCTCAGCTTCGCGGGCGAGTTTCGCTTCTGGCATATTTGTCATGCCGATCACATCGCAACCCCATTGTTCGCGGTACATCTTGGACTCGGCCAGGGTCGAAAACTGCGGCCCCTCCATCGCCAGATAGGTGCCGCCGTGATGCACGGTGATGCCGGCGGCTATTCCGGCCTCTTCGCAGGCATTCGACAAGCGCGGGCAGGTCGGATGCGCCACGCTGACATGGGCGACGCAGCCGGTTCCGAAGAAGCTTTTCTCACGTGCAAAGGTCCGGTCGATGAACTGATCCACGATCACGAAATCTCCCGGCGCCATATGCTCGCGGAACGATCCGCAAGCGGAGACTGAGATCACATCCGTCACCCCCAGCCGCTTCAGAGCGTCGATATTGGCGCGATAGGGGACTTCGGTCGGTGAATGGATGTGTCCACGCCCATGGCGCGGCAGGAACACCATGTCGACCCCGTCCAATGAGCCAGTCAGAACCTCATCGGAGGGCGCGCCCCACGGCGTATCGACCCGGACCCACTCCGCATTTTCCAGCCCGTCGATGTCGTAAATGCCTGATCCGCCGATGACGGCGATTTTTGTTTGGGTCACGTTGGGTCTCCGCTGCTCAATCCATGCGGGAAAACTCTGCGGGTCGCAGGCGAAATTGGCAAGTGGTCTCAGTCATTTGCACCTATTCGCTGCGAGTTGCGCAGCAAAGCTATGCGGTTGACGCATATCAGGGTCCCGCTGTGCGCGGTATCTCTTGGGTACTTTGACAGGTAAAAGGCCCCCTTTCGCGCGAAGATAAAGACCCACAGGACCGTCCCATGCCCCGAGCCATGCTGGCAAGCTTTGCCAACCGTATTGCCAAGCCCGATCTCCGTTGGGTGCCTGATGAAGGCCTGACCTTGTCGCGCCTGCGGATTGAGCTGCTGTCAGGTTTGACCGTTGCCCTGGCGCTGGTGCCCGAGGCCGTGGCCTTTGCCTTTGTCGCGGGCGTGCATCCTCTGGTCGGTCTCTACGCGGCCTTCATGGTCGGCCTGATCACTGCGCTAATCGGAGGTCGCCCCGGCATGATTTCGGGCGCAACGGGCGCGTTGGCGGTCGTTATGGTGGCGCTGGTTGCGCAGCATGGGGTCGAGTACTTGTTCGCAACCGTGGTTTTGATGGGCATTTTGCAGGTGATTGCCGGTGCGATGCATTGGGGGCGTTTCATTCGCCTTGTGCCGCATCCGGTGATGTTGGGTTTTGTGAACGGTCTGGCGATCGTGATCTTTCTGGCGCAGATGGGCCAGTTCAAGGTCCCCGGAACTATGGAAAACACCGGCCACGGGATGAGCGGGGGCGAGTGGCTCTCGGGCGTGCAGCTTTACACCATGCTGGGTCTCGTCGCGCTGACCATGGCGGTGATCTGGATCATGCCGCGGATCACGCGTATCATTCCGGCCCCTCTGGCGGGTATTCTGGTCGTTGCAGCGCTGGTGATCGGCTTTGGTCTGGACGTGCCACGCGTCGGTGATCTGGCCTCGATCGAGGGTGGCTTGCCTGCCTTCCATATCCCTATGGTGCCGCTGAACTTCGAAACGCTCGAGATTATCTTGCCCTACGCGGTCATTCTGGCCGCCATCGGGTTAATCGAATCCCTGCTGACTCTGAACCTTGTGGGCGAGATCACCAACAAACGCGGCGGTGCCTCGCAGGAATGCATTGCGCAGGGTGTCGCGAACGTCGCCACCGGCTTCTTCGGAGGCATGGGCGGTTGCGCCATGATCGGCCAGTCGATGATCAACGTGAAATCTGGAGGCCGCACCCGGATCGCAGGTATCGCGGCTGCTCTGTTCCTTCTGATCTTCATCTTGTTCGCCTCGCCGCTGATCGAGCAAATCCCGCTGGCTGCGTTGGTTGGCGTAATGTTCATGGTGGTGATCGGGACCTTCGCCTGGAACTCATTCAAGATCATGCGCAAGGTGCCTTTGATGGACGCCTTCGTGATTGTTCTGGTGACTGTCGTTACGGTGATGGAAGACCTTGCGGTTGCGGTTGTCGTCGGCGTGATTGTTTCGGCCCTGGCCTATGCATGGAATAACGCCAAGCGTATTCATGCTGTCACCCGCGACTCTGAGACGGAAAAGGGCGCGAAAGTTTATGAAATTCAGGGGCCCTTGTTCTTTGGCTCGTCTGACGGATTTGTCGAACTGTTCGACGTTCCGAACGATCCCGACGTGGTCATTGTAGATTTCGCCGAAAGCCGCGTGGTCGACCAATCCGCCCTGCAGGCCATCGAAAACGTTGCTGCAAAATACGAAGCTGCGGGCAAGCGTGTGATGCTGCGTCATCTTAGCCACGACTGCCACAAGCTGCTGAACAAAGCGGGCCACTTGATGGTCGATAGCGACGATGACCCGGATTACGGCTTGGCGGTGGACTACTCGGTCCGTACCGGCATCCTGGGCGGCCACTGAGGTATTTGCGAGGCTATGCCTCGCGCTCCGAGATATTTATTGGCCAGATGAATGAAGGATCCCTCTGCTTCATCTGGCTAGAAATATCTCGGGGGAGCGCCCCGCAGGGCGGCGGGGGTAGCGCCCACATAGGACAGGCCTCAATCATCAGGCCTGTTCAATGAAAACAACTCGGTGACAACTGAATAGTCTCGGTAGCCAAGCCGCGCCAAAGGCTGGAAGGTCGTCACGTCGAATTTACCATCCTTCAGGCAGTCATCGCGCAGATGGACCCCGGTCACTTCGCCGAAGACAACGCGGTTTGCCTCACCGGGTAAGGTTGTGATCTCGGTCAGCTTGCACTCCAGCGCAGCGGGCGCATCTGCGACGCGTGAGCAAGCGATGGTTTCGCACTCGACCGCCGTCAGGCCTGCATGGGCGAATTCGTCGGTATCCTTTGGCAGTCCGGCTGAACTGGCGTTCATCGCATCCCGGTGGGCAAAGGCTACGATGTTCACGCAGAATACGCCCGTTGCCTCGATATTGGCGATGCTGTCCTTGCCGCCGTCCTGATCGTGCTTGGTTCCTGTTGTGGCAAACATCACCTGTGGCGGGGTGTAGGCAACCCCGTTGAAGAATGAGTAGGGGGCCAGGTTGTTGATCCCATTTGCGTCGCGCGACGAAATCCATCCGATGGGGCGCGGGGTGATGATGGCGTTGAACGGGTTGTGCGGCAGGCCGTGGCCGTCTTCGGGGCGATAGAACATATGGTCTCCAAGCGTTTGCCCAAGGCGTAACGAAGTGCTAGGGCGATTGCCAGCTAGGAAAAGAGGGCAGGCGTGCAGCACTTCGCGATCAGGCCGGAAGAGCCGCAGGATTGGTGGGAGGTCGAGACCCTCTATGATCTGTGCTTTGCGCCGGGGCGTGAGGCACTTTCCTCTTATCGTTTGCGCGATGATGTGCCGCCAGTGGCTGGTTTGTCTTTGGTTGCGCGCGATGGGCAGGGAATTCTGGCCGGAGCGATCCGGTTCTGGCCGATCCACGTTGGCGATCATGACGCCTTGCTGTTGGGACCTGTCGCGGTTCATCCAACGCATCAAGGCGAGGGGCTTGGCGGTTACCTTATCAACTCCGGCGTTGAAACGGGACGGGAAATGGGTTGGGATCGTGTCATGCTGGTAGGCGACGCGCCATATTACGCCCGGTTCGGTTTCACGCCATTGACGGGGGTTGAGATGCCGCCGCCGACCAACCCAGAGCGTGTTTTGGGCATGGCTCTGAGCCCCGGAAAGTGGGACAATATTACCGGAGCCGTAACCCGCTGGACGCGCTGAGCTATTGAAACACCGCGCCTAAATTCCGATCTTTCAAGGAACGGAGGGTTCGGATGCAGGATGTTATACTGATCGACAGTGTTGACGCGGATGCGGAATTGGATCGCTTGGCGAAACACTACCGCTCGGCCGGTGGGGCGGGTGTAAAACTGCTCAACGCTTTGGGCGGCTCGGCGGAATCCCTGCTGGACCAACTGCCCGAACCCTTGCGCGACGGCTTGACCGGAGCGACCGAACAAGCCCTTTGGATGGCAATGCAGGCGGCACAAGGCTCGCGGCAGGTCGTGCCCGATCAGGCCCCTTGGGTGAACACTGCCGTGACGACGGCGATGGGCGCTGCGGGCGGATTGGGTGGCCTGTCTACCGCTTTGGTCGAGTTGCCGGCGACCACGGCCATGCTGTTGCGCTCAATCCAGGGCGCGGCAGCGCGCGAAGGCTTTGACCCGGCTGAAGAAAACGTGAAATTCGACTGTGTTCGGGTGTTGGCGGCAGCGGGTCCGTTGTCACACGATGACGGAGCCGATTTGGGGTTCTTTTCCGTGCGACTGACGCTGACAGGCCCCGCGATGAAGAAATTGATTGCAGCTGTGGCTCCGAAGCTATCGGTTGTGTTGGGTCAGAAACTGGCGGCGCAATCCGTACCGGTTCTGGGGGCGCTTGCGGGGGGTGGGACGAATTACATCTACACCCGCTACTACCAGCAGATCGCCCATGTTCACTTTGGTTTGCGCCGGTTGGCGATGGACGCAGATATCTCGCATGATGTTCTGGTTCGCAGGCTCAGTGCGCGTATGTAGCGGTTAAATTTGGTCGCTGCCGCATCATGTGGTATACTAAGTTTAACAAGCCGCGATACAAAAGCTTAATAGGAAACGCGGTATACAGGCACTGATCTGATGCGAAAGTGAGTGTGGCGCGATGAAAGTTTCTCGGGCGTCCAGTATTGACCTCGATGTGGGGCAGGTACCGGTCCTGCCTCAGGCAGCCGCGTTGTGCTATCGGCTGGCGCGCGGTCGTCCTGAGGTTCTGTTGATCACCTCCCGAAAGGCGCAGCGCTGGATCATCCCGAAAGGGTGGCTGATTGATGGGTTAAGCGCCTCGGAAACCGCGGCTCAGGAGGCGTGGGAAGAGGCGGGCGTGATTGGCACATGTGTGCCGGTCAAGCTTGGCCAGTTCTCGATGGCCAAAACCTGCGCCAAGCGTGGACCGGTTCTTTGCGTGGTGGACGTCTACCCGCTGCACGTGGATCAGGTTCAGAATCAGTTTCCCGAGACAGGGCAGCGGAAACGCAAATGGTGTACGCTTCAAAAGGCCGCATCGAAAGTCAACTCGCCCGATCTTGCCGCTATTTTGCGCAAGTTTGCGCCCCGGATACACTAAACTTAATACTGAGAGACTTGATATTGGAGTTTCGGTCGGTATCTATTCGCCAACCGACATTTTGGAAGGACCATGATTCAATACGCGTTGAAGTGCAGCAAGGGCCATAGTTTCGACAGCTGGTTCCAATCTGCCGAAGCCTACGACAAGCTGGCAGCCTCGGGCATGGTGACATGCGCGGTATGTGGATGTGCGCATGTTGAAAAGGCAATCATGACTCCGCGTGTCCGGCCTGCGCGGGATGCTCAGAAGACGGCGCAAATGCCAAAACCGTCGTCGGATGATATCAACGTGACCAGCACCCCTACTGAAGTTGAACGTGTCTTGGCCGAACTGCGCCGCAAGGTCGAAGAAAACTCGGACTATGTGGGCCATGACTTCGCCTCGGAGGCGCGCAAGATGCATCTGGGCGAGGCACCCGAGCGCTCGATCTATGGCGAAGTGAAACCGGATGAGGCGAAATCCCTGATCGAAGACGGGGTGCCGGTTGCGCCACTGCCCTTTATTCCCAGCAGAAAGACAAACTGACCTATGCATATCGTGATTACCGGAGCCAATCGGGGAATTGGATGGGCTCTGGCAGAGCGGTATCGCGCGCAGGGTCGTGAGGTTACGGGAACTGCGCGGGATGGCAGTGCCGAGGTTCAATTAGACGTAGCCGATCCGGCGCATCAAGCGGCCATGGCTGACCAGCTAAAAGGGCAGCCCGTCGACCTGTTGATTTGCAATGCGGGCGTTTATTTGGACAAAGGTCACAGCATTGATGACTACCCCGCCGAGATGTGGGCGCATAGTTTTGCGGCCAATGTCACTGGCGTTTTCCTGACCATACAGTCGTTGCTGCCCAATCTGCGGGCGGCTGGCGGGCGGATTGCGATCATGTCGTCTCAGATGGCCTCGCACACCCGCGCGCCGGGCGGCAGCTACATCTACCGCGCCTCCAAGGCGGCGGCGTTGAATTTGGGGCGTAATCTGGCGGCCGACTTAAAGGCGGATGGGATAGCAGTGGGCATTTATCACCCCGGTTGGGTGAAGACCGACATGGGTGGCTCAGCGGCGGACATCCATGTGGATCAGGCCGTCGCTGGCCTGATGGAGCGTTTCGACGCGCTGTCGCTGGACAACACAGGTTGTTTTGAAACCTATGATGGCAAACCCCACGCTTACTGAGTGCTCAGCGCGGCCTTGGGCAGTTCATAGACCTCACCGGGTTCGATGAAGATCACCATGATATCGCCCCGAACTTCATGGTTGATCGGTGAGGGCGAGCTGCTGGAATCCGGAATGCCATCGGTGAAGTAAATTCTGCGAACATCACCACCGGGCAACATCACGGCCAATGTTGCGGTGCCATCATCACGGCGGCGCAGCTCGGCGTTGCAGCTTTGCAGCGGATCACCGGCTCTGCCGGCGCAGGGAACCGTACCCAGCGCGTTCTGTCCATCGGTGCCAGCCACGCTGGCCTGCTGGGACAGGGCTGGGGATGCGATCACGGCAAGGACGGTTGCGAAACGAAGCATGAATAACCTCTTGGAATTGCTTTAGCGCTAGGCTGACATTGCGTTTTCGGAAAGTAAAGCGGCCCCTTGACGCAATATCTGTTATGCAGCGCCCCTTGCTCTTGGTGTCCCCCTCGCATATGAGGCTCGGGACTTTAAATCCAAGGCGCGGAGACACTTGCCCCCATGCCCGTACTCGTGATGAAATTCGGTGGCACATCGGTTGCCAATCTTGACCGCATCCGCCGCGCGGCGAAACGTATCGGCGTTGAGGTGGCAAAGGGCTATGACGTCATCGTCATCGTCTCGGCTATGTCCGGCAAAACCAACGAATTGGTAGGATGGGTGAACGAGACTTCGCCACTGTTCGACGCCCGCGAATACGATGCTGTGGTGTCATCGGGCGAAAACGTCACTGCAGGTCTGATGGCGCTGACGTTGCAGGAGATGGAAATTCCGGCGCGCAGCTGGCAGGGCTGGCAAGTGCCGCTGCTGACCAATGGCGCGCATTCCTCCGCCCGGATCGAGGAAATTCCGACCGACAATCTGAACCAAAAGTTCGGCGAAGGAATGAGGGTGGCCGTTGTTGCCGGTTTCCAGGGTATCAGTCCCGAAGGCCGGATCACGACGCTGGGCCGTGGCGGCTCGGACACGACCGCTGTGGCTTTTGCTGCCGCGTTTGAGGCCGAGCGCTGCGACATCTACACGGATGTCGATGGCGTCTACACGACCGACCCGCGTATCTGTGAAAAGGCGCGCAAGCTGGACCGGATTTCGTTCGAGGAAATGCTCGAACTGGCGTCGCTGGGTGCGAAAGTGCTGCAAACCCGCTCGGTCGAGCTGGCGATGCGCTATAAGGTGAAACTGCGCGTTCTTTCAAGTTTCGAAGAACAATCCGACGAGGCCGGTACGCTGGTCTGCGACGAGGAGGATATCATGGAATCCAATGTTGTGGCCGGTGTGGCCTATTCCCGTGACGAAGCCAAGATGACCGTCGTTTCCGTGGCCGACCGCCCCGGCATCGCCTCGATCATCTTCACCGCGCTCAGCGATGAGGGCGTGAATGTGGATATGATCGTCCAGAACATCTCGGATGAGGGGCGCACGGATATGACCTTCTCGTGCCCAACCGATCAGGTTGCGCGCGCCGAAAAAGCGCTGCTGGCGATCAAGGATGCGGGTGAGCTGAACTATGCCGAGTTGGTGGCCGACGAAGACGTCTGCAAGGTTTCGGTTGTGGGCATCGGCATGCGCTCGCAATCGGGTGTTGCGGCCAAGATGTTCAAGGTTCTCTCGGATGAGGGGATCAACATCAAGGTCATTACAACCTCCGAGATCAAAATTTCCGTCCTTGTCGACAGGAAATACATGGAACTTGCTGTTCAGGCACTGCATGATGCCTTTGAACTGGACAAGGCGGCCTAAGCTCATCGGCCAAAGGTTTCGCCTGACGCACTAATTGGGTTGGGCCATGGCGGACGGTACGGAAACAGAATCCCGCAAGCTGCTGGTTCGGCTGCGCGAGGAAATGGCGAGCGAGGCGGCCGGTCAGGAGCGTCTCGACCGCATCACGCAGCTGATTGCGGACAGCATTCGCTGCGAGGTCTGCTCGATCTATCTGTTCCGTGACGAAGAAACCCTTGAGCTTTGCGCGACTGAAGGTCTCTCGCCCGAGGCGGTTCACCAGACCCGGATGCGTCTGGGCGAAGGTCTTGTGGGCCGCGTGGCCAAATCTGGCAAGGTCGTGAATACGGCGGATGCGCCCGCAGCCAAAGGGTTCCGGTTCATGCCGGAAACGGGCGAAGAGCGTTTTTCCTCATTCCTCGGCGTGCCGGTACAGCGGCTCGGTCAGAAACTGGGCGTTCTGGTGGTGCAGTCCCGTGACGCGCGTGAATTCTCCGCCGATGAGATCTATGCGCTGGAAGTGGTGGCGATGGTTCTGGCTGAGATGGCCGAACTGGGTGCCTTTGTCGGTGAAGGCGCGGCCCTGTCTCCCTTGCACCAGCAATCTGTGCAATTGACCGGCGGTCCGGCGCAGGAAGGGTCTGCCGAAGGGCATGTCTGGCTGCACGAGCCGCGCGTTGTCGTGACCAACCCGATTGCCGAAGACCCGCACCGCGAAAGCGAGCGGTTGAATGAGGCGGTCGAGGAGCTGCGCGTCGGTGTCGACAAGATGCTCGAAATCTCGCAGAACGGTGACAAAGAGCAGCTGAAAGTTCTTGAAGCCTACCGCATGTTCGCCAATTCCAAGGGCTGGATGCGGAGGATGGAGGAAGACATCGCCCTCGGTCTCAGCGCCGAGGCCGCGGTCGAAAAAGAGCAGTCACAAGCCCGCGCCCGTATGGGGCAGGTGACCGATCCCTATCTGCGGGAACGGCTGGCGGATCTGGATGACCTCAGCAATCGTTTGCTGCGCATCCTGACGGGGCAAGGCAAGACCGACAGTGCCGATCTACCGCCCGATCCGATCCTCATCGCCCGCAACATCGGCCCCGGAGACCTGTTGGAATATGGCCGGTCCCTGAAGGGGATCGTGCTCGAGGAGGGCTCGGTCGGCAGCCACGCCACGATTGTTGCCCGCGCATTGGCGATCCCTTTGGTCGTGCATGTCGGGCGGATCACGACCGAGGCTCTGAATGGCGACCACATTCTGGTCGATGGGGATAACGGCGTTGTCCATCTGCGTCCCGAAGACTCGGTGGTCAGCGCGTTTCGCGACAAGATCGCGATGCAGGCCAAAGCGCAGGAGCGCTATGCCTCGATCCGGGAAACGCCGACGGTTACGCAGGATGGCGCTCGGATCAACATGGCGATGAATGCGGGCCTGATGGCCGATCTGCCCTCGCTCGGGAACTCGGGCGCGGAAGGAGTTGGCTTGTTCCGAACCGAGCTGCAATTCCTGATCCGCAACCAGATGCCGAAACGCTCTGAGCTGGTGACCCAATACCAGCGGGTTCTGGACGCGGCCGGAGAAAAACGCGTTGTGTTCCGGACCCTTGATATCGGGTCGGACAAGGTTCTGCCCTACATGAAGCACGTGGCCGAACCGAACCCGGCGCTGGGTTGGCGTGCGATCCGTGTCGGTCTGGACAAGCGCGGCGTGATGCGGATGCAGTTGCAGGCTCTTTTGCGCGCTGCCAATGGTCGCCCGCTGACCATCATGTTCCCCTTTGTCGCACAGGCCGAGGAGTTCCGCGAGGCTCGCTGGGAGGTCAACAAAACCATCGAACGTGAAAAACGTCTTGGCCATATCCTGCCGGAAACGCTCGAAGTGGGGGCGATGCTGGAAACGCCGTCGCTGGCGTTCTCACCGCAAAAGTTCTTTGACGAGGTGGATTTCATATCGATCGGGGGCAACGACCTGAAACAGTTCTTCTTTGCTGCCGACCGCGAAAACGAGCTGGTGCGCCGCCGATATGACACGTTGAACGTCAGTTTCCTCAGCTTCATCGAACGGATCGTGGAACGCTGCAGTATCTCGGATACGCCGCTGAGTTTCTGTGGCGAGGACGCCGGTCGCCCGGTTGAGGCGCTGTGTCTGGCTGCAATGGGTATCCGCACCTTGTCCATGCGTCCGGCTTCGATCGGCCCAGTCAAAAGCCTTTTGCTGAGATCGAACCTGCAGGACGTCCGCAAGATCATCGCGGATGCACGTCATCGTGGTGAGCAATCCGTGCGCCCGGCGGTCATGGAGTGGTTGCGGTCGCAATCGTGACCCATCAGTCGGCCTATTGGGGATTCCGGGCTTGATTTTTATTTCAAGGTTCCGTATCCAGCGGTGGAAATGTTAGCGATAACATTCGGGGCCGTGCCAGCGACCCCCATCGCGACTGAGGTTCTGCTTCTTGAGGCAGGAAGCATAAAAGGAAGCTGATAATGGTTTCACGCGTCATCCCGGTAGACCCGTTCGACCTCGTGCTGTTTGGCGCGACGGGCGATCTGGCGCAGCGCAAGATCTTGCCAGGGCTGTATCACCGGTTTGAAATGGGCCAGATGCCGGAGGATGCGCGGATCATCGGAACCGCCAGGTCCGACATGGACAGTGACGGGTTTCGTGACCAGTTGCGCGCGTCGATGGATAAATTCGCGCCGAGTTACGACAAGAAAACTCTGGATCGCTTTCTGACCCATGTTAACTATGTGCCGGTGGATGCGCTGGGCGATGCGGGTTGGTCCGATCTGGCTAAAGCCTTGCGCCCGGATGTGGTGCGAGCTTTCTATCTGTCGGTCGGGCCCAGCCTGTTCTCAGGCATTGCACAGCGTCTGAATGATCACGGGCTTGCGACGCCTGACAGCCGGATCGTGGTGGAGAAGCCCTTCGGTCATGATCTGGCCTCGGCTAAGGCTTTGAACGAGGGGCTGCGCGCCTGTTTCGAAGAACACCAAATTTACCGGATCGACCACTATCTGGGTAAGGAAACCGTGCAGAACTTGATGGCGCTGCGCTTTGCCAATTCGCTGTTCGAGCCGCTGTGGAACGCGACCCATGTCGATCACGTGCAGATCACTGTGGCCGAGACTGTCGGGGTCGAAGGGCGCGGTGCTTACTACGACCAATCCGGCGCGATGCGCGATATGATCCAGAACCATCTGGTGCAGCTTCTCTGTCTGACCGCGATGGAGCCGCCTTCGAAATTCGCGCCTAACGCGGTGCGCGATGAAAAGGTCAAGGTGATCGAAGCGCTGGAGCCGGTCGAGCCGAAGGATATCGCGCGCGGTCAGTATCGCACAGACAAGGGCGGCGACGGTTACCTCGATCATGTCGGCGATCCTGCCAGCCGCACCGAAAGTTTTATTGCTTTGAAGGCTCATATCGGCAACTGGCGCTGGGCGGGCGTGCCATTCTACCTGCGCACCGGCAAACGCCTAAGGGCGCGCGAGTCCGAAATTGCAGTGTTTTTCCGCGACCCACCGCATACGATTTTCCCCAATGTGGGGCCTCTGCACGGCAATGTTCTGGTGATCCGTTTGCAACCGGACGAAGGCATCACGCTGCGCACTACGATCAAGGAACCGGGGCAGGGCGGGTTCCGTCTATCCGACGTGGCGCTCGACATGAGCTTTGCCGATGCGCTGGGCGATGGCGCGCAATCGCCTGACGCCTATGAACGCCTGATCATGGACGTGATCCGCGGCGACCAAACCCTGTTCATGCGCGGGGATGAGGCCGAGGCCGCCTGGGCCTGGGTTGATCCCATTATTCGCGGCTGGGAAGAGCGCGGCGACAAGCCCGCAAAATACGATCAGGGCAGTTCAGGGCCAGAAGAAGCATTGATGCTGATGCATCGCGATGGACGCCGCTGGCGTCAGATCGGAGGGTAATCATGGTCAATACAGTTATTTCGGACGTCACCAAACGTATCATCGACCGCAGCGCCAACCTGCGCGGCCCGCATCTTGAGCGCATGGAACAGGCCAAATCCAAGGGCCCCGCCCGTGCGCATCTGTCCTGCAGCGGTCAGGCGCATGCTTATGCCGGAGCCGGTGAGGATCAGAACTCGATGGCGACCGGTACGGCTGGGAACCTTGGTATCGTCACCGCCTATAACGACATGCTCTCGGCCCACCAACCGTTCGAGCGGTATCCCGAGTTGATCCGTCAGGCGATCCGCGCGGCAGGTGGCACAGCGCAGGTCGCAGGCGGGGTTCCCGCCATGTGCGACGGCGTGACCCAAGGCGAGGCGGGGATGGAACTGTCGCTGTTCTCGCGCGATGTGATCGCGCTGGCGACGGGCGTGGCTCTCAGCCACAACACCTATGACGCGGCGGTGTTTCTTGGGGTTTGCGACAAGATCGTGCCCGGCCTGATCATCGGCGCGCAGGCCTTTGGCCATCTGCCGGCCGTCTTCCTGCCGGCTGGTCCGATGACCAGCGGTCTGCCCAACGACGAAAAGGCCAAGGTCCGCCAGCAATTCGCTGCCGGAGAGGTTGGTCGCGACGCCCTGATGAAGGCTGAAATGGCCGCCTATCACGGCCCCGGCACCTGCACCTTCTACGGTACCGCCAACACCAACCAGATGCTGATGGAGTTCATGGGTCTGCACCTGCCGGGCTCCAGTTTCGTCAACCCCAACACGCCTCTGCGCGATGCCCTGACCGAGGAAGGCGCGCGCCGCGCCCTGTCTCTCAGCGCGTTGGGCAATCACTACACGCCGGTTTGTCAGATCCTCGATGAACGCGCCTTCGTCAATGGTATCGTTGGTCTGATGGCCACAGGCGGGTCGACCAACCTGCTGATCCACCTTATCGCCATGGCGCGCGCAGGCGGTATCGTTCTGGATTGGGAGGATTTTTCCGACATCTCTGCAGTGGTCCCTCTGGTCGCGCGGGTCTATCCCAACGGTCTGGCCGATGTGAACCACTTCCATGCCGCCGGGGGCTTGGGCTTTACCATAAGCACGCTGTTGGACGATGGGCTGCTGCACCCCGACACACTGACCGTCGCGGGGCAGGGGCTTCACAACTACACCAAGGAACCCAAGCTGAAAGACGGCGAGTTGGTCTGGGAAGACGGCGCTGGTCACAGCCTGAATGAAAAGATCGTACGTCCGGCCAAGGACCCGTTCCAGCCCACCGGTGGCCTGTCGCGCCTGACAGGAAATCTGGGCACGGGCGTCATGAAGGTCTCGGCCGTGGCCCCCGAACATCAGGTGGTCGAAGCACCCGTCCGTGTGTTCCACGACCAGAATGACGTCAAAGCCGCCTTCAAGGCCGGAGAGTTCACTGATGACGTCATCGTGGTAGTTCGGTTCCAGGGCCCGAAGGCCAACGGCATGCCCGAGCTGCATTCGCTGACGCCGATACTGTCGATCCTTCAGGGCAGAGGCCAAAAGGTCGCTCTGGTCACCGATGGCCGCATGTCTGGTGCGTCGGGCAAGGTTCCCGCTGCCATCCATGTCTGCCCCGAGGCGCTGGACGGTGGCGCCATCGGCTATCTGCAAGACGGTGATCTGCTGCGCGTCGATGCCGTAAAGGGTGAGCTGGAAATCCTCACACCCGGCGTCCTCGACCGCAGCCCAGCGACTGCTGATCTGTCTGCCAACCAGCACGGCGTCGGCCGCGACCTCTTCGGCGCGTTCCGCCAGAATGTCGGGTCCGCCGACACAGGTGCCAGCATTTTCGGAGTTTAACCCATGACCAAAACCCAACGCACCCGCGAGATCTGCGCGCTGGCCCCCATCGTTCCGGTGCTGGTTGTCGATGACGCCGCACACGCCCGCCCCTTGGCCGAGGCGCTGGTCGCAGGCGGTCTTCCCGCGCTCGAAGTCACTCTGCGCACCCCTGCGGCACTGGACGTGATCCGTGCCATGGCCGCTGTGCCCGGAGGCGTCGTGGGCGCAGGCACGCTGGTCACTCCCGAAGACGTCCGCGCCGCCAAAGAGGCAGGTGCGCAGTTCGGGGTCTCACCCGGCGCGACCGATGCCCTGATCGCCGCCTGCGAAGCTGAAGGCCTGCCCTTGCTACCCGGCGCGGCCACCGCGAGTGAGGCCATGGCCCTGCTGGAAAAGGGCTATGACATGCTGAAATTCTTCCCTGCCGAGGCCTCGGGCGGCGCGCCGGCCCTCAAAGCGATTGGGGCGCCCCTGCCTCAGATCACCTTCTGCCCTACAGGGGGCGTATCGCCCTCGAATGCCCGCGACTACCTTTCGCTGTCCAACGTGGTCTGCGCCGGTGGCAGCTGGGTCGCGCCCAAGCAGATGGTTCAAGAGGGCGACTGGTCCGGGATCGAAGCGCTTGCGCGTGAGGCGACCCACCTGACGGATTGACGCCGCAAGGCGAAACGCTAGGGTAGGCCACAAGTTAAGCAGGTTACCCTCATGACAAACCAAACCTCCCTCGTGCATGGGCGCGAGTATCTGGCCATTCCGGGCCCTTCGGTGATGCCCGACGCGGTGTTGCAAGCCATGCACCGCCCGTCGCCCAATATCTACGATGGCGCGTTGATCGAGATGATGCCCGCGCTGACGCAGGACCTAAAGCGCGTGGCCGGAACTCAGCACAGCGTCGCCATTTATATCGCCAACGGCCACGGCACGTGGGAGGCCGCGCTGTCGAATGTGATCGCCCCCGGAGAAACCGTTCTAGCCCCGGCCTCGGGTCGTTTCACCCATGGCTGGGCCGAGATGGCCGAGGGGATCGGCGCAAAGATCGACCTAATAGACTTCGGCTTGTCTTCACCCTGGGATTTCGACCGCATCGCCGAGGCGCTGAACGCCGACAAGGAGCACAAAATCAAAGCTGTGCTTGCCGTCCACGTGGATACGTCCACCTCGATCCGGAATGATATCCCTGCCTTGCGCGCTTTGCTGGATGAGTTGAATCATCCCGCACTCCTGATGGCCGACTGTATCGCTTCCATGGGGTGCGACCGGTTCGAGATGGATGCTTGGGGAGTCGATGTCACAGTGACAGCCTGCCAAAAGGGCCTGATGACCCCGGCGGGCACCGGCTTTGTCTTCTTCAACGACAAAGCGCAGGCGAAACGTGCCGCCATGCCTCGCGTTTCGCAGTATTGGGATTGGCAACCGCGCGCCGACCCAGAGCTGTTCTATCAATATTTCAATGGCACCGCGCCCACCCATCACCTCTACGGCCTGCGCGCCGCGCTGGACCTGATCCATGGTGAGGGTCTCGAAAACGTTTGGTCCCGGCATGAGCGCCTTGCCAAGGCCATCTGGGCCGCCTGCGATGTTTGGGCGCAAGGCGGAGCACTTCATTTCAATGTCAGCGACCCGACCCATCGCAGCCATGCGGTCACCGCCCTCCGCCTGACCGAGGGGCGCGGCACGCCGCTGCGCAACTACACCGAAAACCAGCTTGGTCTGACGCTGGGCATCGGCTTGGGAATGGAGGATTGGGATGCCTGTTTCCGCCTCGGTCATATGGGGCACGTCAACGCGCAGATGATCATGGCGATCCTGGGCGGCATGGAAACCGCCATGGCGGCACTTGATATCCCCCGCGGCCAAGGCGCGCTGGAAGCCGCCGCCGCGACATTGGCCACATAGCGCCGATCCGCCCCTTCATCTGGCCGAAAATATCCTCGGGGGGAATCGCGCCTTGGCGCGATGGGGGGCAGACAGCCCCCCTATACCGCGCGAGCTTGCGCCAAAGCCAAAGGCAAGGCAGCTTCAAAAGCCGCCATCTCTGCCTCTGCACCACAACTCACCCGGATGCAGCGGTTCTGCGGGGCCGCAAATGGCATCCGCACAAACACACCCTGTTCGACCAGCGAGTCCAGAACAGCCTTCGCAAACACCCCGTCACGCCCGCAGTCAATCGCAACGAAATTCGTGGCCGAAGGCAACGGGATCAAACCGTTGGCCTGCGCAATGCGTCCGATATGATCCCGCGCCTCAGTGATCCGGGCCTGCACTTCTGACAGCCAGTCGCCATCCTCAAGTGCCGCCAGCGCCCCGGCTTGCGCAGCCCGGTTCATGCCGAAATGGTTGCGTACCTTGTTGAACGCCGCAATCAATTCGGGGGCACCGATAGCATAGCCCACCCGCGCGCCTGCCATCCCGTACACCTTGGAGAACGTCCGCATCCGGATCACACGGGGATCATCGGCGGCAACAGGCGCAGCAGTGCCGTCCGGCGCACATTCGACATAGGCCTCGTCCAGAACCAGCAGGCATCCTGAGGGCAGAGCCTCCATCGCGGCCACGATATCGGCGCCCGAATGCCAACTTCCCATCGGGTTGTCGGGGTTTGCCAGATAGACCAGCTTGGCATTAACCTCTGCGGCCTTGGCAAACAAAGCTGCGGGGTCTTCGTGATCGTCGCGATAGGGAACCTTGTGCAACTCACCTCCGAAACCCGCCACATGGTAGTTGAATGTGGGATAGGCCCCGTCTGAAGTCACCACCGCGTCACCCGGCCCGATTAACAGCCGCACCAGATAGCCCAATAGCCCGTCAATGCCTTCGCCCACCACGATATTCTCGGGGGCAACACCGTGATGTGCGGCCAAAGCATTGCGCAGATCGTGATTCTCGGGGTCGCCGTACATCCAAATCTCACCGGCAGCCCGTTGCATCGCTTCGATGGCGCGAGGCGAGGGGCCAAACACGCTTTCATTCGCGCCAAGCCGTGCCTTGAAGGGGGCACCGCGCTGACGCTCCTGCGTTTCCGGCCCCACAAACGGGACGGTTGCAGGCAGGGATTGGGCGAGAGATGTGTAGCGAGGTTTGGTCATAGGCGCAGATAAGCCCACCGTGCGGGTTGCTGCAAGCCCGAGCCTCAGCATGCCTCAACGTCGCGGTGGAACTGCACGCACATTCGGGGCAGTCTTGTAAAGACTGCAAATCAAGGAGGTCCGGAATGGCGCGCGTATCTGTCGAGTACAAGGATCACATCGCTCATGTCACGCTCACGCGCGGCGACAAGATGAATGCTCTGGACGAGGCGATGATCAAGGCGCTGCTGGCCGCTGGGCAAGAGGTCGCGGCCTCAGACGCCCGCGCTGTTGTCCTATCTGGTGAGGGCAAAAGCTTCTGTGCCGGTCTCGACATGGCGAGTTTTGCGAAGATGGCCCATATGGACCCGACCGAATGGCTGATGACCCGCAGCCATGAAGACGCCAACGAGATGCAGGAACTGGCCCTGATCTGGCGGCGCATCCCCGTTCCTGTCATCTGCGCGATCCAAGGCGCGGCCTATGGGGGCGGCCTGCAGATTGCCCTAGGCGCGGATATCCGCATCGCCCACCCCGAGGCGAAGCTGGCGGTGATGGAAATGAAATGGGGTATCATTCCCGATATGGGGGGCATGGTTCTGCTTCCGAAACTGGTCCGCTCAGACGTTTTGCGGCTGCTGACCTATACCGCGCGTCCCATTGGGGCTGCACAGGCGGCCGAGTGGGGCTTGGTCACCAGGCTGTCCGACGATCCGCAGACCGAAGCACTGGCCTTGGCTGAAAACATCGCCTCACAAAGCCCCTCGGCCATCCGTGCCGCTAAGCGGCTCATAGACTTTGCCGAAACCAATCCGCGCGCCGATGTGTTGCTGGCCGAGTCTTCGGAACAGGTAGATCTGATTGGAAAACCCGACCAGATGGAGGTCGTTATGGCGCAGATGCAAGGCCGAAAGCCCGAGTTCAAGTGATCACCGCATAAAGGCGCGCCGCGCGTCTCGGGCCATGTTGTAGCGCATCTCGAGATCGGCGATCTTTGACATCGTGGCTTTGCGGGCCTCGGGATCGGTCAATCCGGCATACTGTTTACGGGCCTCGTCCAACTGTTTTTTGATGTCGAACTCCTCGGGCAGTACCCCGGCTTGCGCCATGATCCGATGGCCGGCCGCAATGGCGGGATCGCTTTGCGCTTCGCCTGAGCGATCGGGCAGAGGCGCACCTTCGCCCTCAAGACCCTGCAATTGACCTTCGGCCTGAGCCTTCTTGATCTGGCGTTCTACCAATTTTCCAAGCGATCCGAACATGGGTGCAGGATAGCTTTTTCAGGCGCGGGGAGAAAGGGATCATCGCAGTTTGGTGGTCAAGATGTAGGCGACGCCCCCAGCCATCAAGCCCCAGACCGCAGCGCCCAGACCGAACACCGTGATCCCTGAGGCCGTGATGGCGAAGGTCAGGATTGCGGCTTCGCGCTCGGCGGGTATTTCGAGTGCTGCGAAGGTGGCGTTGGCCATCACTCCGATCAAGGCCACGCCGGTCAGCGTGCCCATAAGTAGCGGGTCGGCATGGGCGGCAAAGCCTGTGATCGCCACGGCGAAGATACCGAAGACGCAGTAGAACACACCTGCCATAATTGCTGACCAATAGCGCAAACTACGGTCTGGGTGGCTGTCTTCGTTCGAACACATCGCGGCGGTGATGGCCGCCAGACAGGTGGCAGGGGCTCCAAATGGGGCCGACAACATGCTTGCCCCTCCTACGGACGAGAACAACTTGTCGGGTGCGGGGGTGTAGCCAAAGCTGCGCATCACGGCGATGCCGGGGATGTTCTGGGTTGCCATTGTGACGACGAATAGCGGCAGGCCGATGCCGATGGCTGACGCAAACGAGAATGAGGGCATCGTCCAGACAGGCGCGGCCAGATAGGCCTCGGGCCGGACGGATGCACCTTCGGCGCTGAACACTACCACGAGGGCTGCGGCTACGACGGCTGCGGGAACGGCAAACAGCCGGTTCAGGCGTCCGGCGATGAACCATGTCAGGATTACGGGCAGTGCCTGCCAAGGTAGCTCAACAGCCGCTTTGAACGGGACAATACACAGGGGCAAGAGCACTCCGCCGAGCATCGCCTGCGCCAGAGTGGTCGGGATCGCAGCGGCCAGACGCCCCAAGGGTTTCCAAAGTCCGGCCAGAATCGTTAATGCTCCTGCGCAGAGAAAGGCTCCGATTGCGCCTGAGAAGCCTGCGACCGGGGTGGCTGAAACCGCTAGCAATGCCGCTCCGGGGGTAGACCAGGCAACGCTGATGGGTTGCCGGTAGCGCAGGCTGAGAACAATCGCGGCCAGCCCCATGGCAATCGCAGCACTCATCAGGCCCGAGGCAGCTTGGCCCGGTGATGCGCCCATCGCACCCAGCCCTTGTAGCACGATGGGAAACGAGCTGAAGAACCCGACAATGGCGACTACGAGTCCTGTTGAGACGGTCTGCATCGGAGGAAAAGGTCGTGCCATAGGGGCCTCGGAGGGTTGTTATTCCGAACTGCTAACAAGCGCGGGCTGGCGCGAACAAGGGGAAAGCTCTGAGGGCAAAGAAAAACCTCACCACCGCTTCGGGTGGTGAGGTTGGGATTTCCCTATTTGGAACGAGAAGGAAATCAGGCGAGTTCGGCCAGACGAGCGAGGGCTTCGTTCAGCTTGGCCTCTTCTTCTTCACGCGCAGCGAGGTTTGCTTTGGCTTCCTCAACTACTTCTTCCGGGGCCGAGGCCACGAATTTGGGGTTGTTCAGACGCCCACGAAGACCGCCGAGTTCTTTGGCCAGTTTGCCCTTGGCTTTCTCCAACCGTTCCTTTTCGGCGCCGATGTCGATGATGTCCGCCAGAGGCAGGCCGAAGCTCGCGCCCGGGGCGGCAATCGAGATCGTGCCTTTTGGCAGCTCATCAGCCTTGGTCAGACTATCGATCCGCGCAAGACGTTTGATCAGTGCTTCGTTGCGCTCCCACGCGGCTTGACCGTGATTGTCGATCTCGGTCACCAGCATCGGCACGTAGAGGCCCGCCGGAACCCGCATTTGCGCACGGGCGGAGCGGGTGTTTTCGATCACCGAGATCACCCAGTTCATTTCGCGATCCGCGTCGGCGTCGATCAGGTCGGCAGCGGCGTAGGTCGGCCAGTCGGCGTGGACAACCATCTTGGCGCGGTTGCCGGTCAGCGCCCAAAGCTCTTCGGTGATGAAGGGCATGATCGGGTGCAGCAGGACCATGCACTGATCCAGAACCCAGCGCATGGTGGCGCGGGTCTCGGCCTGTGCCTCGGTGTCGTCGCCTTGTAGTAGGGGTTTCGACAGTTCTACGTACCAGTCGCAGACCTTGCCCCAGACAAAGGCATAAAGCCCGTTGGATGCATCGTTGAAACGATAGCTTTCCAGCGCAGCATCGACCTCTTCCCGCACGCGGGCAGTTTCACCGATGATCCAGCGGTTCACGGCCGCCTTGGGCTTCAGGTCGGCCACATCCAGTTGTGGGACGGCGTCGGTGAATACCTCGTTCATCTCAGCAAAGCGGACGGCGTTCCACAGCTTGGTGCCGAAGTTCCGGTAGCCGGTGATGCGTTCGCGGGACAGTTTCAGCACACCACCAATCGCCGCCATCGAGGCGTTGGTAAAGCGCAGCGCGTCGGCGCCGAATTCGTCCACGATTTCCAGCGGGTCAATGACGTTGCCGGTGGTCTTGGACATCTTCTTGCCCTTCTCGTCACGGACGAGCTGGTGCAGGTAGACGGTGTGGAACGGGATCTGATCGACCACGGCCAGTTGCATCATCATCATCCGGGCGACCCAGAAGAACAGGATGTCGAAACCGGTAACCAGAACGTCCGTCGGGAAATAGCGTTCCAGTTCCTCGGTCTGTTCGGGCCAGCCTAGCGTACCGATGGGCCAGAGGCCGGAGGAGAACCATGTGTCGAGCACATCCGGGTCGCGCCAAACCGGATAGACCAGCTTGGTCGGGTCTTGTTCGACCGCGTATTGAGCAAGGCTTTCGGCGAACTGATGGATCGCTTCCTGCTTGTCGGCGACTTCGACAACCGTCGCGTGGCTCAGCGGACTGGGGATGTTTGCGTTGTCGTCGAGGAATTTCTCGGTGACGGCTTCAAGGCTAGCAGCGCATTCCATGACATTGCCACGATGCAACATGCCGCCTTCGTTCAGCAAACGGCCCAATTCGACCAGATCAAGGTCGCCGTCGTTTTCGTCGTCCTTGAAGTTCTCAGCCGAGAGATCGAGGCCATACCAAACCGGAATCTGATGCCCCCACCACAGCTGGCGCGAAATACACCAGGGCTCGATGTTTTCCAGCCAGTGGTAGTAGGTTTTCTCGCCCGACTCGGGGATGATCTTGACCGTACCGTCCTTGACCGCATCCAGCGCGGGGCCGACGACTTTGGCGGCATCAACGAACCATTGGTCTGTGAACATCGGCTCGATGACCACTTTGGAGCGGTCGCCAAACGGCTGCATAATCGGTTTGCTCTCGACCAGCGGGACCAGCTTGTCCGCGCCTTCATGATCGGGCTTCAGAGCGGTTGAACCCAGACGCGGATCATCCGCGCGGGTCATAACAGCCAGACCGTCCGCAGTGATTTCTTCGACAACCTTCGCTCGCGCTTCGAATCGGTCGAGGCCGCGCAGGTGGTCGGGGATCAGGTTGATCGCGTCGATCTCGTTCTCGGTGAACTCCTTGCCGCGTGCGTATTCCTGCGCCTTGTCCGCTTCTTCCGCGTAAGGCGCACCATCGGCCCGCATCGTGCCTTTGGTGTCCATCAGGCGGTACATCGGGATGCCGCCGCGCTTGGCGACCATGTTGTCGTTGAAGTCATGCGCGCCGGTAATCTTCACCGCGCCCGAGCCAAAATTGGGATCAGGGTAGTCATCGGTGATGATCGGAATCTGACGGCGATGCTCTTTCGGACCAACCGGGATTTCGCAAAGCTTGCCGACGATGGGCGCATAGCGCTCATCCGAGGGATGAACCGCAACTGCACCGTCGCCCAGCATCGTCTCGGGGCGGGTCGTGGCGATCGAGATATAGTCGCGCTCTTCCTCAAGCACGAGATTCCCGCCCTCGTCCTTCTCGACATAGGTGTAGGTCTCGCCCCCGGCCAACGGGTATTTGAAGTGCCACATGTGGCCCGCGACTTCGATATTCTCGACTTCGAGGTCCGAGATCGCAGTTTCGAAATGCGGGTCCCAGTTGACCAGACGCTTGCCGCGATAGATCAGGCCCTTTTCGTACATGTCGACGAAAACTTTGATCACGGCATCGTGGAAATTGGCCGAGTTCTCATGGCCTGTGCGCGGATCGCCCGCCGCACCCGCCATGGTGAAGGCGTTGCGCGACCAGTCGCAGGAGGAGCCGAGGCGCTTCAGTTGCTCGATGATCGTGCCACCGTATTCGCCTTTCCACTCCCAAACTTTCTCAAGGAATTTCTCGCGACCCAGCTCGCGCCGACCCGGCTGCTGCGTGGCGGCAAGCATCTTTTCAACCTGCATCTGCGTGGCGATGCCCGCGTGGTCCTGGCCGGGCTGCCAGAGAGTGTCGAAGCCGCGCATCCGGTGCCAACGGATCAGGATGTCCTGAAGCGTGTTGTTGAACGCATGGCCCACGTGCAAAGCACCTGTCACGTTGGGCGGCGGGATCATGATGGTAAAGCTCTCGTCACGCGATTTGTTTGCGCCTGCCTTGAAGGCTCCGGCCTGTTCCCAGGCCTCGTAGATGCGGGCCTCAGCCTCGGCCGCGTTGAATGTCTTTTCCATCGCCATGGGGTGCGTCCTGCGTCATCAATCTTGGGTTAATGCGTGCAATAGCGAAAGGATGGCAAAAGGGGAAGGCTTTGCGCTCAAATCCACAAGGCATTCGATCCGCCGGGACCGTGAACCAGGCCACAGACGGCCAGTGGGTTGTTCAGCTACACTTGTAGCGTGCAGTCACGAGATGGCGCGACCCGATAAGATGCGGCTTCACTGCTCGTTTCGTGATCTGTCGTCAGACGGTTTCGGGAATTTTGCAATGCGTTTGAGCTTTCGTAATATATTCAGACAAATGGTGGCTGTAACGATGAGGTCACGCATGCCGCACGCCTTAGTCATGATGATGCCCAAATGCCCGCTTAGGCTTGCAGCTATGCTTCAACGTCTCACGGTTTCGTTGGATCTCTTGTCCGGCATGCGGATGATACCCATCCTTGAGTATACCTCGCCTCTACCGGCGCGCGGGCAAGTGATGGGTCGGCAGTCGAACGGAGGCGGGATATGGGCGCATGGGCCTCAGCTGCCGATGCACCGTGAAGGCCAGGGCGGCGCAATGCTGAGACGCGCGCGCACCCTCGAAGAGTACAGGAGTGGCTGAGATATGATTCTGTCACGGATAAGCAGAAAGGTACTTGGATGGCTCGGGCGGCCCTTACGCTCTGAGCATTCCGCCGAAGCGCTGCACCGTGAGCCGATCAGCCATGTTGTCATTCTGGACGGAACCATGTCGACGCTGGAGCCTGGCTTCGAAACCCATGCCGGGCAGACGTTTCGCCTGTGTCAGGAAATGGGGCCTCAGGTTTCTGTGTTTTATGAGGCCGGCGTCCAGTGGGAAAGCTGGAAGTCCTCGCTGGATGTGATGATGGGGCGGGGCATCAATCGGCAGATCCGTCGGGCCTATGGCTATCTCGCTTCGCGCTACAAACCCGGAGACCGGATTTATTTCATTGGGTATTCGCGGGGGGCCTACGGTGTTCGCAGCCTTGCGGGTGTGATCGACATGATCGGGTTGTTGAAGGCGGAACACGCGACCGAGCGGAACATCAAACAGGCATACCGCCACTATGAATGTAACCCGAGCGGCACAGCTGCCCGCGATTTCCGCCGCAAATTTTGCCATGAGGATGTGGCAATTGAGATGGTCGGGGTGTGGGACACGGTCAAAGCGCTGGGTCTGCGCCTGCCGCTGCTTTGGCGTTGGGCCGAGGAAAAGCACGCGTTCCACAATCATCAACTGGGCCGGGCGATCCGCCACGGATATCACGCGATGGCCCTGAACGAGACCCGCGAGGTCTATGAGCCTGTCTTGTGGAAATGCACGCCCGAGTTCAAAGGCCATGTCGAACAGGTTTGGTTTCGGGGCACCCATGGCGATGTGGGTGGTCAGTTGAACGGCTATGAAGAAGCACGCGCCCTCAGCAACATCTCTCTCATCTGGATGCTGGACAAGGCCGAGCGGCATGGGCTGCCGCTGCCGGAGGGATGGCGCGCGCGTTTTCCGACCAATGCTCAGGGGGCTTCGGTTGGGACGTGGCGCGGGTGGGGCAAGATTTTTCTTCTGCGCAAAAGACGGATAGTGGGCGAGGACCAATCCGAACACTTGCACGCCTCGGTCGCGCCCGAAGATGTGCCTGGGTGGCAACCTGAACCAGACCTACCATCCCATCCGGCGCAGTAAAATGCCGATCATGTGCCCGCGGCTCCAAGATCACCGCCACCTCAATGTCAGGTTCGAGCCCAATGCAGCAACCGAAATTTAATGAAAGCCCTACCCTAAATCCGCCGATTTCTTGAAGCCTTGCCAGACGCATTCAAAATCTGCAATCTTATTATGAGTCGGCTTCAAACTATTGAAAATTCCCGGTGGTCCTAATCGGAGGCAATTGCAATGGCTTTTTCCGCCCAAAACAGAAACTGTATTTTGGCGTTAATATCTTCGTTTTTTTTGGCCTCGGCGAATACTTTAGGCGCGCAAAGTAATGATCCAACCGAGTGGTCTAGGACGGAACCGTTTCCTAACCAAACTGTTTATTATCCAGGAACCGAGGCTCTGGGTCCTGACGAAATGCGAGTTGTCGCCTGTGGCACCGGTATGCCTCAGCCGCGTCTGAAACAAGCTGCGGCATGTTTCTTAGTTGAATTGGGAAATGGCGAAAAGTTTATCTTCGATATGGGAGAGGGATCCTATGAAAGGATCATGGCGCTTGGGATTCCACTGGATCAGCTGGATAAAGTCTTCTTGGGTCACCTGCACCTAGATCATGCTGGCGATTTTCCAGCCTTTTACTTCACCGGTCCCGTAAACAACCGTCTAACGCCTGTTCGCCTTTGGGGGCCCGAAGGCATCAAGCCTGAGTGGGGAACAAAGTCTTGGGCAGATCACATGAAGAAAATGTGGGCATGGGAAGAAGCGACTCGTGGGGCGGCGGTCGACCCCAGAGGGCTGCAACTTGAGGTTAACGAATTCGATTGGAAAATCGTAAATAACGTCATTTTTGACGAAAACGGCGTTCAGGTCAGAACCCTGCCAGCCATACATGGTGAACAATCAGTTAGTTTTCTACTTGAATGGAACGGTCTGAAGTTTGCTTTTTCATCCGACACGCTACCTACGCGATGGTGGAGAGAGCATGCGGTAGGTGCGGACCTTGCAATTCATGAATGCTTTACCCCTCCAGATTTCATGATCGAGAAATATGGTTTTGCCCCTTCCGAAGCAATTTTTGTTGGTTCTCAAGGGCACACTTCCGCGCAAGCATTCGGCAAGATTATGTCCGAAACGGAACCAAGATTGGCGGTTTGCTACCACTTCCAAAATGATCATGACATTGCGCTGGCCGTCTATTCAGCAATCCGAGAAACATATGATGGGCCATTGGACTTGGCGGCTGATTTCATGACCTGGAATGTAACCAAAGATAGTATTCGTACTCGTCAAGGAGTGCCCAATGAAGAGTCTTTCCCGGCACCAGTACAAATGCCCAAGCAACCGCCTGACTCAGCTGCAGAGTTCCCGTTCTCCGAATTTGATCTCGAGAGCATGGATATCGGAGCAGCTGAAGCTACAAACGAAATGATCAGGGCATTCAACGAACGCACAGGAAATGACGAAGTCGGAGCTTATACAAGCATTCCCTTCCAAGAGTGAATAAGGCGTCGGAGCACCCCAAAGAATTGGAAGTTCTGAGGTCGGCTTTGTCCGCACATCCGACGCCCCAATCTAAAACACCTTTGCAGAAAGTTGCGAGGGTGTTTTTGAAAGCGCCTGATACGCATAGGGTTGTTTTGACTTCGCAACACTTCCGAAACGAGGCTCGGAGAAACTCCGCACCCTTTCCACATCCTAGAATAGAATTATGGTTCTGGCGTTCCAAATCACCGACGGCGGTCGCGGCGCGAGCTCATGGGTTGGAAGGCCACGCCGACATGCGCCTCGCAGTAGGGCTTGCCCGCTTCAACCGGCAGGCCGCAGAACCAGAAATCCTCGGTCGCGGGGTCGCCGACGGGCCATTTGCAGGTCTTTTCGGTCAGCTCCATCAGCGTCAGCTTTTTGGCTTTCTTCTCAACCTCGTTGACCTTGGCCAACGCCTCGGGGCTGATCTCATTCGCCGAAGGTTGCGGCGGCAGAGGTTGACCCGCCGGGATAATCTGACGACGGGCGGGAACCGCGGGCTTCGTCTCCGCTGCCGGGGCAGGGGCCGGACGCGCGGGTTCGGTCTTGGGGGCGGGCTTTGGTTTCGCCTCGGCCTTGGGCGCGGGTGCCGGTTTTTCTTTTGGCTCAGCCTTGGCGGGCGTTGCTCCGGTAGCGCGGTTGGACAGGCCCAGACGGTGGACCTTGCCGATTACCGCGTTGCGGGTCACGCCGCCCAGTTCCTTGGCGATCTGGCTGGCCGACTGGCCCTCGCCCCACATTTTCTTCAGCAGTTCTACGCGCTCGTCAGTCCAGGACATCGGTTGCCTTTCAAAAGCGGAAAGCGGCCCCGGATTCGGGCCGCCTTGGGAATTCGTCTCAGCGCCCTATTCTAATCACTGCGGGCCGAGTTACAAGCGGTCTTCGAATCAGTTAAGAGGCTCTCATGCAGAATCTTGTGGATCAGGACGCGCGCCGGTTTGGCGCGGTCAATTGGATGGGCCTCTACACGCTGGCCAAACGCGAAACCCTGCGCTTTATGGCGGTGTGGACCCAGACCCTGCTGGCCCCGCTGGTGACGGCTGGATTGTTCCTGTTGATCTTCACCATTGCCATCGGTCCAAGCCGGCCTGACGTTATGGGTGTGCCGTTTCTGATCTTTCTGGCGCCCGGTATCATGATGATGACGGTGATCCAGAATGCTTTCGCCAATACCTCGTCCTCGATGGTGATCTCGAAAGTTCAGGGGAACATCGTGGATACCCTTATGCCGCCGCTGTCCCCGCTAGAGATCCTGCTTGGCTATTTGGCAGGCGGCATTGCGCGCGGCGTTCTGATCGCTTGTGTCGTGGCCCTCGCGTTTCTGGTGTTTCTATCGATTGCGCCGCAGAACCTGTTCATCACCCTGATATTCGTCATCTTGGGCGGTGCTTTCATGGGCGCCTTGGGCCTATTCGCCGGTATTTTTGCCAATAAATTCGACCAGATGGCCGCGATCACCAACTTCATCGTCACGCCTTTGGCCTTCCTGTCGGGGACCTTTTACTCGGTCGAGGCGCTGCCGCCGGTGCTGAACAAGCTCAGCCACTTGAACCCGGTTTTCTATCTGATCGATGGTCTGCGCTATGGGATGATCGGAGTGTCCGACAGCTCACCTTGGCTTGGGATGGCAGTGTGCACCGGGGCGACGCTGTTCGTTGGTGCCGTGACCTGGCAGATGTTGCGCACAGGCTACCGGCTCAAGGCCTGACGGTGAATGGTTTCGCGCCAGACCAGAATCAACGCGCCTGTCAGAATGATGGATGAGCCGATGATGCTGATCCGATCCGGGATCACGTTAAAGATCACAAAGTCGTAGAACGCCGCGAAGATCAATGTGGCATAGCTGATGGGCGCAACGAACGAGGCATCGGCGCGGGCCATTCCGTTGACGAAACAGGCCTGCGCGCAGGCCATCAACCCCCCGATTCCGGCCAAAGCTGCCCATTGTGCAGGGGTCGGCGCCTGCCATACTGCAATCACCGCGACCGAGGCGATGGATAGACCCAATCCGTTGTTCACCAACAGAATCTGGATCGGCATCTCGCGGCCTGAGAGTTTTTTGATGAAAATCAGCTCCATCCCGATCACCGCGGCCGCCGTCAGGGCCAATAGGGCGGCTGGTTGGAAACTGGCAGGCGTCGGGCGCAAGAGAATCAGTGCCCCGGTCAAAGCCACCGCTGCGGCCAGCCAACGCCAAGGGCCGACACCTTCTTTTAGCAGCGGGATGGCCAGAACCATCGCAAAAACCGGGTTCAGGAAGGAAATCGCCGTGGCGTCCGCGATCGGGATATAGGCGACGGATGCAAACATCAGCGTGATCCCCAGCCATCCGAAACTGGTGCGGCCGATATGCAGCCCCCAATGAGGGCGCCTCAGCGCCGGGCGCAGAACAGCTGTGGCGGTCACGATCACCACAAAAGCAAACAGAAACCGCCCGTGGCTGATCTGCATCGGATGCAACGCAGGGCCAAGCGTGTCTGTTCCCAACGCTTTGGCCAGCAATGTTGTCCCTGCCAGCAGGGCGCTGGCGGCAAAGATCAACAGGGCCGCAAGGGGCGGATTCTGAGGTGTAGGCGTCATGGCCAAGCGGTGCGCCACAGGAGTTGAAATAGCAAGCGTGAAATGGCGGCTTCTCATCTCATTATGAAAATTCGGGGCTTTCCAATTATTGGTCTTCCCAGACAGATCGAACCTCGCTATACGAGCCGCCATGATCAAAACCGTACATATCCTGCGCCTCCGACGCCGACGCCTGACCGCGTAACCGGCCCGTTTGATCTATTTGCGCTGTCCAAATCCGCGCATTCTCCACCAAATCAGTTGACGACCATGGCCCCGGTGTATCACTCACAGGGCTTAAGCTATCTTAAAAGGATGATCCGATGATCCCGTCCGTTCTGCCGACCTATAACCGTGCGCCCCTGACTTTCGTGAAGGGCGAAGGCGCCTGGCTGACCGAGGCGGATGGCCGACGTTTTCTGGACCTCGGGGCGGGCATCGCGGTGAACGCGCTGGGCCACGCGCATCCGGCGCTTGTGAACGCGCTGACCGAGCAGGCACACGCGCTGTGGCATGTCTCGAACTTGTATAACATCCCGCAACAGCAGGCGCTGGCCGACAAGCTGGTTGAACATACCTTTGCCGATACGGTGTTCTTTACCAACTCGGGCACCGAGTCCTGCGAACTGGCCGTGAAAATGGCCCGCAAGTATTTCTATGACAAAGGCCAGCCCGAGAAGGTCGAGATAATCACCTTCGATGGCTCCTTCCACGGCCGCTCCTCGGCTGGTATCGCTGCCGCCGGGTCGGAGAAGATGACCAAAGGCTTCGGCCCCTTGCTGCCCGGCTTCGTGCATCTCACGTTCGGAGATCTCGATGGCGTCACAAACGCGATTTCCGAAAAAACAGCGGCAATCATGATCGAGCCGGTGCAAGGCGAGGGCGGCATTCGCCCCGTTCCCGACGCCGAACTCAAGGCCTTGCGTCAGATATGCGACGAACACGGCCTGTTGTTGATCCTTGACGAGGTCCAGTGTGGCGTGGGCCGCACTGGTAAGCTGTTCGCCCATGAATGGGCGGGTATCACGCCGGATATCATGATGGTCGCCAAAGGCATCGGCGGAGGCTTCCCTCTGGGCGCGGTGCTGGCCACGGAAGAGGCCGCTAGCGGCATGACCGCAGGCACCCATGGTTCGACCTACGGAGGGAACCCGCTCGGCTGCGCCGTTGGCTGCGTCGTGATCGACCAGGTCGCCACGCCTGCCTTCCTCGAAGGTGTCAACCGCAAGGCAGGCCTGTTGCGCCAAAAACTCGAAGGCTTGGTGGCCGACCACCCTGAGGTTTTCGAAGAGGTGCGCGGCACCGGCCTGATGCTGGGCCTGAAGTGCAAAGCGACAAATATCGACGTCGTCAACGCGGGCTATGACAACGAGGTCATCACGGTTCCCGCCGCCGACAACGTCATTCGCCTGCTGCCGCCACTGACCCTGACCGAAGACGATATCGCCCAGGCGATGATCCGCCTCGATAAGGCCGCAACGCAAATCGAAGCCAATTTGGCCACCGCCTGATCCTTCTTCTGTTCACAAATACCTCGGGGGCACCGCCCCCGACCGTTGATAGCCAAGAGCAAAACGATATGAACCATTTCCTTGATATCCACAAAACCGGCGCAGCAGACCTGCGCAACATGATTGATCAAGCGGGCGCGATGAAACAGGCCCGCCTTGGACGGCCAAAAGCCGCGCTGGATGATGAACAGCCGCTCAAAGACCATATGGTTGCGCTGATCTTCGAAAAACCCTCGACCCGGACGCGCGTGTCCTTTGATGTCGGTGTACGTCAAATGGGCGGTCAGACGATGGTTCTGTCTGGCAAGGACATGCAACTTGGCCATGGCGAAACCATCGCCGACACGGCCCGTGTCCTGTCACGCTATGTGGACATGATCATGATCCGCACCTTTGACGAGACCGTCTTGACCGAGATGGCCGAATACTCGGACGTGCCCGTGATCAACGGCCTGACCGACCGCACCCATCCCTGTCAGATCATGGCCGATATCCTAACCTACGAAGAACACCGCGGCCCGATTGCGGGTAAAAAGGTGGTCTGGACCGGCGACGGCAACAATGTATGCGCCTCGTTCCTACACGCGGCTGGGCAGTTTGGTTTTGACCTGACCTTCACCGGCCCGGCACAGTTCGACCCCGAGGAAGAATTCATGGGTTTTGCCCGTCAGAAGGGCTCGCAAATCGTCGTTGAACGTGATCCCTACAAGGCCGTTGAGGGCGCGGATTTAGTGGTTGCCGACACCTGGGTTTCGATGCATGACAGCCAATCCGCGAAAGAGCGTCGCCACAACATGCTGCGCCCCTATCAGGTCAATACCGAGCTGATGTCCCATGCCAAGCCGGATGCACTGTTCATGCACTGCCTGCCCGCCCACCGCGAGGAAGAAGCGACCTCCGAGGTGATGGACGGCCCGAACTCGGTCATCTTTGATGAGGCCGAGAACCGCCTTCATGCCCAGAAAGCAGTGATGCGGTGGTGTCTGGGCGTTTAAGTCCGTCTCCTAACGTCCCAAACGCGCAGTTTGGCGAGCGCCTGCCCGCTCGCCAATAGCACCAACACGCACAGGGCTGTCTTGGTCATGATCTCCATCGTGCCTTCGATCAGCATGGCATGCACAACGCTTCCGACGATCGTCACGGAAGCCAGGGTCGTATGCGTTAGCCGCCAGACGCGAAACCGCAAGGCCAAGCGCTGTCGGTAGATACCCAGAAACGCCGTGGAAAAAGCGGCCCACATCGCGATCACTCCCCACGCGGAAAACGGGGTCGCTGAGACGAAGAGCAACGCATCCACCACATCCGGAGGGCTGGTGATCCAGAGACCGCCAACATGGATCACAATGGCCATGACCAACGCAATCCCGACCCATCTATGCGCGCGACGGCTGGTCATTGGGGCAAGTCCCGGCAAGTTTCTGGCCGCCAAAAAAGGTTGCAGCAATAGCAACCCAAGGCTCAGAACCCCGGCAAACCCTGCTAGGATGTAGATAGGGTCACGCCAAGCGAGATAAGGGCTGGTTGCAGCCGCAATCAACGGAACGAGCAACACGGCTCCAATCCCCAGCCAAATCAGAGCGCTTCGGATCACGTGGCTCAGGCAGGTTGCAGTACGAAATGTGCGGCCAGCGTTTTGTCTTTCGCGCTGGACATCACGGGCCGCAGGAACACCGTCTGAAACTCACCGCTGTCATAGGCCAGATGCCCATGCGGTTGCCCGAAGGCAGGCACGATCTGCGGCATCTCCAGCCGAAACTCGCCATTGGCGTCGGTCAAGGTCGCTCCGTGACTGTGAGGATCGCGCTCGTGCCCTTCGGTCGTGTGCGCCCAGATCTGGATGCGTTGACCAGGCAGGGGCGCTCCGTCTCCGGCGCGTCGCACGGTGCCTGTCATCCAGAACCCTCCGCCACCGATCCTGTCGACGATCGGCGCGCCGGGGCGATAGTTGTTGGACCCACCGCGCATCGAAGGGGTCGCAGCGAGCCCGCTGGCATGCGCTCCCCCGGATAAACCCGTCGCGAGGGTGCCAATGCCGGCAACTAGAAGAGACCGGCGGGTTATCTGAAGGCGCGTCATGGAAACTCTCCTGTCATGTGGCCCACATTCTAGCCCGACCTGACTGGCCGGGTTCGCCTATCCCAAAATATAGCACGCTTGATTGGAAAACCGAGCGCGCGCCGTCCAAGCGTGGACGATTTAATGTTCACGGCTATGTGAGGGTGCATGGCCCACCGAGCTTCAACGAACCAGACGCCGCACCAAGTATGTGCATGGTTGCGCGATACATGTCGTGAACTCTGCGCTACAGTGCATTCAGGAACGTTAGAAAGTTAGCCCGTCCGACCAAAGGAGATCAGGCATGAGCTGGAACCCGACTCACACCCCCGACTGCGTCACGGAAAACCCGGCGCTTGAGACGTTGATCATCCCGCGTGCCCGCGATCTGGGCGGGTTCGAAGTGCGCCGGGCGCTGCCATCGGTCGAACGCCAACTGGTCGGGCCGTTCATCTTCTTCGATCAGATGGGTCCAGCCGAGTTCATCACCGAAGGCGGTATTGATGTTCGCCCGCATCCTCATATCGGGCTGGGGACGGTGACCTATCTGTATCAGGGCGAGTTCGAACATCGGGACAGTCTGGGCACCCACCAAATGATCTACCCCGGTGAGGTCAACTGGATGGTCGCCGGTCGCGGCGTGACCCACTCTGAACGCACAAGTGCTGAGACGCGCGCCCGCGAAAACAAGCTATTCGGGATCCAGACCTGGATCGCCTTGCCTGAAGCGCATGAGGATATGGCACCGGATTTTGAGCATCACAAACAAGGCGCGCTGCCCCATATTCAGGACAAAGGCGTCAGCGCCCGCCTGATCCTCGGCTCGGCCTATGGTGAGACAAGCCCGGTTACCATGCTGTCCGAGACTTTCTATCTGGATGTCGAACTGGATCCTGGGGCGTCATTCCCGCTGCCAGACGATCACGAGGATCGGGGTGTCTATGTGACCGAAGGCTCAGTCGAGATCGCGGGCGATAAATTCGAGGCCGGTCGCATGATGGTTTTCCGTCCGGGCGACAAGCTCTCGGTCACGGCCGGGCCGATGGGCGCGCGGCTAATGTTGCTCGGCGGCGCGACCCTCAACGAAGAGCGCTATATTTGGTGGAATTTCGTATCCTCGTCGAAGGAAAAGATCGAGCACGCGACGCGTGAATGGAAAAACGCCGACTGGGCGAACGGAGCCTTCCACTTGCCCCCCGGCGATGATCAGGAGTTCATTCCAATCTCGCCAGAACTGGAACGCACTAAACCCAGACTGGCCCGCTGAACGCCACGTTACCTCGCGCCGGGCTTGCCCCGACACGCTAACCCGGTGATCCTTCCCGCAATGGAGGGATCACCATGAAGATCGTCATTGCAGGTGCGGGTAGTATCGGCTGCTATTGCGGCGCGCTGTTGGCTGATGCTGGGCATATGGTTACTCTGCTGGGCCGCGCCCGCGTCTTGGACCCGATCCGAGAGCAGGGGCTGACGGTCACCGATTTCTCGGGTCTCACTCTTACGATTCCGGACACATCTCTGACGCTCAGCACAGATCCCAGCTGTTTGGCCGAAGCCGATCTGATCGTCGTCACAGTGAAATCAGGCGCAACCGAAGACATAGCGGCACTGATCGCTGCGCACGCTTCGCAGTCGACTCCGGTCCTTTCGTGGCAAAACGGGATGGAGAATGCGCGAACCCTGCGCGCCGCATTGCCCAACCACGATGTCCGCGCAGGGATGGTCCCCTTTAACGTAGTTCCAACCCGCCCAGCCGCCTATCACCGCGCCACATCCGGGGATATCGTCATACAAGCGGGCCCGGGGTCCTTGGCTGAACATCTGACCAGCACCCGACTTCCAATCGCCGAAAGCGGCGAGATAGAGGCCGTTCAGTGGGGCAAGCTCGTCATCAACCTCAACAACGCGCTGAATGCGCTATCTGGCCTTACGCTGGTCGAACAACTGACGGACCACAATTGGCGTCGCCTGATGGCCGATCAGATGGCCGAAGCGCTTGCGGTTCTGAAAGCCGCCGGTCACCCGGTCGCCTCGACCACACCGCTACCCGCGTGGATGACGCCGCATATCCTGCGCCTGCCGACACCTCTGTTCAAGCGCATCGCCTCTAAAATGCTAACCATCGACCCCAGCGCGCGAACCTCGATGGCTTATGACCTGAGCGCCGGCCGCTCTACGGAAATCGACAGCCTGCAAGGCGAAATCATCCGCCTAGGCGAGTCCCTAAACAGACCAACCCCGATAAACAGCCGGGTTGCCGAATTGATCCGCGCAACCCCAACAGAACCCATGCGGCCTGCCCAGATCAGACCCTGATCCGCTCTTCATCTGGCTAAAAATATCCCGGAGCGCGAGGCAGAGCCTCGCAAGTCCCCAGCTTATCCAAATGCAGTCAGCATCCAGAAAATCACAGCTGACAACACAGCCGCTGCCGGAACGGTCACCACCCAAGCGGCCACGATCGTCATGAAATGCGACCGGCGAACCAGCTTGCGCCGCTGATGCTCTTCCCGCGCCAGGCGCTGCTCGGGCGGGCGTTGGCGATTGGAATGTGCCCAGCGTCGGTCGGAATGCCATTCGCGGTAGAAACCCACGCCAAAAACGGCGCCCACTGTGATGTGCGTCGAGCTGACTGGCAGCCCCAACCAACTGGCCAGGATCACGGTGATGGCGGCAGACAGCGCGACGCAAAAGGCGCGCATCGGGTTCAACTTGGTGATCTGACTGCCCACCATTCTGATCAGTTTCGGCCCGAAAAGGAACAGACCGAAAGAAATCCCAAAGGCTCCGATCACCATGACCCATGTGGGAATGGTGACTTTGGCGGCGAAATCTCCGAACTCGGCTGCGTGCACGATAGCGGCGAGCGGTCCGACCGCATTCGCCACATCATTGGCCCCATGCGCAAAGCTGAGGAAGGTCGCAGAGATCACCAGAGGCAGCCCGAACAGGGTTTTCAGCGACCGCGTGCGGTTCTCCAGCCCTTGCGCGCGGCGACGCACCCAAGGCACCGTCACGGCCCATGCCAGCAGACCGGCGGCCAAACCGATTAGAACAGCTGTGTTCAGATCAATTGCAACGATTTTCTTCAGTCCCTTCACCGCCAGATAGGTAGCGAACGCACCGGCCATCAGCCCCACGAGGATGGGCACCCAGCGCTGCGCGGCTGCAATCTTGTCGTCCTGATACTGGATTTTGGCCTTGATCAGCGCCAGAAACACAGCTGCAATCACGCCGCCCAGAACCGGAGAGATCACCCAGCTGGCCGCGATGGCCCCCATGGTGCCCCAGCTGACCGCGCTCAGCCCTGCCGCAGCGACGCCAGCACCCATGACTCCGCCTACGACGGAATGGGTGGTCGAAACAGGCGCGCCCAGCCAGGTCGCAAGATTGACCCACATGGCCGAGGAGATCAGTGCCGCCATCATCGCCCAGATGAACACATTGCTGTTCTGGACCGAGGCCGGATCAATGATCCCCTTGGAGATGGTTGAGACCACATCCCCGCCCGCCAGCAACGCGCCTGCGCTTTCGGCAATGGCCGCGATGGCAATCGCGCCGCCCATGGTCAGGGCATTTGCACCCACAGCCGGGCCCATGTTGTTGGCCACGTCATTGGCGCCGATATTGATTGCCATATAGGCCCCGAACGCCGCCGCTGCGACGACGATCACGCCACCATCCGCCTGCCCAAACAGAACCGCCGCCGTCAACCCGGCCAATGCCATGAAGGCCAGAGCGATGCCCGGCGCCAGCAAGGGGCGGGCGACATGCGCATTTGCTGTCTCGACCCGCGAGATGCGATGCAGGTCGCTATCCAGCGCTTTCCAGCGCGGTTTGGAGTTCGTGTTCGACATGGGTGTGATAAGGTCCAAAAAGATTGACGCCGGTCCCTACAGGTTTCACGACCTGAGGGCAACCATGACGCCACTTGACCTTTAAAGATGCCTTAGCAGGGCCTTGAGTTCAGGCTCATCCACACGTTCAGCGGCAATCTTCGGCGTCACCCAGCTCCGCTCCCGCTGATCTGCTTCGGGGAAGTCATCCAGCAGTTTCGTCACGCGCAGATGGTAGACGCTGGTCAAAACCGCCTCGACCGAGCCGTCTTTGAGGACCTTGTCATAGGTGAAATGACCCACCGGCTCTCTTTTGGCTTTGGCCTCACGCACGCCGGCCTCTTCCCAAGCCTCTTGCAGGGCAGTCCCGGCGCCGTCCAGTCCGTCGATCGGCCAGCCCTTGGGAATGATCCAGCGCCCGGTGTCGCGGCTGGTCACCAGTAGAACCTCGTGGCCTGATTTGGTCTGACGCGTACAGAGGGCGGCCACCTGCACGCGCTTAGGTCGCTGTATCATAGGTCGTCCGACCTCATCCCAGATTCTCTGCAACTGCGCTTTCATTCTTCTGCCGCTCGGAAAACATTTTACCTCAATGCATGTTCAGATAGTCGTCGGAATAGATGAATGCAACGTAACCCCGGAAAAACGGCTTTTCTTGGGGGTTTGGCGGCAATTTTGTCGCAATTTGGAGGTAATTCGGCAAAATCCGGCGCTTGGTGATGCCTCAGTCGGGCCTTCGTTTGGCCCGCAACGTCGGATCGGCCTGAGTTGGGTCCTCGGGCCAGGGGTGTTTGGGGTATTGCGCGCGCATGTCCTTGCGCACATCCGCGTAAGAGCCAGCCCAGAACCCCGGCAGGTCGCGGGTGATCTGGATCGGGCGTTGTGCGGGAGACAGTAGGGTGATCTTCAGCGGTGTGCCTCCGACCACCGGATGGCGCGTGACACCGAACAGTTCTTGCAGACGCACCGAGATTTCGGGCGCATCGCCGCCGTAGTCGATGGGAACCTTGCGGCCCAGTGGGGTGACGAAGGATCCCGGCGCGCGGCGGTCCAGCTCTTGCGTCTGCGTCCAGTCCAGACGGGCCCGCAGCGCGGGCAGCAGGTCAAAGCGCTTCCAGTTCTCTGCGCTACGCACGCCCGATAGCATGGGCAGCAGCCAATCTTCCACCGTGTCGATCAGCCCTTGGTCCGAGAAGTCGGGCAGGTCGACCCCATCGGCACGCGCCAGTTCGACCCGCGCGGCCAGCCGGGCGGCTGCGCCCTCCAACCGCAGCCCCAGATCGCGAACCCCGTCCAACATGGCACGGGCTATCGCGTCCTCGGGGACGTCTTTCCAGATACGGTCCTCTAACGTGATTGCGCCGAGGCATTCTTGCCGCCGTGCAATGACCCGTCGGTCGCGTTTTGACCAGACGCAGCTGGTCTCCCATCCGATCCGATCTGCAAACAGGGCGCGAATTTCACTTTCGCTGATTTGTACAGCCATGCGCGCTTTCGCCTCGCGCGGGTTGCCGTCGGTATCTATGGTCACCAAATAGGGCGCGCCTGCCAGCGTATCGCCGCTGTCCAGCACAACGCCCTTGCCACCGGACAGCACATAGCGCGGTGCATCGCCCTTGCGCCTTTGACCAATGCGGTCTGGATAGGCCAGCGCGGCCATTGACGCAGGGCTTAGGTCTTCAGCCTCAGATCCGGCCTTCACCCGCAACCGTTTGGCCTCGGCCTTCACCCGGTCCAACACTCCCATATTGACCTGCCAGACCCGGTTGCGCTGAAACGCACGGGCGTCGCGCAGAGCTTCAAGCCGCAAGGACAGGTCAACCGGAGCGCCCTTCAGCGGATCACGTTCCGCCATCAGTGCGGCCAGAGGGGCTGCCTGCGCCCCCGCCGTAACCAGCATATGACCCAAGCGGGGATGCAAGGGCAGGGCAGCCAATGCACGCCCATGATCCGTGATCCGCCCCTTGCCATCCAAAGCGCCCAGTAAGGTCAGCAGCGCCTGCGCCTCAGCCAGAGCGCTCTCGGGCGGAGCTGTCAGAAATGCCAGATCACCGGCTTCGGCCCCCCAGAGTGCCAGTTCCAGCGCAAGCCCGGTCAGGTCGGCGGCCTCGATCTCGGCAGGCGGGTAGGCGGCCAATGCCCCCTCTTCGCCTTTCGACCATAGCCGATAGCATAGCCCGTCTGAAACCCGGCCCGCCCGGCCTGCGCGCTGGGTTGCTTCGGCGCGCGTGACTCGTTCCGTCACCAGCCGCGACATGCCCGAGCCGGGATCGAACCGCGCCCGCCGTGCCTGTCCCATATCAACTACGACGCGTATATCGGGGATCGTCAGCGAGGTTTCGGCAATTGAGGTTGCCAGAACCACCTTCCGTCCATTCTCAACCGGCGCAATCGCCGCGCGCTGGGCGGCAAAGGGCATAGCCCCAAAGAGAGGGCGCACAACGCAATCCTGTGGCAGTCGCCCGGACAGTGCGCTTTCTGCGCGGCGGATCTCACCCTCGCCCGGGAGGAACACGAGGATACCGCCACCGATGGCCTGGCTTTCCCGCTCAGCTTTAACGACCAGATCAATCAGCGCATCCAGCCGCCGGGCCTGCGCCCCCAGTGGTTTTTCCAACCATCGCGTTTCAACCGGATAGTTGCGACCTTCCGAGGTCACCAGCGGGGCCTCCATCAACCTCCCCACGGGGTCTGCATCCAGCGTCGCCGACATGGCCAATAGGATCAGGTCATCGCGCAGGGCTCCGGTTACCTCAAGACACAGGGCCAGCCCCAGATCGGCGTTCAGAGAGCGTTCGTGGAACTCATCGAAAATCACCGCGCCGATGCCGGGCAAGTCGGGCTCAGATTGCAACATGCGGGTCAGGATGCCTTCGGTGACCACCTCGATCCGGGTGGATTTCGACACTTTCGCATCGCCCCGGACTCGGTATCCGACCGTTTGCCCCGCGCGTTCGCCTAGCGTTTCGGCCATCCGCTCGGCCGCGGCGCGGGCGGCCAACCGCCGGGGTTCGAGCATCACGATCCGACCGGCGCACAATCCGGCCTCTAGCATCGCCAGAGGCACCCGAGTCGTCTTGCCCGCCCCCGGCGGGGCCTGTAGCACGGCACGGCCATGGGCTCTCAGGGTCTCCAGGAGTTCCGGAAGGGCGTCATCTATCGGCAAACGGCTCATGCGGCCTTATCGCCAAAGCGAGACCCGACGTCCAGAAGCAGCGCAGTTAATCCCGCAGGGCCTCTGGACAAACCACGCGTCGCACATTCATCTAGGGCGGATTCTAAAGGGACCGGACGGATGGACATAGCTGACTTGGGCGACAGGATATTGCAAGGCGAGCGTCGGGCCTTGGCGCGTGCAATCACCTTGGTCGAAAGCCAGCGGGAAGATCACCGGGCGCAAGCGACCGAGTTGCTGTCCCATCTGGCGCAGTCCGGGCGGCAATCCCTGCGGATCGGCCTGTCGGGTACGCCGGGTGTCGGCAAGTCCACCTTCATTGAAAGCTTTGGTATGATGCTGATCGGGCAGGGGCTGCGCGTTGCAGTTCTTGCCGTCGACCCCAGTTCGGCTCGTTCGGGCGGCTCCATTCTGGGCGACAAAACCCGGATGGAGCGTTTGAGCCGCGAGAAAAACGCCTTTATCCGGCCATCGCCCAGTCAGAGCCACCTCGGCGGCGTCGCCCGCCGAACCCGCGAGGCCATCGCCCTGTGCGAGGCAGCCGGCTACGATGTCGTTTTGATCGAAACCGTGGGGGTCGGCCAGTCCGAAACCGTGGTTTCGGAGCTGTCGGACCTGTTCCTGCTGCTGCTGGCCCCGGCAGGTGGGGATGAGTTGCAAGGCGTGAAGCGCGGTATCATGGAGATGGCCGACATCATCCTGATCAACAAGGCCGACGGAGACCTGAAAGCGACCGCAACCCGCACTTGCGCCGACTACGCCGGAGCCCTGCGCCTGTTGCGCAAGCGGCCTCAGGACCCCGAAGGTTTCCCGAAGGCCATGCCGGTGTCAGCGGTTGAGGAACATGGGCTGGACAAGGCATGGGCGGAAATTCAGAGTCTGACCGATTGGCGGCGCGAGGCGGGTCATTGGCAATCCAATCGCGCCGCACAAGCCCGCTATTGGTTCGATCAAGAGGTGCGGCATTCGCTGCTTGCACGCCTCGAAACGGCCCAGGCCAAGGCCCAGATGGCGCAGCTTGATGCAGAAGTATCCCAAGGTCGCCTCAGCCCTGCTGCAGCCGCCGAGAAAATGCTGGCGAGTCTGGTCTAAAGGTGCTTTCACCTTTTCCAAAATACGCGCGCCGCAGGTGCGGCCCGGCAGGCCGTTCCGCAGTAAACGGTTTTGGAAAAGAATCCGTCCGCCGTGTCTTGACCCTTCCAGCGATTCCCACTACACGCATCCAACCAGTTTTCGGGCGCGACTTCGGGTTGTGCCCCTTGTGATTTGGCCGCAGGCGTTTTGCCGGGCCTCCAGAAACAAAGGAAGAAACCATGTCGCGCCGTTGCGAACTGACCGGAAAAGGCCCGATGACTGGCAACAATGTCAGCCACGCCAAAAACAGAACTCGTCGTCGTTTTCTGCCGAACCTGAACGACGTTACCCTGCAGTCCGAGACCCTGGGTCGCGGCGTCAAGCTGCGCATCTCGGCAGCTGCCCTGCGCTCGGTCGACCACCGTGGTGGTCTGGACGCGTTCCTGGCGAAAGCCAAGGACGAAGAGCTGTCGGCAAACGCTCTGAAAGTGAAAAAGGAAATCGCTAAGGCCCAAGCCGCGGCCTAAGTCCTTACACTTAACAGAATTCCAAAGCCTCGAACCTAGCCGGTTCGGGGCTTTTTCATTTGGAAACGATTGGCAACGGTTGTGCTCGTCCGGGAAACAAAATCCTCTTGAGTGATCTTGTTCACAGACAAAGCCGCCCTATTTTTGCCATTATTGGTTTATCAACAACGAGTGTTGTACAATGTCATTTAAGAGTTTTTATTTCTTTCTTTTGCTGAGTAAGCTGGCAAGTAAGACAATTTCCGCATGTTCCCGGATGCAGCGCCGGGTGAACCGGTCTCATACCAGCCTCACAAAGGGAACCGTAAAGCGTCGCGGCCTGGAATACTGAAGCGATTTCGGACGCGACGGTTTGGCGCTTGAAGCCCGCTAGCTCAGCAGCCTATATCGAGGCCGAATGAAACGTTTCGTGCCTCGAATCCTGCCTGTTGTGATGTGCCTGTTGGTTGTTCTGACAGGGCAGGGATTGGCCGTTTCGCGGGGGGTTGACCGCGCCGTAGGCCAGATGGTGCTGTGTACGGGCACAGGACCCGTTGTCGTCTATATGGATGAGGACGGGCAGCCGACAGCGCCTCCGCACTATTGTCCTGACTATGCTTTAGCTCTGCTGGGGGCGGTTCATCTGCATCCTCCGGTCGTACCTGATGCGCCGCTGTTGGGTGGTGTTCATCCGCTCAGCCGCGATGAGAATCTGATCGCGCTGCCTTTGCCGCGGAAACCGGCGCGGGCCCCTCCGGTGAAGGTCTGATTCCCTTTCGATACAAATCAGACCAAAAGAAATAGGAGAGGCGCGATGTCCCTCAAATCCACTCTGTTCGCAACACTGACCGGTTGCATTTTGGCCGTTCCAGCCCTCGCCGCCGATATCATCGTTGTAGACGACGCATATGCGAGGTCGTCTGGTAAAGCTGCCAAGGCGGGTGCGGCCTTTATGGTGATACAGAACACCAGTGATACCGATGATCGCCTGATCCGTGCGACTTCGGACGTATCGGCCCGAGTAGAACTGCACACCCATATGATTGACGATGCAGGCGTGGCCAAGATGGTGCATGTCGAGGAAGGCTTTGTGATTCCAGCGGGTGAGAGCTTTGCGCTCAAGCGCGGGGGTGCCCATGTGATGTTCATGGGTCTGAAGGACCCGTTTGTACAAGGCGAGATGCTGCCGGTTACGCTGGTTTTTGAAAATGCAGGTGAGGTCGTGGTCGAGATTCCGGTTGATCTGGAGCGCCAGGACAAGCATGGCCATGATAACCACGGGTCGCATTCGAACTAGGTGAACGCCTGTCTTCGGGCCGCGCTGCGGCCGTCATCCATGCGTAAGGCCGGGCACGTAGCCCGGCCTTTTTGCGTCCCTAGGTTGATGTTGGCGTTCTAACGATTGATGGTTTTCATGCCGACCCTGTCACTGGCGCTGTGCAGGCGGGTAGCGAGCCAGAACATCACGGCTGCAATCGCAAGGGCTGAAAAGGCTATGGCCCATCCCAGTGCGATCAATGCAACCGCTGGCCATATCATCAGGACCAGGCCGATGATCAAAGCTGCGATCCCCGATCCACGCATCGAGCCGCGTTGAGGGTCGCGTTCATTCATTTGTTGTGAAGCGGCCAGTGAGCCGATGCCGATGATCAATGCCCAGGCACCCAGCAAGAAGAAGGCCAGCTTGACGGTGCCTTCCGGCCAAATAAGCAGGACCAGGCCAATCAGAACAGCGCCAATGGCCGCCCCGCCCAACAGCCCGCGACGACCAACCCCCAATAGAGTCAACCCGCCGTCGATGATCAACAGTGCCCCAACCAGTCGTAGCAACAACGCGATGCTGCCCGAGGGCCAGAACAGAGCGGCGATACCAACCGCACCCGCCAGCACCCCACGTATCAGGAACGTCCACCACAGGCTTGAGAGTTGCGCGCTCAGCCTGTCTCGCTCGGTCATGCTGCCATCGTCCAGAATCTCGCCGGTTTGTGGGTTTTGGTCGGTCATTTTACGGCCTCTTGAATAAACCTTGTGGAAATAGTGCGGGATAGTCCCGCTATGTCGTTCGCACTAGGGTTGCATCTGTATTAAGCGATCAACCCATTTTGGCACAGTTTCGGACGCTTTGCCCAGAAGATGGTCGTCGAAGCCTCCGCCTGTCGGCTCCAGATTGATCTCAATCGTTCGCGCCCCAACTGCTCCAGCTTCGTGCACAAAAGCTGCCGCCGGATAGACTTGGCCTGATGTGCCGATCGCAGCGAAGATCGTGGCGGAGGCGAGGTGACCGAAAATCTCCTCCATATGATAGGGCATTTCGCCAAACCAGACCACGTCAGGGCGTGCGGTGGGGGCGTTGCAGGCCGGACAGGGTTCTCCCACTTCCATCTCAGGCGGTGCTGTCCAGCGGTGGCCACAGGATGCGCAGAGTGCACCGGATAGTTTCCCGTGCATGTGGATCACATCCTGCGCGCCGCCGGCCTCGTGCAGCCCGTCTACATTCTGCGTGACGATCACAACGTCCCCCGGAAAGTCCCGTTGCAGCTTGGCCAGCGCCTTATGCGCCGCGTTGGGTTCCACCTTGGCGGCCTGCACGCGGCGGGCGTTGTAGAACCCCTGAACCAAGGCGGGGTCGCGGGCGAAACCTTCGGGCGTTGCCACATCCTCGATCCGGTGTTGCGCCCATAGGCCGCCCTCATCGCGAAAGGTGCTGAGGCCGCTTTCGGCGGAAATCCCGGCCCCGGTCAGAATGACGATCTTTTCCATATGCCCCTCACGCGCTACAGATTGGCCCATGACACATCGTATCCTCTTTGTTTGCCTGGGCAATATCTGTCGGTCTCCTGCGGCCGAGGGTGCCTTTCGCGCTCGTGCGCCCCATCACGCAACCGACAGCGCCGGGACGGCAGGCTGGCATATCGGCAAGCCGCCTTATGGCCCGATGCAATCCGCGGCAAAAGCGCGGGATATCAAGCTGGACGATCTGCGGGCCCGGCAATTCGTGGTTGAGGATTTCGAGCGGTTCGACCTGATTGTTGGAATGGACGCCGAGAACATCGCGAATATTGAGGCCCTGCGCCCGGTCGGCAATCAGACCCAAGTGCGTCTATTGACTGATTTTGCGCCTCATGCCGGCGCGGATCACGTACCTGACCCGTACTACACGCGGGATTTCGACGGCGCGCTGGATCTGATCGAAACCGCAGTTGAAGGGCTTGCCACGCATCTTGAGGGCTAGCTGTCCATCACCTTCAATTGCCCGCTGAGCCAGGGCAGCTTGGCAATGGCTGGATCGATCATCTGGCTTTGCATCAGCCGTCGCATCATGCCCGAAACCTCTTGCGGAACCTGATCGGACCAGTCGGTGCGGGTGAACAGCGATATCGTGCGCGAAAACGCGCCAAGCGGGCAGGGATGGGCCTGCAGGTCCTCGTGGAACCGGGCCGCGCGCATATATCCCAGCGGTGTAGTGATCGCCCAGCCCAAGCCCCGCGCCACCATCGCCATCAGGGCCAGGTGTGAGCCGATCTCGAACCGCTCTTCGAACTCTATCTGTTGTCGGGCGATATGGGCCTCGATCTGTCGGCTGATCAGCTGCTCGCGCGCATATCGCAGGAAAGGCAGTTTCTCGATGGCCTCGGTTCCATTGCTGACGCTGCTCGGCGCGACCAGAATGAAGGGGTCCTGCACCAGAGGGTACTCTACGACCCCCTCCAAAACCTCGCCGCTATGGGCTGAGACGGCCATATGCAGGCGCTGTGCTTCAAGCTCGGAAAACAGATCAAGGCTGGGCAGGGTGATCAGCTTGAATTTCGAGCGCGTCAGGCTGTCTGCCAGGAGTGTCGCAAGCCGCGGTGTCAGGTCATTGTCGAAATCGTCAATTAACCCGATCGAGAGCGTCGTGAGGTGCCCAAGATCCATCACGGTCAGCTCGCTCTGGGCCATCTGCAGCTCGGACAGAACCGCCTGCGCGCGGGTGAGAAAGCTGCGCCCAGCCTGCGTCAACCGCATCGGCCTGCGCCCGTGGTCCACCAGATCGGTGCCGATGGCCTTTTCCAGATTGCGCAATTGCTGAGAAACCGAGGGCTGGCTGAGCCCCGTGATCTCGGCCGCCTGCGCCACCGATCCTGTCCGGGCCAGCGCCTCAAACACCTCAAGGCCCCGCAGGGTCAGCCCTTTCATCACCATAAGATACACCTTTCGCTGCGCCTTTTCTGGGGCGCAGCGGGCATCAGGTCAAGGTTTCAGAAAGGCTTAGCTGCAGATCGCTTGCGCCATTTGGCCAAAGTTCTGATACCGATCCCACAGTGCGTCATCGCGTGCTGTCTGAGACATCTTCAATTGCTGCGCCTGATGGGGGTCGGTGAACCATTTCGAGACGGTCTTCTGATCACTGCGCGTCAACGCCTGATCCGCCACGCGCTGGATACAAGAACACCGCGCCCGCGTCGCAGCCTGACGATCCGACGCCAAACACGCCCGTTTGATCTGCGATGCGTCCGCAACCGGAGCCACTGTCGTCAGCGACGCCGCACAAAATGCGATTAGGAGGAACTGTTTCATGCTCATGCCTCGTTTTTGCCTGCTTGGAGGGATCTTGCGCCCCTCTCAATCTGCGCTGAAGTATGAATCAAACGGGGCTTGGGATCAATACGTAGGACTTCACAAAGCAAGACCGTGGCTTCACGACGTGTTAGCGGCATCCGCGCGATCTGCATCGGCCCGGCTGATAGTGGGGTGATATTCTGGAAAAAAAATGCGTCTGGCTCTGCTTCCCGAGGCGCTTTCGCAACAAACATGCTTTCCGACTCAATCCCGTTGGCTTTTAGGATGCTATGCCGATCAAGTAAGATGTGATGATAGCAAACGGCGCGTGCATCGGAGAAGCGGGCAAGGCCAACATCAACAAGGCTGATTGCAGGAACAAACACGTCCGGCGCCCCAAACATAAGCTCGGCCGCAGGATGCGTGATCAGCAGGCGATGTTGCTGTGAAACGCTTATTGCCATTGGATTTTGCAATGGGCCGGGGGGGATTTCGACAGCTCTAAAACTCCCGCTTGCGATCACATCTTGCGATCCGACCAAGGTGATCGGCAGGTACCCGTCGTCTTTTGTCCAGACCAAGTCGCCCACCTGAAGCTTCTCAATCGGGATATCACCCTCTGGGGTCTTTATGAGTGTTCCGCGGCAATAGCAGATGGGGCTCACATATTCTGAGGAATCAAAGCTCGGACCCTCTTGCGTGCTGACGACGGTCAGTGGGATACCTGACGGAGGAAACTCGCCCGGGCCGCCGATAAATGCTATCCCTTCAACTGTACCAAAGGCGGGGGAGGAGTTATTCACATTGAAGGCAACAGCCTGGTAGGTATTGGTTCCATCCGTCAGGGTAATGCCATATTCGGCCTCAACCCGCGTACCACTGGAAAACAGGGTTCCATCAATTGTTTGGTCACCATCCAGGCGCTGATTGCCATCATTGTCTGCAAAGCTCGTATCTGAGCCTGCGTCCGTGATGAAGACTTCTGTAACAGCTAGAGTGTCGAACGTAATTGTTCCACCAATCAGATGGATGCCTGTGCCCTGGGTGAGGCCGTCCAGCCCTTGCGCGACCGAAACCGTTAACTGGCTTTCGCCCAAAACGAAGATAGAATAGTCGGCCACCTGATAGCTGCTTTCTGGTTCTTTTTCGGATCAGTCGCTCTAAGCATTCTACCCATTGGCTAGAATCCGGTAAATGCCACTGCTCAGAAAGCTGCGAGAATGGCCTTTTTTGCAACGCTTCAGCGCTTGACGAGACCACAAACTCCGGACATATCCCAATCCATGACAGACCTCGCTCATATCCGCAATTTCTCCATCGTCGCGCATATCGACCATGGCAAATCCACCCTTGCTGACCGGCTCATCCAAGAGACCGGAACGGTCAAGGATCGCGACATGAAGGAGCAGCTGCTCGACAGCATGGATATCGAGCGCGAGCGGGGCATCACCATCAAGGCCAACACGGTCCGCATCGACTACACGGCGGATGATGGCGAGAAATACGTGCTGAACCTGATCGACACCCCCGGCCATGTGGATTTTGCCTATGAGGTCTCTCGGTCCATGCGCGCGGTCGAGGGCTCGCTGCTGGTCGTGGACTCGACCCAAGGGGTCGAGGCGCAGACGCTGGCGAACGTGTACCAAGCCATCGACGCCGATCATGAGATCGTACCGGTGCTGAACAAAATCGATCTGCCCGCGTCCGATTGTGATCGCGTGGCGGAACAGATCGAGGATGTGATCGGCATCGACGCGACCGACGCCATTCAGGTCAGCGCCAAGACGGGGCAGGGCATCCACGAAACGCTTGAGGCCATCGTGCAGCAACTGCCCGCACCGCAGGGCAATCTGGACGCGCCGCTCAAGGCGATGCTGGTGGATTCGTGGTACGACGCCTATCTCGGTGTCATCGTTCTGGTCCGCATCATGGACGGCACGTTGAAAAAGGGCATGCGGGTCAAGTTCATGTCGAACGGCACCTTGCATCATGTCGACCGCGTCGGTGTCTTCCGCCCCGAGATGGAGATGGTGGACTCGCTGGGCCCCGGTGAGATCGGCTTTCTGACCGCCTCAATCAAACAGGTCCGCGACACCCGCGTGGGTGACACGATCACCAATGACCGCAACGGGACTGAGGACGCGCTGGACGGCTTCAAACCCGCGCAGCCGGTGGTGTTCTGCGGCCTCTTCCCCGTTGACAGCTCTGAATTCGAAGACCTGCGCGATGCGATCGACAAACTGGCCCTCAACGACGCCTCGTTTAGCTTTGAAATGGAAACCTCCGCCGCGCTGGGCTTTGGTTTCCGCTGTGGCTTCCTCGGGCTGTTGCACCTAGAAGTCATCCGCGACCGCATCGAACGCGAATACGATATCGAGCTCATCACCACCGCGCCGTCGGTGATCTATCACGTCTACATGAAAGACGGCGAGATGATCGAGCTGCACAATCCCGCTGATATGCCCGATCCCTCCAAGGTCGACCATATCGAGGAGCCGCGCATCAAGGCGACAATTCTGGTTCCGGATGAATATCTCGGCGACGTGCTGAAACTCTGCCAAGACCGCCGCGGCATCCAGCTGGACCTGACCTATGCGGGCACCCGCGCCATGGTCGTTTATGACCTGCCGCTGAACGAGGTTGTCTTTGACTTCTACGACCGCCTGAAATCAGTGACCAAGGGCTATGCCTCGTTCGACTACCAGATGACCGGCTATACCGAGGACAATCTGGTCAAGATGTCGGTTCTGGTGAATGACGAGCCGGTCGACGCCCTGTCGACAATGGTTCACCGCGACCGGGCCGAGATGCGGGGCCGGGCGATGTGCGAAAAGCTCAAAGACCTGATCCCGCGCCACATGTTCAAAATCCCGATCCAGGCCGCCATCGGAGGCAAGGTCATCGCCCGCGAGACCCTCTCGGCCCTGCGCAAGGACGTGACCGCCAAATGCTACGGAGGCGACGCCACGCGGAAACGCAAACTGCTGGACAAGCAGAAGGCGGGTAAGAAGAAGATGCGCCAGTTCGGGAAGGTGGATATTCCACAGGAGGCGTTTATTTCTGCACTTAAAATGGACAGCTAGGCTGTCCATTTTAAGTGACGGTGGGCGAAAGCGGTTGGCGCAGCCAACTTGCGTGCCCACAAGTTGGATCAGGAGAGCGACCGTAGCCGCTCAACACATTATTTTTCTTTCCTAACCCCTTTGAAGGGCTTCTTATCGGAAGTTTTAACGTCCATGAAGCGACCTGTTGATGTGTCGCGCTTCACGTAGTGGCCGGATGGAGTCTTGGATTGAGAACGACCTCTAACCATTCCCTTTCTGCGACCGTCACCTGAGGGTGGGTTTGTAGCCATCAAAACCTCCTTACCTTGTATGACAATTGGGCACGCAATAGGCGCATCCGTCTACCAGCAAGTACCGTTGTCTTGCAGCCGACAGGGCGCTTTGGCAATTCGGGTGCCAGCCGAGCGGAACCCGATTCAATAGATACGGAGGATGTGGGCATGAGTTATCGTCCACATGCACTTCATGATACCCATCCGGTTGCGGATTCATGTTGACGTAGTAATTTGGCATAGTGTCGCCTCTCTCGTTGTTTCAGCGAGGGGCGTCTTGACTGTTTTTAGTGAATCCGTCAGGATTCACGCGTTGCAAACGGACCGCGACAACCCCTCATGGTTAAGCGCGGTACTACAACGAAGCGCCGTCTTGGTCTGACCACCTTGGCGGCGCGATTCGTTATAGCTCATACCTCAGCATGGCTCGACGACTATCAATATGCAAGAGAACAAAATGAAAACACCACAAATTGCGGTAAAAACACCCAGATGTTGCCATTTGATACCATTAGTTACCCAATATATTGGTGTTGTCAACAGGAATTAGCAGTTTTCTGTGGATAACTATCTGTTTTTTGCCATCCGCCAACTGACCAATGCTCAGTGGTCGCTCCGTTGAAATCATAACCGTGGGCAAACAAAATCCTGATCACCGACCAACCCACCCGCCCGGCGGCACCGCCGGGCCGCGCCGACCCGCCCCCATGGGGCGGCGCGTTTGCGCCACCCCTCGGGTCGGCGTGGCCCTCAGTTCTACTTATCAACGGTTGAAAATGCTTTTGCGCCCCGGGGTTCCGCTCTTTCGCGGATGAGTTCGCACGCTGGATAAATTCTGGGGCGCCACTCATCCACTCGGGTCGGTCGCGGTTCTTCCCCCCTCCATTCCGCCGCTCCGAACGGTTCCTCGAACTAATACACGCGGGCCGTTGCAAGTGATCTGTGACCTCTAGACCTCTGACCCAGATCAAGGACCGAATTCGATCAAAGCGCTAGTGTTCGCGAACAGGTAAATACTTGAATGAGGTCGCAATGCTCCCCCTGATGTTGATCGTTCATATCTTCCTTGGCTCTACCCTCGCAGGCACAGCGGTTATTGCTGTTCTGGTGATGGGCTACACCGCAGTCCTGCCAATCGTGATGGCGGCTGTGGTGGGGTTTGTGGCGGCCTTTCCGGCCTCGTATCTGGTGGCGCGCAAGCTGGAGGGGTGACACTCGGCCATCGCCTGTGAGCTACAGGTTCCGTCACGCATATTCCGGAAACAAAAAACCTGCCAAGATCGGGTCCTGGCAGGTTTGAATGGTTTCTGCAGTGGGGGAGAGGTTTACTCTCGGTTCCCCAGCAGTTGCAGCAGGAACATGAACATGTTGATGAAGTCCAGGTACAGGCTCAGCGCGCCCATGATGGCGGCTTTGCCCAGCCATTCCTGATCACCGGCATGTGCCATCTGCAGGTAGGTATTCTTGATCTGCTGCGTGTCATAGGCGGTCAGGCCGGCGAAGATCAGAACGCCGATGACCGAGATCGCGAAGGCCATGGCCGACGAGGCCAGGAAGATGTTGACCACCATCGCGACGATCAGGCCGATAACGCCCATGATCAGGAAGGTGCCCATGCCAGACAAGTCTTTCTTGGTCGTGTAGCCGTAAAGCGACAGGCCAGCAAAGGCGATCGAGGTGATCAGGAAGACCTGAATGATCGACTGACCGGTGAAGGCGATGAAGATCCAGCTGATCGACAGGCCCATTACGGCGGCGAACGAGTAGAACACCAGCTGTGCAGCCGCAGCCGACATGCGGTTGATCATGGCGCTGAAGCCGAACACAAAGGCCAGTGGTGCGAACATGATCACCCATTTCAGCGGCGAGACATAGATCGAATGACCTAGCGCGGTCAGGTAAGTGTTCGCGTTCAGTTGCGCCACGGCTGCCGACGGATCGGTGGTGATCGACAGACCCGAGATCGCCCAGGCTGCGAGGAAGGTGATGAACATGCCCACGGACATCGTGCCGTAGACTTTGTTCATATGGGCGCGAAGGCCCTCATCAATCTCGGCGGCGCGTGCGCCTGCGGCCGTCCGAATCGTATCGAATTGTGCCATTTACAAAGGTCTCCCTAAACGTATCTGCGTGCGGCCCGTAAGTATTGGCCACTTTCCTGCTGAATATCGGCAACTGCAGGCTGTGTTTCAAGAGTTTCTGCAGTATTTCCGCCTAAAATACGCAACAAAAACGGCGACCTGCTGCCGCAGATCGCCTATCGCTGAAAAAACATGAGTATTAAAGGCAGCTTTTCCAGAACTGCGGGGCATCCCAGATCGGGCGGCGGGCCTCAGCGTCGGCCTGGGCACGGGTGATGCCGATGTCGTTCAGGGCACTGGCATCCAGCCGAGCCAGTTGTTGACGTTGACGTCGTACGGACAGGACGGACCGTATACGCGCAAACAGGGATTGTTTGTGTTGAGGGCAGGGTCGGTTCAGGGCGATCGAGTTCATGGTCTATCCTTTCGTTTTTCAGATGGTTTGAATTGGTCTCATCAACTTTCTTGATTTATATGGTGAGTTAGGGCACATTTTAAAAACGAATATTTTTGATTGGATGCATAAGGATTCGTGAACATGAGAAATCTGGACATCACCACATTGCGATCCTTTGTGGCTGTGGCCGATCAGGGAGGCGTCACGCGGGCGGCAGGGTTTCTGCATCTGACGCAATCAGCCGTCTCCATGCAGCTGAAACGCCTGGAAGAGCTTTTGGACCTAGAGCTTCTGGACAGAAGTGGTCGGACCATCGCGCTGACCGCCTCGGGCGAGCAGTTGCTTGCCTATGCCCGTCGGATGATTGCTTTGAATGATGAGGTGATCTCGAAACTCACGGATCAGGCCTTTGAGGGCGAGGTGGTTCTGGGTGTCCCTCATGACATTGTCTACCCGGCGATCCCGCGTGTTCTTCAGCGGTTCAACGCCGATTTCCCGCGTGTGCGGGTGCAGTTGATCTCGTCCTATTCGCTGCAGCTTAAGGATATGTTCAAGCGCGGGGAATGTGACCTGATCCTGACGACCGAGCCTTCCTCATCCGATGGTTCTGAAACCATAGCCGAGCTGCCACTGCGCTGGATCGGGGCGCCCGGTGGCTCGGCCTGGCGCAAGAGTCCGTTGCCGATTGCGCTGGGGCGGCGCTGTATGTTCCGCCCGCAGGTTATCGCAGCGCTGGATGCCGCAGGTATCCCGTGGGAGCTTTCCGTCGAAACCGAGAATGACCGCACCATCGAAGCGACCGTCAGCGCTGATCTGGCGATTCATGCGATGCTGGACGGCACCGAGGCTGCGCATCTCGAACAGATCGACTCGGGTGGTGTTTTGCCCGAGCTGCCTGCACATATGATCAACCTCTACGGAGGAGAGCCGGGGCGCGATGCAGTCATTGAAGCGTTGGCGCAACTGGTGCGCCAAAATTTCCGCATGCTGGGCAGCACGCCTTTGCGGGCCGTGGTGGGCTAGGGCGTAATCACGATCTTGCCGGTGGATTTGCGCTCTTTCAAAAGGCGCAGGCCGTGTTCGACCTCGCTCAACGGCAGGGTACGGCTGATATGAGGGGTGATCTTCCCTTCGGCATGCCATTGGAACAACGTCTGAAAACTGTTCCGAACGATGTCTGGGCGGAACCTCAGATAGCCGCCGATATAGAAGCCGATCACCGTCAGGTTCTTTACTAGAAGGTGGTTGGACGGGATTTGAGGGACTTCGCCACCGGCAAAGCCGATGGGCAGCAGACGACCTTCAGGGTTGGTGGCGCGGAAGGCGGCTTTGAATACGTCGCCCCCAATCGCATCATAGACCACATCAGCGCCTCCCAACTCTTTGACACGGGCGCGCAGGTCTTCCGAGTCGTCGATCAGGTGATCCGCCCCGGCGGCCTGTGCAACCGCCAGCTTATTCGCACCGCGCGCTTGGGCGATCACGGTCGCGCCCATCAGTTTGCCGATTTCCACCGCGGTCAGTCCGACGCCACCGGCGGCTCCGGTCACGAGCAGGGTTTCACCTGGCTGCAACCGGGCGCGATGGTCCAGTGCCAGATGGCTGGTCCCGTAGGCGATCTGAATGGCGGCAGCCTCTTCAAAAGTAGTTTCTTCTGGGATGCGGATGGCCCGATCCGCGTCAAACACACCGTACTCGGCCAACCCGTCCTGGCCCGAGTACACGGCGACACAGTCACCAACGTTCAAGTCAGAGACTGCTGGCCCCAATTCTTCGACGACGCCGGCGACTTCCATGCCTAAAGTGAACGGAGGGTTTGGCGTATCCTGATATGTGCCCTTCTGCATCAGCAAATCGGCGAAGTTCAGGCCGCACGATTTGATGGCGATTCTGACCTGTCCCTCGGCAGGTGTCGGCGTGGGTACTTCGACAATTCGCGCGTCGGCGCCTTTGGATTCAATGCGATATGCTAACATGATGGCTCATCTCGGTTTTCAGGGAATAGGTCGCAGTATGAGCGAAATTGTCAATGCGTTCAGCTGATTGAGCGCGCTAACGAAGACAGTTTGGTCAGGCCGCGCCGCCAAAAACCCAGAGATGCACAACCATAAACCAATGTACAGAGATTCCAATTCAACCAACTTGAAAAAAAAGTCAAAAGCGGCAATATTGGACGGCAGTGCTGTATCGGGGGATCGCACATGTCTGGTTGGGGGATGCTTATGGGGACTTCTCTAACTTCTGTTTATGTGAACGGCGCGAAGTCCCGCAACAGATGTGTGTGTAGTAGAGGAGAATACCAATGACTCATCACGTCGATGTCCATGTGGGCAAGCGTGTCCGACATCGCCGCTGGCTGATTGGCATGACCCAACAGCAGTTGGCGCAGCAAGTTGGTATCAAGTTTCAGCAAATTCAGAAATACGAAACCGGGGCGAACCGAATCAGTGCCTCCCGTCTGTGGGACATTGCCGATGCGCTGGACGTACCGGTCAGCTTTTTCTTTGAAGGTCTTGAAGAAGGCCAAAAAGAGAAATCCGACAAGAGCGCGCTTCCTGCTGACCTGATGGGTGACAAGGAAGCTCTGGATCTGGTGCGCTCTTACTACGCGATTCCGGAAAACCAGCGTCGCCGCTTGTTCGAACTGGCACGCGTTCTTAGCGACGTTGCCTGATCACCACGGCTTGACACCGGCCTGTGTTCGCAGCACCTGTGCTGCATGAGCCAGACCGACCTAACCGACCTTGAAGTTGCCGAAGAAATGGCTGACGCCGCGCGCGCAGCCATCCTTCCGTATTTCAGACAGACTAATCTCGAAACTGACAACAAGCTGGCTGGCGGGTATGACCCCGTCACTGTGGCTGACCGCGCGGCGGAACAAGCCATGCGGGCGGTTCTGGCACAGCGTCGGCCAGAAGATGGCATTCTTGGTGAAGAATTCGGGCAGGTTGAGGGGACTTCGGGCCGGATCTGGGTACTTGATCCGATCGACGGCACCCGAGGGTTCGTCAGCGGTACACCGACCTGGGGCGTGCTGATCGCTCTGTCCACTCAAGATGGTCCGATCATGGGCGTGGTGGATCAGCCCTATATCGGTGAGCGTTTTGTGGGCGGATCAGACATAGCTCAACTGACTGGGCCTTTGGGCACAACTGCGTTGAAAACGCGTGGGACAAAGGTGTTAGAGCAGGCAACCCTGTTCACGACCTTCCCTGAGGTTGGCACGTCAGAGGATCGTGCAGGTTTTCACGCCGTCGCTGAGTTGGTTCAACTGACCCGCTATGGCATGGACTGCTACGCCTACGCCCTGCTTGCCGCCGGTCAGGCAGATCTGGTGATCGAGGCCGGGTTGAACGCCTATGATATTCAAGCACCGATTGCGGTGATCGAAGCCGCAGGCGGTATCGTCACCGATTGGCAAGGTGGCCCGGCCCACAATGGCGGAAGGGCGTTGGCCGCCGCCAACGCTGAAATTCACGCCGCGGCGTTGGAAATCCTGCGTAACTATTGAATGTCGTTGCCGTCTTGGCCGCGCGTAGGTAAGCTGGCCCAAGCCGGTTCTTGCGCCCGTTTTCCGCTGGCTGATGCACTCCTTGCTTGAGACGGGCAAAAGCAGGAGCGTGAAATGCCCGAAATACTGATCAAAAACGCCGATACCATCCTAACAATGGATGATGATCGCCAGGAACTGCACGGCGCGGATATCCTGATCCGAGGCGGCCAGATCGCCGAAATCGGCCAAGACCTGACCACGACCGGAGAGATTCACGATGCCTCGGGCTGCGTCATCACACCCGGGTTGGTGAATACGCATCACCACCTTTACCAAACTCTGACACGGGCGGTTCCGGGCGGGCAGGACGCTTTGCTGTTTGGTTGGCTGCAGACGCTCTACCCGATCTGGGCGCGTTTCGGATCGGATGAGATGTTCACTTCGGCACAGATTGGGCTGACCGAACTTGCCTTGTCGGGCTGCACGCTCAGTTCCGATCACCTGTACCTCTACCCGAACGGAGCGCGGCTTGAGGACACGATTGCCGCCGCCTCGGAATTGGGGATTCGCTTTCATCCCACGCGCGGGGCGATGAGTATCGGTGAAAGTGACGGAGGCCTGCCGCCCGATAGTCTTGTCGAGCGTGAGAAAGACATTCTCAACGATATGATCCGCGTGGTGGATGCGTTTCACGATCCTTCCGAGGGGTCGATGTGCCGGGTGGGCCTTGCACCGTGTTCGCCCTTTTCCGTCAGCCGCGACCTGATGCGAGACGCAGCACTACTGGCGCGCGACAAGGGGGTGATGCTGCATACGCATCTGGCCGAGAATGACGAAGATATCGCCTATTCCGAAGCTCAATTCGGCTGTCGTCCCGGTCAATATGCCGAGGAGCTGGGCTGGACCGGAGCAGATGTCTGGCATGCCCATTGCGTGAAACTGGATGGGGTCGAGATCGATCTGTTCGCAAGGACGGGAACCGGAGTGGCCCATTGCCCCTGCTCGAACTGTCGCCTCGGGTCTGGCATAGCGCCAGTAAGAACCATGAGGGATAAAGGCGCGAAGGTGGGGCTGGGCGCGGACGGGTCGGCCAGCAATGACAACGGCAACCTGATGCTCGAGGCGCGGCAAGCTATGTTGCTGCAACGCGTGGTGAATGGCGCAGACGCCATGTCCGCCCGCGAAGCGCTTGAGATCGCGACACGGGGTGGCGCCGACGTGCTTGGACGGCCCGATTGCGGCCGACTGATGCCGGGTAAACGGGCCGATATTGCCGTCTGGGATACCCGCACAAGCCTCGAAAGCGCGGGCAGTTGGGACCCGGCAGCCTTGCTTCTGGCGGGTCCAATGCAGGTCAAACATCTGTTCGTTGAAGGCCGCCAGATCGTGCGCGACGGTCAGATCACGACGATTGACCTGCCGCGCACCATCGAAACCCAAAAACGTCTGGCCCGCGCACTTGCCCAATAGCGGAATCCGCCCTTCATCTGGCTAAAAATATCCACGCCGGAGGCATGTGCCGAAGGCGCATTCAACGGGTGACCTGCGCCCCTCCGATCCAGACATCGGCAATGGCGCGGTCGTCACCCATCATGATAGTGGGGAACACGGCCTCCCACAGATCATCCGCGTGGGCCTCGCGCTGGGCGATAGCTGGGGTCGAGGCGAGGTTGATCACCACCAAATCGGCCTCCATCCCCGTGGCAACATTCCCGATGCAGTCGTCCATCCGCAACGTTCGCGCCGACCCGACTGTACCCAGCCAAAGCAATTGCGCAGGGTGCAAAGGGCGACCGCGCAGCTGGCCGATCTCATAAGCAGCGGCCATGGTGCGCAGCATCGAAAAGCTGGACCCGCCACCGGTATCAGTGGCCAGGCCAACGCGGTGGCCATCTCGGATCAACCCATTCATGTCGAACAGGCCCGACCCGATGAAGGTGTTCGAGGTCGGGCAATGCACCAAGCCGGCGTCCACCTCGCGCAGCCGATCCCGCTCACGATCTTCCAGATGGATGACGTGACCATAGAGACCATTCTGTCCCAGCAGGCCGAACTTCTCATAGGTGTCCAGATAGTCGCGCGCATCCGGGAACAGGGACCGGACCCACTCAATCTCATCAGTTTGCTCGCTCAGATGGGTTTGCATCAGACAATGCGGATGCTCCGCCCAAAGTGCGCCCAAAGCCTCAAGCTGTTCGGGTGTCGAGGTGGGCGAGAACCGTGGGGTGATCGCATATGACAGACGATCCACGCGGTGCCATTTCTCCAGCAGGACCAGGGACTGATCATAGGCCGTTTGCGCTGTATCCCGTAGGCCCTCTGGCGCGTTACGGTCCATGCAAGTTTTGCCCGCAGCAACCCGCTGACCGCGCTGTTGGGCGGCCGAGAAAAAGGCATCGACGCTTTCGGGATGGATTGTGCAGAAACTGCACATGGTAGTCGTTCCATGCGCGGTTGTCAGGTCGAGGTACCGGTTGGCGAGCTCGGTGGCGTAGTCGATATCGCCGAACTTCATCTCTTCCGGGAAGGTATAGGTGTTCAGCCAGTCGATCAGCCGCTTGCCCCAGCTCGCGATCATGGCGGTCTGAGGGAAATGCACATGCGGGTCAACGAACCCGGCCATGATCAGGTGCTTACCGTAGTCCCTAACCTCAGCATCCGGATGCACGGCACGCAAGCGATCCAGCGCGCCAACGGCCTGAACACGCCCATCCTCAATCACGACCGCTTCGTCGAGTTTGGTGCAATCCGTTGGCTCTCCCTCAAAAGGGGAGCCGTCAAAACTCAGAACGCGCCCTTTCAAAAGCGTCTTTTGCGCCATTCGCCTTGTTCCTTAGCTGTTTTAGCCCGTTCATCAGCATATGCGTGCGAAAGATGAGGGTAAATCGGCGCATTGTCATTGTTTTCCGGTAGCTGCTTCTTCTAATTAGGGGCCAATGGCATGACTAAGAACGGGAGCAGCACATGACCACAGGCATTGATGATCCCGTAACCGACTCCGCTGACGAAGACGTCTACGCACTGGACCGCCGTACCGTTGCGGCGATCCTGTTTGCCGTGGACGTGGATGATCGCGACAAGCTGGTCGAGTTGATGGAGCCGCTGCACGCCGCCGACATCGCCGACCTTCTTGAGCAGATCAATCCCTATGACCGTGCCCGCCTGATCCGTCTCTATGACAAAGAGTTCGATGGCGACATCCTGTCGGAACTGGATGAGGCCGTCCGGGAAGAGGTCATTGGTGTCCTGAAACCCGACGTTCTGGCCGAAGCCGTACGGGACATGGACAGCGACGATGTCGTTGACCTGCTGGAGGATCTTGAAGAGCCACAACAGGAGACGATTCTGGACGCGCTTGAGGACTCCGAGCGAGTCGCGGCAGAGCAGGCGCTGTCCTACCCCGAAAACTCGGCTGGTCGTTTGATGCAGCGCGAGGTCGTCATGGCGCCCGAGCATTGGACGGTGGGGCAGGCCATTGATTTCATGCGCGCCAATGATGACCTGCCGGAACAGTTCTATCATGTCGTGCTGGTTGATCCGCGTCTGAAACCTGTCGCGCAGATCACCTTGGGCAAACTGATGGCCGCGCGACGCGAAGTGCCGCTGCGGGACCTGGCAGAAGAGGAATTCCACATCATCCCCGTCGATCAGGACGAAGAGGATGTGGCCTATGCCTTCAACCAATACCACCTGATCTCGGCCCCAGTGGTCGATGCCGATGGCCGCTTGGTCGGTGTCATCACCATCGACGACGCCATGGTGGTCCTTGATGAAGAACATGAGGAAGACATTCTGCGTCTGGCGGGGGTGAGCGACGAAAGCTCGATCTCGGACAGTGTCGCCGCGACCAGCCGTCGGCGTTTGCCGTGGCTTGCGGTGAACCTATGTACGGCGATCTGTGCCTCTCTGGTGATTTCGCAATTCGAGGCCGCGATTGATCAGCTGGTGGCGCTTGCGATCCTGATGCCGATTGTCGCCTCGATGGGTGGCAATGCAGGGACACAATCGTTGACGGTTGCCGTGCGGGCACTCGCCACGCGCGACCTGACCGCCTCGAACGTCATGCGTGTGATCCGACGCGAGCTGTTGGTCGGCATGCTGAACGGCCTGTGCTTTGCGATCGTTCTGGGCACTGTGGGGATGCTTTGGTTCGATTCGCCTCTGCTTGGGGTCGTGATTGGGTCAGCTTTGGTCGTGAACATGATCATCGCGGGCTTTGCAGGTACGGTAGTACCGGTCTTGCTGGACCGAATGGGCATTGACCCGGCGCTGGCATCTGGGACGTTTGTGACAACCACAACGGATGTCATGGGCTTCTTCATCTTCTTGGGACTTGCCAGCGTGGTGCTTCTGTGACCGATCTGACTGAAATCAAAGCGATGGCGCGCAAGGCCGCGTTTGCCCGTCGCAAAGCGGCGTTTGATGCCTCTTTGCCGGGCGCTGCGGGCCGTTTGTCCGAGATACTGGCAGGCCACCGAGGCGTGCCCATGTCGGGCTACATGCCAATCCGGACAGAGATCGACCCGCTGCCTGCAATGGCTGAGGCCACAGCCTACGGTCCCGTTGGTGTGCCGGTGATTCAGGCCGCGGGGCAGCCGCTGAAATTCTCGCGTTGGACGCCTGAGGGCGCTTTGAAGGATGGGCCTTTCGGGGCAAAAGTACCCGAGGTCGACGATTACTTCGACCCCGAAATCCTGATTGTTCCTCTGGTGGCTTTTGACGCCAAGGGTGGCCGTCTGGGCTATGGCGGCGGGTTCTACGACCGCACGTTGGAAGGGCTGCGCGCCAAACGCCCAACCCTGGCGATCGGCTTTGCCTTCGATGCGCAAGAGGCCGAAGGACTGCCGTTGGAGCCCACCGATCAGTCGCTGGATATGGTAATCACGGAAAGCCGGATTCTGACGTTCTAAGGCTGCCTCGTTAGATCGAGTGGTTTTCGCGGAAGTATTCCCAAGCGTCTACCTCGCGGCCGCTGGCCAATATGCAAACGCCGGTTTGCCCGTCGGCACCGTCGCGGATTTCATATTTGCCACCGCTTTCCACGCAGAACGTGGCCGCAGGGTTGGCAATCTGCGTGTTGGAATCGCTCGTTCCCGCCTGGTCACAAGCGGCTAGCGCAGTGAGGCCAAGGGCAGACAATAGGATACGCGACATCAAGTTTCTCCGATCTAAAGGGCTTTGACGGTTTATTACGGCAGCATAACCACTTGTGCTTCGCGTTGACCAGACTTACGACCGATGGGATGAGGATACTTTTTCTGGGTGACGTCATGGGCCGCGCGGGACGCACGGCCATCCAACAGCATCTGCCGCGTCTGCGCGACGAATGGCGGTTGGATTTTGTTGTGGTCAATGGCGAGAACGCCTCGAACGGGATGGGGTTGTCTGGGGATCATGCCAAACTGCTATTCGATGCGGGCGCGGATTGCGTGACGCTGGGCGATCATGCTTTCGACCAGAAAGACATGCTGCAACACATCGAAAAAGAGTCGCGCATCGTACGCCCGGTGAACTTTGCCAAAGGCGCGCCGGGGCGGGGTCATCGCCTTTTCAAAGCACCCGGAGGGCGCAAGGTTCTGGTGGTTCAAGTTCTGGGCCAGGTTTTCATGAAGCGGCCCTTTGATGATCCGTTCTCGGCGGTCGAGCCGATCCTGAAGTCCCACCCGCGCGGTGGGCAGGCGAATGCCATCATCGTTGATATGCATTGCGAAGCGACCTCTGAGAAAATGGCGATGGGGCACTATTGCGACAAGCGCGCCAGCCTTGTGGTGGGAACGCATACGCACGTTCCTACAGCGGACTCACAGATTCTGCCCGGCGGCACGGCTTATCTGACAGATGCGGGGATGTGCGGTGACTATGACTCGGTCATTGGTATGGACAAGGTCGAGCCGATGCGTAGGTTCATCACCGGTATGCCCAAGGCGCGTTTTTCGCCGGCCAATGGCGAGGCTACCCTGAGCGGAGTGTTCGTCGAGACCAATGATCAGGATGGCAGCGCAAAATCAGTTCGCATGGTCCGCGTGGGCGGGCGACTAGAGCAGGCCGGGCCGTAAATGCTTGCCCTGATCCTCGCAATGCGGGAAACTGGAAGTCAGGCGCTTGGGCCTAGGGTTCGGACTGAAAACCACGAATGCAATTCCTCTCACTGACAGACACGGGCAGCGCGATACTGGCGCTTTTGGTGGTCGCAGGTATGTTCGTGATGTTCCTGCGCGAGGTCTACCCGACCGAGGTCGTGGCCATTGGTGGCGTCGCATTGATGCTAGTGACGGGCATTCTGCCCTATCAAAGCGCGCTGGCCGTGCTGTCGAACCCCGCGCCTTGGACGATTGCCGCGATGTTCATCATCATGGGAGCATTGGTGCGGACCGGAGCGCTGGATGCGTTCACCTCAACGGCCCAAAAGCAGGCGCAAGTAAACCCGCGCATAGCGATTGCCTTGCTGATGGGGTTTGTGGTGGTGGCGTCCGCGGTGGTGTCGAACACGCCGGTGGTCGTCGTGATGATCCCGGTTTTTGTTCAGATCGCCCGCACGCTGAACGTGCCTGCCTCTAAGCTGCTGATCCCGCTCAGCTATGCGGCCATTCTGGGCGGTACTCTGACCCTGATCGGGACCTCGACCAACCTGCTGGTGGACGGTGTGGCCCGGGCACAGGGCATGCAAGCGTTCACGATTTTCGAAGTCACGCCGCTGGGTATCGTGCTGGTGATCTATGGCATGGTCTACCTGCGCTTCATCGCGCCGCGCCTTTTGCCGGAGCGGGACAGCATGGCCTCGATGCTGAGCGACCGGTCCAAGATGAAGTTCTTTACCGAGGCCGTCATTCCCCCGGAAAGTAACCTGATTGGGCGTGAGGTCACCGGCGTGCAGCTGTTCAAGCGTCCCGGTGTGCGTCTGATCGACGTTCTGCGCGGAGACGATTCCTTGCGACGTAATCTCAAGGGTGTAACGCTAAATGTCGGCGACCGGGTGGTTCTGCGCACCGAAATGACCGAGCTGCTGAGCCTGCAGAGCAACAAGGAGCTCAAGCGGGTTGATCAGCTTTCGGCTGTTGAGACCAAAACGGTCGAAGTTTTGATCACTCCGGGCTGTCGTATGGTGGGGCGTGCGCTGGGAACAATGCGTCTGCGCCGTCGCTATGGTGTATATGTTCTGGCTGTGCATCGGCGGAACCAGAATATCGGTTTGCAGTTGGATGAGCTTGTCGTGCGGGTGGGGGATACTCTGCTGCTCGAAGGGTCTCCGGCTGACATCCAGAAGCTGGCCGCCGACATGGACATGGTCGATGTCACTCAACCCTCGGCGCGGGCCTTCCGCCGAAGCCATGCGCCCATTGCGATTGGATCACTGGTCGGAATCGTCGTTCTGGCGGCGCTGGGCGTTGCGCCGATCCTGCTGCTATCGATCCTAGCCGTCGCTGCCGTTCTTCTGACGCGCTGCATCGACGCGGATGAGGCGTTCTCCTTTGTCGAGGGTCGCCTGCTGGCGCTGATCTTTGCCATGCTGGCCATCGGGGCCGCCTTGGACGCGTCAGGTGCGGTGTCCCTGATTGTCGAAGCGGTCGCCCCGTCGCTCAGTGTTTTGCCTCCGTTCCTGATCATCTGGGCGGTGTACCTGCTGACCTCGGTTCTGACCGAGCTGGTCTCAAACAACGCGGTCGCCGTGGTTGTCACGCCTATTGCGATCGGTTTGGCGCAGGCTGTCGGGATGGACCCGCGTCCCCTTGTGGTTGCTGTCATGGTTGCGGCCTCGGCCTCTTTTGCGACGCCGATCGGGTATCAGACAAACATGATGGTATATGGGCCCGGGGGCTATCGGTTCACGGATTTCATGAAGGTGGGCATTCCGCTGAACCTGACCGTTGGGCTTTTGGCATCGCTTCTCATTCCGCTGTTCTGGCCGCTGTAGGATCGGCACTGACCCGCCGTCTTTTTGCGGTGCCTCTTGCAAATCCTGGCCGATACACAAAGCTTTATGAATGTATATTGCGACAAGAGGATTGGACCATGCCTGCAAAAGGAACCGCAATTGCCGCGATCGCCTGTGCGATGATGGCGAGTACTGGCTTTGCCGGAACAGTCGAAGGCTCGGCCAGCTATCGCGAAAGGATCGCCGTTCCGCCCGATGCAACCCTGTTTGTTGAGCTGCAGGATGTTTCGCTTGCTGATGCGCCAGCCGTAACGCTTGCGGCGCAACGCTACGCTCTGTCTGCCGTTCCGGCCTCGTTTCAGCTGAGCTATGACGACGCCCTGATCAAGGATGGGCACCGCTATTCTGTGAGGGCGACGATTACTCAAGGGCAAAAGCTGCTGTTCACCACTGACACGGTCTATCCGGTAATTTCTGATGAGGCGGGCAATTCCGTCGATCTGATGCTCGTGCAAGTTCAGGCGCAGGGGGCGACAATGCTGGAGAATTCGGACTGGATCGCCGCATCGCTAAACGGTGAGCCCATCGAAACGGAAAGACGACCGGAGCTGATCTTTGGCCAAGGCGGCGCGTTCTCGGGCACCGGCGGGTGCAATCGGTTCACTGGTCAGGCCGAGATCTCAGGCAACCGCATCGAGTTTCCTAACAATATGGCGGCCACCCTTATGGCTTGCCCGCCACCTTTGGATGAGATCGAACGCGCCTTCCTTAAAACAATGCAGAGCGTCACCACCTTCGCCATACAGGGCGACGCGTTGGCCCTTTTGGATGAGGCGGGCGAACCCGTCATCAAACTGGTTCGCAAGCAGTGACGCGTCAGGCCACAGCGCGGGATCGCCCTGCGTTGCGGCCTGAGAAGATGCAGCCGCCAAGGAAGGTGCCTTCAAGCGCGTTGTAGCCATGATAGCCTCCGCCGCCGAAACCGGCGACTTCGCCGGCAGCAAACAGGCCGGGCACCACTTGCCCGTTCGCTCCGATCATCTGACTGTCCAGATTGGTCTGCAGCCCGCCAAGCGTCTTGCGGGTGAGCACGTGCAGCTTGACCGCAATCAACGGGCCGTTTGAGGGATCGAGGAACTTGTGCGGCTTGGCCGTCCGTATCAGCTTGTCACCGCGATAGTTGCGCGCCGCCAGAATCGCCATCATCTGAGCGTCTTTTGAGAACGGATTGTCGACCTGAGAATCCCGCGCTTCGATCTGCGCCCTCAGATGGGCTTCATCAATCAGACCTCCGCCCAACTGGTTCATGCCGCTGACCAACTCGGTCAGAGTGTTGGCGACGATGAAGTCCTCGCCCTTTTCCTTGAACGCCTCAACGGGGGCCGTGGCTTTGCTGCCTGACAGGATGCGTTGGCGGATCACCTCTTTCCAACTGCCCGAGGTGAAATCGGGGTTCTGTTCTGACCCCGACAGAGCGAATTCCTTTTTGATGATCTTCTGGGTCAGAACGAACCAGCTGTACTCGTGTCCTGTTTTCAGAATTTCGCGCAGCGTCCCTAGCGTGTCGAACCCCGGCAAGCAGGGCGGTTGCAAGCGGTTGCCCTTGGCATCGAACCACATCGAGCTTGGACCGGGCAGGATACGAATTCCGTGTGCGGGCCAGATCGGATCCCAGTTTCGGACGCCTTCCGTATAATGCCACATGCGGTCGCCGTTGATCACATGGCCGCCCGCCTTTTCGCTGATCGCGATCATGCGCCCATCGACGTGAAACGGGACACCTGCGACCAAGTCTTGCGGAGGTTCGCCCAGACGGTCGCGGGGCCAGTTCTTGCGAACCATCTCAAAATTCCCGCCGATCCCGCCTGAGGTGACGATGACCGAAGGGGCATAGTATTCAAACTCGCCCAGCTCTTCGCGGTTGGTTTTGGCGCCGCGCTGGGCTGTATCCTCGGCCAGAACTTCGCCCGAGACACCTTTGGCGCAGCCGTTTTGCATTATGATGTGGCTGACCTGATGGCGGAACTTCAGCTGGATCAACCCCGCACTGACATGTTCTTTCACGCGGCGGATGAAATGCTCCAGCACGCCCGGTCCGGTGCCCCAGGTGATGTGAAACCGCGGCACCGAATTGCCATGCCCGTCCGCATAGGAGCCTCCACGCTCGGCCCAACCAACCACCGGGAACCAGCGCAAACCCATATCGTGCAGCCAAGGGCGCATTTCCCCTGCGGCGAACTCGACATAGGCCTCGGCCCATTTCCGGGGCCACTGATCGTCGTCGCGATCAAATTGCGCGCTGCCCATCCAATCCCGCAGGGCCAGGTCGTGGCTGTCCTTGATGCCCATCCGGCGCTGCTCGGGCGTGTCGACCATGAACAGGCCACCGAGGCTCCAGAACGCTTGCCCTCCCAGGAAGCTCTTGGGTTCCTGATCCACAACGATCACAGTCTTGCCCCGGTCGCCCAGCTCAGCCGCAGCCGCCAGCCCGGCCAGCCCGCCTCCGACAACGATCGCATCTGCCGTGTTATTGGCCATGTCAGGTCCTTTCAGCGTTTGCGAAACCAAAGGAGGAAGGGGAACACAACGACATACATAGTGACGCCATAAACCGCCGAGGGCAAAGCCAGAGTGCTGAACCCGGTCTCGGTTCCCGTGATCAATGCCGCCAAGGTCAGCCCAAGGGTTGAGTTCTGGATGCCGGTGTCAATCGAGATGCTTTTGCACTCGGCCCAGGACAGGTTCGCGGCGCGCGAGACACCCAGACCGATCAGAAGCAGGGCGATATTCAAAGACACCAACCCGGTGCCCATGATGCCAAGGTTCTCAATAAAGAGCTGCCAGTTCCCGGCCACGGCGGCGATGACGATCAGCAGGAACAGAGCGCCAGCCAGTTTGGACAACCCGCCCTCGATACGGTTTGCAAACCCCGTTGCAAACCTGCGAACCGTTATACCAATGGCGACTGGCAGGGTCGTGATCAGGAACATGGCGATCGCCAGCCCGGTGATCGACACCTCGGGCGCGTTCTCGCCCATGAAATGCGCGATGGTCCATGCGGCTAGGATCGGCACAGTCAGGATCGACAGGATACTAATCACCGCTGTCAGGCTGACCGAAAGCGCCACATCGCCCCTGGCAAATTTCGTCAGGATGTTGCTGGTCACACCACCCGGACAAAAGCTGAGCAGCATGAAACCGACGGCAATCTCGGGCGGCAGACCTAGCAGTTTGACGGTTGCAAACGCGGTGATTGGCAGCAGCACGACCTGACACAGCGCACCGATTGCAAACGGGTATTTGCGGGTCAGGACGCGTCGGAAATCGGCGATCTCAAGCCCGATGCCCAAAGACAGCATGATGATGGCCAGCGAAACAGGCAGGCCGACATTGATTAGAAAATCCAAGAACAACTCCTCCCAAAGTCGTTTCAATGCAGACTAAGCGAGGGGGAAACCGTCAGGCAACCGCGTCGTTAGGTCATCTATAACGTTCTACAAACCGGCGCAGGATTTCGCCCGGCTGTGTGACGTCGGCGGCGTTGCAGATATCGATCAGGCGCTGGGCGTCCTCGGGCGGGAAATAGCCGTGATGCTTATAGATGTTGATGCGCTGCTCAAAGTCTTTGGCGCCAGCTTCCGGATGGAACTGGGTGGCATAGACGTTTTCCCCCCAGCGGATCATCTGAAACGGGCAGGGTTCTGAGGCGACAAGATGCACGCATCCATCGGGCAGGGTCTGGACGGCCTCTTTGTGGCCCACAAACGCGTCGAACTTGGGCGTAAGGCCCGCAGTCAAGGGATCAGCGGCGCCGTCCTCTGTCAGACGGCATGCCGAAGGGCCAACCGGTTCACCGAACTTGGCCTTGCTGACGTCGCCACCCAAATGCGCGGCCAGAACGCCTAACCCATAGCAGCAACCCATGAAGGGATGATCCTGCTCAGTGATCTGCGGCATCAGCCCCATGACCGCGTTCTCAATCTTTGTGTCCAACTCGGATTTCGTTGCAGGATCGTCGCTGACGCAGCCCGGGCCTCCGCCAACGATGACACCTGCATAGTCGGTGACATTCAAGCCTTCAGGCAGGTCTTCGCAATCCAGCCTGATGCGGTGGGTTTGCTCTGGCGTCAGGCCGGTTTTGTCGAGGATCGAGGCATATTCGGCATCCGATGCATCAGCTTCGGGGCGCAATTGTAGGATCAGAAAGCGTTTCATAGTGGGGCTTTACCTGTCAAAGCGGCCAGAAGACAAGGATCGCGGGGATCGAAACAGCGATGATCAGGATTTCAAGCGGCAGACCCATGCGCCAATAGTCACCGAACCGATAGCCTCCGGGGCCCAGAACCAGCGTGTTGTTCTTGTGTCCGATCGGTGTGAGGAACGCGGCCGAGGCCGCAACCGCCACCGTCATCAGGAACGGGTCGGGAGAGACTTCGAGCGTGCGGGCCATCTGGATGCCGATCGGGGCGGCGACAATGGCCGTGGCCGTGTTGTTCAGCACGTCCGACAGGGTCATCGTCACGACCATGAGTACGGTCAGGATGGCCCAGGCGGGCAGGCCATTAGTCAGCTGGATCAGGGCATTGGCGATCAATTCGGTACCGCCTGAAGTCTCTAACGCGCTGCCCAATGGAATCATCGAGCCGAGCAGCACCACAACGGGCCATTCGATATGGTTGTAGATGTCACTGATCGGCATGATTTTGGTCAGGACGTAGGCCACCACGACAAAACCCAGCGCGATGGGCAGGTAGATCAACCCAATGCTGGCCGCCAGAACCGCAGCGGCGAACAGACCGATGGCGAGCCAGGCTTTTTCGTTTGCTGTTACGTTCAGGCCCCGCTGCGCCAGTGGCAGACAGCCCAGCCATTCTGTCACGTCTGCACCCCGGTCGCGGGGGCAGAGCAGAAGCAGGATGTCGCCGGCCTCGACCTCGGTCTTGCGGACTTGTTCGGTGATGCGGCGTCCCTGGCGCGAGATGCCCATCAGAACCGTGCTTTGCCGCCACGCCAGACCCAACCCTTGCGCGGTACGGCCGGTGATGCGTGCGCTTTCAGTGGCGACAACTTCGATCACCTCAAGCCCGTCGCCTTCTGCCGTCAGCATCTCTTGCCGGCGGGTGTCCGAGAAATCCAGCTTGAGCGCCGCGCGGAATTCATCCAGCGCTTCGGGCCGCGCTTCCAGTACCAGCGCGTCGCCCTCTTTCAGAGTAGCGTGGGCAGATCGGCCATAGCGCCGTTTGCCGTCGCGGATCAGGCCGATAATCGCCACATCGGACTTTTCGGCATCCTCGTACAGCTCACTGACGCGCTTGCCGATATGGGGTGACTCGGAGGGCAGGGTGAGTTCGGCGATGTATTCGGCCAGCGCCTCGGAGGCTTCTTCCTGTGCGCCTCGGTTCGGAATCAGCCGCCAGCCGATCAGCGAGACGAAAGCCAATCCGGCGATGGCTGCAATCCCGCCAACGGGGGCGAAGTCGAACATCTTGAACGGCTCGCCCAATGTCTCGGCCCGGATCGAGGCGATGATGATGTTTGGCGGTGTCCCGATCAGGGTCGCCATGCCACCCAGGATCGTCGCAAAACTGAGCGGCATGAGCGTCAGCCCCACAGCGCGCCCCGCTTTGCGCGCAGTCTGTATGTCAACCGGCATCAGAAGGGCCAGTGCGGCGACGTTGTTCATGAACGCTGACAAAACCGCGCCGATCCCGCCCATCAGTGCGATATGGGCGCCAAGACCGCGCGAGGCATCCACGAGGGTGCGCGTGATCAGGAATACGGCCCCGGATCGGACCAGCCCAGCCGAAACTACCAGCACCAAGGCAACGATGATCGTTGCGGGATGCCCGAACCCGGCAAAGGCGTTGTCGACTGGCACAACACCCAGCGTGACCCCGATCATCAGGGCAGTGAAGGCCACAAGGTCATACCGGAAACGGCCCCAAAGGAGCATTCCAAAGACTGTAATGAAAAGCGCAAACAGAATGATTTGATCGGTCGTCATGCGGCCACCTTACCCTCAGATGGGCGTCTCGCAAGCCGCTCTCTTGATCCTTTGCCCCGCAAACGTCTATATGAGCGCCGAATACGCTAACATGATGACGAGGACGCACCATGGCAGGCCACTCCAAATGGGCCAATATCCAGCACCGCAAGGGACGTCAGGACGCCGCGCGGTCCAAACTGTTTTCCAAACTGTCGAAAGAGATCACCGTGGCCGCCAAGATGGGCGACCCCGATCCCGACAAGAACCCGCGCCTGCGTCTGGCGGTGAAAGAGGCCAAGTCGAACTCGGTCCCCAAGGACGTGATCGACCGCGCGATCAAGAAATCGGTTGCAGGAGAAGGTGACGAATACGAAGAAATCCGGTACGAGGGTTACGGCCCCAACGGTGTGGCCGTGATCGTCGAAACCATGACGGATAACCGCAACCGGACGGCCTCGACCGTGCGCTCGACCTTTTCCAAGAACGGTGGAAACCTGGGCGAAACCGGTTCGGTCGGGTTCATGTTCGACCGCAAGGGTGAGGTGGTCTATCAGGCGGATGCAGGTGATGCGGATACCATCTTTGAAGCCGCGATCGAGGCAGGGGCCGAGGATGTCGAAAGTTCGGAAGATGGTCACATCATCTGGTGCGCCGATACCGATCTGAACGACGTATCGAATGCGCTGGAAGAGGCGTTAGGCGAATCCGAATCCACTAAGCTGGTCTGGAAACCCACCACGACCACTGAGCTGGGTCTGGAAGACATGCAGAAGCTGATGAAGCTGGTCGATGCGCTGGAAGATGACGATGACGTTCAGCGCGTGACAACCAATTTCGAAGCGACTGATGAGGTCATGGCGCAGCTCTGATCGCACTCAAAAACTGGTACCTGAAAGCCCGGCCCGTTTGGTCGGGCTTTTGTTTTTTGCTTCCGAAGTGTTGCTTGGCTGATCCGGCTCAAGCGATTACTCTTTGAAATGTGGGCGAGAAAACAAAAGGGCTGGCTTTGATGCCAGAGTGATTTATGGCGCGTGACCCGTCAGATCTGGCAAAACGCAACGTCCCGGTTCTCGCCGGGCAGAGCATTCTGTCTCAGGTCGCGTGGACCTTAGGCAGTCCGTCGGTGGTTTTACCGTTTCTGGCGGTCTCATTCGAGTTGCCGATGTTCATCGCTGGGGCGTTGGTCTCAGTTCGCATGGTCGGCAGCATGATCGCGGATTTCTTTCTGGCGCGTTCGATTGCCGCGCGGCCCGAGAAGAAACGCGGGATCGCGATGACCGAAATTGCAATCGGAACCTGCCTTTTGGTCGCCATGGGAGTGGCCGCCACAGGCATCGTGCCGTTGATTGCCATTGCCTTCATTGCAGTCTTTTTCCTGATCGGGCTTATCGATGAGGTGCAGAACCTCATGTTAACCGATCTACTGGGCGATCATGTGCATTCGAAATCCCGAATGATGATGCAGTATTTGCAACTGGGGGCCGGTGGGCTGGGCGCCATAGGGTTGGCGCTTTTGTTGCATGAGTTGACCAAGGACAATCCGCCGTTTTCGCGCCACTCAGCCGTCATCGCTGTCTCCGCCACGTTCTTTTTACTGTCTGCCCTGTCGATCCTCGCGATGTTTGAGATCCGCAAAGCCAACAGTTCAGCAGCCAATGAAGCGAAACACTTGGGCCTGTCTTTGAAAGCCAATATCAAGTCCATTTTCAGCATGTTCGAACATGCTTGGTTTCGCCGCTACCTGGTCATGCGCATGCCGCTTGTCGTGGTGTCCTTGTCGGTGCCGTTCTTTGCCCTGATCGCGGCCGAGGCGCATCACAGCTCGGCCAAGGGGCTGACCGCGATGATTGTGTCTTCTGCGTCTGGCTATCTTGTCTCGGCCCCGCTTTGGCAGCTGTTAAACATGAAATCCCATCGTACCGTCATGGTCGCAGGGACTTTGATGGTGGCGATCACGGGGATCGTCCTCTTGGCGTTTCACTATTTGGGCATCGACCACGAAGTTCACTTGCACGCAATTGCCCTGTTCATCGCAACGGTTGCCGTCACGGGGATCAGCAGCGCGCGCAAGCTCTACTTTCTTGACGTCGCCCCGAAAGAGCAGCGGGTTCAGGCCTCTGCCGCGATCAAAAGCATCGCACGCCTGACCGCTGTTGCCATGTCAGCCGCTTTGGCAGCGGTCGCTCATATGCATGAGGTTTCGCTGGCGGTTGCGTTCATTGTGCTGTGCAGTCTGGTCGCAACCGCTGCCTGTTATCTGGTCGTCTTACCCAAGCCTGCGACACCTGATCTGCAGGGCGGCCAACGTCGTTAGAGTTCCAATCAGAAGAACGACGAAATCTCGTCCAGAGGTTTCTTCATCTTGGCAACGGAGGGGACAGTCGCGGCCTCTGATGGGTGACCAACAGCGATGATCATCGTCGGCTTTTCCGATGCGGGGCGCCCCAGCGCGTCATTCAGGAATTTCATCGGGTTCGGCGTGTGCGTTAGTGTAGAAAGCCCGGCGTGATGCAGGGCAGCCAACAGAAAGCCCGTTGCGATATTGACGCTTTCCGGGACGTAGTAGTTTTTGTACCGCGTTCCATCCTCGAACTCACCCCAGCGCTGGGCGAATACCACGATCAGCCAGGGGGCAATGGTCAGGTGTTCTTTGACCGCGTTGGTCCCGATGGGCTCTAACGCTTTGATCCATTCATCCCCTGCGCCGCCAGCATAGAAACGACGTTCTTCTTCTTCGGCTTCTTCACGGATGCGCTGTTTCAAAGCCGGTTCAGCGATGGCGGCAAAATGCCATGGCTGGTGGTTGGCCCCGGATGGCGCGGTGCCTGCGGTCCGCAAGCAGGTCTCAATTACTTCGCGATCAACGGGGCGGTCGATGAAATCTCGAACGGTATGGCGCTGTCGCATCTTGTCGTAGAATGCCTGAGCGGCCTGCTGCATCTCGGCATCGTTCATCTCGCTTCGGTCGGGCAAAGGGATCGGATCATAGCTGAGCGCATCGCGTGAGAACATCGTCTTACTCCGGATTTTTGCCCTTTATCTGGTGGTCGGCATCCGGGATCAAGGCCTTTGCAGCGGCCTGCTTTACGGCTTTGGTCAAGGGGGTCAGGGCCGAGGCCAACACGCGACCAACCTGCCAATTGAGGGGCACGTCCAAAGGCGCATCGGGCGCGACTTCGCAAAGCCTTCCGTCCCGCAACGCTTCGCGCACCAAGGGCTCCGGATTCATGCCCCAACCCAATCCTGCAATAGCGGCGTCGACAAACCCATGGGAAGAAGGGATGAAATGCGAAGGTGGCGACAGTCGCTGCCTGGTTTGATTGGATATCCAGACCCGCTGAAGGCTGTCCTTGCGGTTGAATACAAGGCAGGGCGCTTGTGCCAGCGACCGCGCGGTCAACCCCTCACTGAACCAGCGTTTGGTGAACTCCGGGCTTGCCGTTGCGAGATACCGCATCGCGCCAATGGGATGCGTATCACATCCAGTGACTGGTTGCCCTCCGACGGTGATTGCGGCGCTAACCTCGCCCCGGCGCAGCCAGTCTGCCGAATGCTCCTGATCGTCGATCACGAGATCGAACAGCAGGTCCGGCACCTGCGTCATCACATCGATGAACCACGCAGCCAGAACATCGGCCGGAAGGGCGATGCGCACCCGCGCCGGACCGGGGCCGCTCTCCAAGGTCAATTCGCGTGCAAGTTGGGACTCCAGCAGTCCGATATCCTCGGCATGTTTGGCAATCCGCAGCCCGGCAGGCGTGGCGGTGCAGGGGGAGCCGCGATTGATCAGGCTGGTGCCGATGCGATCCTCCAACGCTTTGATCCGTTGGGATATTGCCGAGGGCGTGACGGACAGCTCAGAGGCGGCGGCGTCAAAGCTCCCATGCCGCAGAATCGCGGCCAGCGCGTTCAGATGATGCGGATCGATCAGCATTAGTCAGACTTAATCCTGTTCAGTATCTTTAATTTGATAGACCGAGGCGAAGTCGCTAGTCAAACCTTCAAACGACAGGAGGTTTCATGTCTGCGCCCCTCATTGCTGGTTTTGTCCTGAGCTTCAGTCTTATTCTGGCCATTGGTGCGCAGAATGCGTTCATCCTCAGGCAGGGTCTGCGGCGCGAGCATGTGTTTATCCTGTGCCTGACCTGTGCCGTATCGGACGCGATCCTGATTACCGCCGGGATTGCCGGGTTTGGCACTCTGGCACAGGCCGCGCCGTGGTTTGAGACGGTTATGCGCTATGGCGGCGCTGCGTTTCTTACATGGTACGGATTGCGCAGCCTGTGGTCAGCCTGGCAGGGGGCGGCGGCGATGGAACTGGGCGAGAGCCAACGCACAAGCCTGCGGTCGGCGATGCTGACCGTGCTGGCCTTCACCTGGCTGAATCCGCATGTCTATCTGGATACCGTGGTGCTGATCGGCTCGATTTCGGCCCAGTATGACGACCGGTTCAGCTTTGCCATTGGGGCCGTGACCTCAAGCTTTGTTTTCTTCTTCACGCTCGGCTACGGGGCCAGGATACTATCGCCGTTTTTCGCACGCCCGCGCGCATGGCAGGTGTTGGACGCTTTGATCGGGATTGTGATGCTGGGAATTGCGTGGAAGTTGCTTGTCATGTGAAGGGTTGTTCTGCCGGTGAATTCGGTGTTCAACCGGGAGCATGACAACAGCTTCAGCACCTTCGCGCCCCGTAGTGGGAATGTTCTGGATGTTCGCCGCGGGTCTGGCCTTTGTGGTGATGACGGCGCTGGTGAAATCGCTAGGCTCGACCATGGACCCGATTCAGGCCGCGTTTTTGCGCTACGTCCTTGGGTTGGTATTTCTGCTGCCTGCTCTGCGGTCGATCCTGGCCACACGGCTCAGCAAGCGCGATCTCTCACTATTCGGGCTAAGAGGGGTCATCCACGGGGTGGCGGTCATGCTGTGGTTCTACGCGATGACACGCATTCCTTTGGCCGAGGTGACGGCCATGAACTACATGACCCCGGTCTATGTCACGCTTGGCGCGGCCCTGTTTCTGGGTGAGAAGCTGGCCTTTCGCCGGTTGGCGGCCATTCTGGTCGCCCTGATCGGCGTGCTGATCATTCTGCGCCCCGGCTTTCGTGAGGTCTCCAGCGGGCATCTCGCCATGCTGGGAACGGCGCTGACGCTGGGTGGGTCCTACCTGCTGGCCAAACTGTTGGTGCGGGATATCCCGCCCTCGGTCGTGGTGGCCCATCTGTCGATCTGGGTGACGTTGGCCTTGATCCCCTTTGCAATCGCGGTCTGGTCGCCGCCTACTCTGCGGGACATCGGGGTGCTGTTTCTGGTCGCAAGCTTTGCAACGGCAGGACACTACTTTATGACATTGGCGCTGCAAGCCGCCCCGGTTGCGGTGACTCAGCCGGTCACCTTCCTGCAGCTGATCTGGGCGACGATTGTCGGTGCCTTGGTGTTCCACGAAAGCGTTGACATCTGGGTCGTGGCTGGCGGTACGCTGATCCTGACCGCCGTCAGCTTCATTTCCTGGCGCGAAGCGATGCTGAACAAACGCGATGTGACACCATCGGCTTTTGCACCCAAAGCATGAAATCATCCGTCTGAAAACGAGATTGATTGACGAGTCAATAAAAAGCGCCTAGCGTCGTCGGGAAATCCTGTTGCCCAGGGGGACGCGATGCCAAAAGTCGGAATGGAGCCTATACGCCGTGATGCGATCGTTCGTGCGACGATTGCCGAATTGGGCGTACAGAAATCTCTGGATGTGACCGTCAGCCAGATCGCCAAGCGCGCGGGCATGTCCAGCGCGCTGGCGCACCATTATTTTGGCGGCAAGGATCAGATCTTTCTGGCTGCCATGCGGCAAATCCTGACGGATTTCGGTAAGGAAGCCCGGACTGAGCTGGCCGCCGCAGCCCCTGACCAACGGGCTCAGGCCATCATCCGCGCCTGTTTTGCCCATTCGTGTTTCACCCCGGACGTGATTGCCGCGTGGATGACCTTCTATGTCCTTGCGCAAACCAATGACGATGCGCTGCGGCTGTGGAAGGTCTATCAGGCGCGCATCCGCTCGAACCTGATCCATGCGCTGCGCCCGCAAATTGCCGAACCGATCAACGCGGCCGAGACCATGATTGCCTTGATCGACGGGCTGTACATCCACTCGGCGCTGAGCGCCCCGGAAGAGCCACAGCTGGCTGCCAATCACGCCTTGCGCGTCCTGAATACTCTGCTCGAGGGCGAAAAATGACAAACCCAAACATTCTGATCCTGATGGTGGATCAGCTGAACGGCACCTTGTTTCCCGATGGTCCGGCCGACTGGTTGCACGCGCCGAACCTGAAGAAACTGGCCGAACGCTCGACCCGTTTTGCCAATGCCTATACTGCCTCACCGCTTTGCGCGCCGGGGCGGGCGAGCTTCATGTCGGGTCAGTTGCCCTCACGCACGGGGGTCTACGACAACGCAGCCGAGTTCCGCAGCGATATCCCGACCTATGCCCACCATCTGCGCCGCGCGGGGTACTACACTTGCCTGTCGGGCAAGATGCATTTTGTCGGGCCAGACCAGTTGCACGGGTTCGAAGACCGCCTGACCACCGATATCTACCCCGCCGATTTCGGCTGGACCCCGGATTACCGCAAACCGGGTGAGCGGATCGATTGGTGGTATCACAACATGGGCTCGGTCACTGGTGCGGGTGTGGCCGAAATCTCGAACCAGATGGAGTATGACGACGAGGTCGCTTACCACGCCAAGGCCAAGCTCTATGATCTGGCGCGCGGCAAGGACGACCGTCCGTGGGCTATGACCGTCAGCTTCACGCACCCTCATGACCCCTATGTTGCGCGCCGCAAGTATTGGGATCTTTATGAGGATTGCGAGCATCTGCTGCCCGAGATCTCTGATCTCGGCTATGAAAATCAGGACCCGCATTCCAAGCGTATTTTCGACGCCAACGACTGGCGCAGCTTCGACATCACCGAGGAAGATATCCGCAAGTCGCGCCGCGCGTATTTCGCCAATATCTCTTACATGGATGACAAGATCGGTGAGATCCTCGAAGTGCTGGAGACGACGCGCCAAGAGGCGATCATCATGTTTGTCTCGGATCATGGCGACATGCTGGGCGAACGCGGGTTGTGGTTCAAGATGACGTTCTTCGAGGGCTCGTCGCGAGTGCCACTGATGATCTCGGCACCGGATTTACCTGCCGGACTGATTGAAACGCCTGTGTCCACCATCGACGTGACCCCGACTCTGGGCGCGCTAGCCGGTGTTGATATGGCCGAGATTGCCCCATGGACGGATGGCGAAGACCTCGTGCCTCTGGCCAAAGGGCAGGAGCGGACAGCCCCTGTGGCGATGGAATACGCGGCCGAGGCCTCCTATGCGCCGCTAGTCTCGTTGCGCTACGGCAAGTGGAAATACAATCGTTGCGCGCTGGACCCCGATCAGCTGTTTGATCTTGAGGCTGACCCGCATGAACAGAACAACCTCGCCGATGACCCCGCGCATGCCGGAACCTTGCAAACGTTGCGTGCGAAGTCCGAGGCGCGCTGGAACCTGGGCCGGTTTGATGCGGATGTTCGCGCCAGTCAGGCGCGCCGCTGGGTTGTCTATGAGGCGTTGCGGCAGGGTGGGTACTACCCCTGGGACTACCAGCCGCTGCAAAAGGCATCCGAGCGCTACATGCGCAACCACATGGACCTGAATATTGTCGAGGAGAGCCAGCGGTTCCCGCGCGGCGAGTGACCTCTTCTTATTATTGAAAATACGCCCGCCGGAGGCAGAGCAGGTTTCGAAACCTCTCACGGCGGATCTATGGAGACGTGAAATGGAAGCAGATTTTGTCATTGTGGGTGCTGGCTCTGCCGGCTGTGCGATGGCCTATCGCCTGAGCGAGGCTGGGGCCTCGGTCCTGGTGATCGAACATGGGGGCACGGATGCCGGGCCCTTTATTCAGATGCCTGCGGCGCTGAGCTATCCGATGAATATGTCGCTGTACGACTGGGGATTCAGCTCGGAACCCGAACCTAACATGAACAACCGCCGGATGGCCTGTCCGCGCGGCAAGGTGATCGGTGGGTCGTCCTCTATCAACGGGATGGTCTATGTGCGCGGCCACGCGCGGGATTTTGACACTTGGGCGGATATGGGTGCGGATGGGTGGTCCTATGCGGATGTGCTGCCCTACTACAAACGTATGGAAACCTGGCATGATGGTGGCCATGGCGGTGACCCTGAATGGCGCGGCAAGGATGGTCCGCTGCATGTGTCACGCGGTCCGCGCAAAAACCCGTTGTTCCAAGCCTTCGTCGATGCCGGTCAGCAAGCGGGCTATGAAGTCACGGGCGACTATAACGGCGAAAAGCAGGAAGGCTTCGGCCCGATGGAACAGACCGTCTGGAAAGGACGGCGCTGGTCGGCGGCAAATGCTTATCTGCGACCTGCTCTGAAACGTCCCAACTGCGACCTCGTCAAGGGTTTGGCATCGCGCGTTGTAATGGAAGAGGGTCGCGCAGTCGGCGTCGAGCTGGTGCGTGGCGGCAAGAAAGAGGTCATTCGTGCCCGGCGTGAGGTTGTTCTGGCGGCCTCATCGATCAACTCGCCCAAACTGCTGATGCTATCGGGTATCGGGTCGGCGTCGCATCTGGCGGAGCATAGTATCGACGTTGTTGCTGATCGTCCGGGCGTGGGCGCAAACCTGCAGGACCATCTAGAGCTGTATATCCAGCAAGCCTCGCTGCAGCCGATCACGCTGTATAAGCACTGGAACCTGTTCAGCAAAGGGCTGATTGGCGCGCAGTGGCTGTTCACCAAAACTGGTCTTGGGGCCTCGAACCAGTTCGAGAGCGCGGCGTTCATCCGGTCGAACCCGGGCGTGGAATACCCCGACATCCAGTACCACTTCCTGCCGATTGCAGTGCGCTATGACGGTCAGGCCGCGGCTGAAGGGCATGGGTTCCAGGCGCATGTGGGGCCGATGCGGTCTCCGTCGCGTGGGGCTGTGACTTTGCGGTCGAACAAGGCTGAAGACGCGCCGGTGATCCGGTTCAACTACATGAGCCACGAAAAAGATTGGGAAGACTTCCGCAAATGTATCCGCCTCACCCGTGAGATCTTTGGTCAGGACGCCTTCAAACCCTATGCGGGCAAGGAGATCCAGCCCGGCGCCTCGGTGCAGACGGATGAGGAACTGAATGCCTTCATCGCAGAGCATGCCGAAAGCGCCTATCACCCCTGTGGTACCTGCCGGATGGGGCGCGCGGATGACAAGAACGCCGTGGTCGACCCTGAAGGTCGTGTCATCGGCGTGGATGGTTTGCGCGTGGCTGACAGCTCGATCTTCCCCCAGATCACCAATGGCAACCTCAACGCGCCGTCGATCATGGTTGGTGAGAAAATGTCGGACCACCTGCTGGGCAAGGATGCGCTTCCGAAGGCCAATGACCGCCCGTGGATTCACCCGCAATGGGAGGTAGCGCAGCGCTGATTTGATCCGCGTCAAAGTGGGGTGGGGCGACATTCGATAAACCTGAATCGCAACGACATTTATTCAGGAGCGAACAGAAATGTCCCACACCCCGCATGAACTGGCAGAAGAGTTTCCGGACAAAGTTGAGGTGATGAGCCAGCTCAAGCAGACGGACGCTCATTTTGCGCGGCTGGCTGATGAGTATCACGAAATCAACCGCCGCGTTCATCGCGCCGAAACCAATATCGAGCCGGTGGAAGAACTGGCCGAGGGCGAGATGCGAAAGAAACGCGCCGCGCTCAAGGATGAGATCTGGGCGATCGTGTCCAAGGCTTAATGCCAACAGCGGGGGCTCTGCCCCCGCACCCCCGGGATATTTTTGGCCAGATGAAGATCAAGTGACCTCGTATGGCAATGTGCCTCGGGTATGAGTGTCGATAGCCAAGCGCCGTTCCAGTGGCGGAACCGAGCGTTGGTGACAGTTGGCGCGCTCGCAGATGCGGCAGGAAATGCCGATCGGTTCATAGGCGCTGGCGTTGTTGATATCCAGATTGTCTGCATAGACCAAGGCTTCGGCATGGCGGGTTTCGCAGCCCAGTGCGATGGCATAGCGGCGTACCGGCGCACCGAATGAGCCGCCGGGCTTTGAAACATCCCTCGCCAGCGAAATGTAGCGGACACCATCGGGCGTTTCTGCCAGTTGCCGCAGGAAATGCCCCGGTGTTTCAAAGGCGCGGTGGACGTTCCACAACGGGCAGGCACCGCCAAAGCGGGCAAATTGCAGCCGCGTGGCCGAGTGGCGTTTGGTGATCGTTCCGGCTTGATCCACGCGGACGAAGAAGAACGGGATGCCTTTTGCGCCGGGGCGCTGCAACGTGGACAAGCGGTGCGCGACCTGCTCGATAGAAGCGCCAAACCGGTTGCTCAGCATCTCCAGGTCATGACGGTCTTCTTGGGCGGCGGCCAGAAACGCGCTGTAGGGCATCAGGGACGCGCCGGCGAAGTAGTTGGCAAGACCGATTTTGGCGATTGCGCGGGCCTCTTCACTCTGGAATTTGGCGAAATCGAGCGTCGCTTCTAACAGCTTGTCCTGACTGATCAGGGCAACCTGAAGCAACAGTTGGAAGACCTGTGTTTGCGGTGCAGCGCGTGAGGACAGGCGCAGGGTTCTGCTTTCCTTGTCGTAGCTGCGCAACGGGTTGATGTCTGAGAAGATCACTTGAATGCCGCGCTCTTCCAAACTTTGAAGGGCGGCCTGACGGATGCCGCCCGGGCCGTCGGCGCGTTTGGCAAACAGTTCGGCGGCGCGGTCAACCGCGTCGATGTAGTTGTCGCAATAGTGGAAGAAGTCGCGAACTTCCTCCCATGGGCTGGCTTGGGTGCGGGAGTCTTCGCGGCCTAGCGCTTCGTCTAGTGAGGCGAGGCGTTCGTGGGTTTGGCGATAGCTTCGGTGCAGCTTGATAAAGGCACGGGCAAGGGCTGGGGCGTTTGAGGCGGTCAGGCGCAGATCAGACAAAGGGGGGATGTCGTCGGCAAAGACCGGATCGGCTAGCGCTTCACGCATATCCGAGACCAGCCGTTCGCTATCGCCCGTACTCAGTTCGGTCACGTCCATGCCGAATTCCTGCGCCAAAGCCAGAACAACCGTGGTCGAGATCGGCCGGTTGTTGTTCTCCATCTGGTTCAGGTAGGGCAGGGAAACACCCAGTTTTGTGGCAAATTCCTTTTGGGTCAGCGTCAGGCGCGTGCGCATTTCGCGCAATTTGGCGCCGGCATAGAGTTTTTGGGTGGCCATCGGCGTGCCTTTGCAAATTTTCTATTTTGGCACGTTAACTTTGCAAACCCTCGGGGGCAAGGCGGCTTAGAGGCCCAATTGTCGTTCGCGCCAAATGACCGAGGAAATGGCCGCGATGGCGAGGATCGCCGTGACCAGCATGAGCCAGAGCAAGGGCATTGCGCCTGTTTCAACGGTCAGTAGCGCCCCTGCCAGTGCGCTCAGGCCTGCCCCTCCGCCCAGCATGATTGCGCCGCTGAGGCCCGAGGCGGTGGCGGCCAGATGTGGCCTTACGGACAGGGCGCCGGATGTTGCGTTTGGGATCGTCATGCCATTGCCCAATCCGACGAACGTCATGAAGCCGAAAAAGCTGAGCGCTGTTCCGAAGCCTGTCAGGAACAATGCGGCAGAAAGGGCGACGCCTGCGGCGTTCAACCAGGTTCCCCAAAGCACCATGCGGTTGATGCCGAACCTGACCGAATAGCGCCCGCTGAAGAAGTTCCCCAGAAAATAGCCCAAAGCAGGTGCGCCGAAATAGATCCCGACTTCGGCCGCGCTCATGCCAAAGACTTCGGTTCCGATAAAGGGCGCACCGCCCAGATAGGCAAAGAACGCGCCTGATGAGCAGGCAGAGGACAGCGAATAGCCCCAGAACCGGGGAGACATCAGCAGCTCAGGGTATTCGCGAAATTGCTGCAAAAGAGTTTTGCCGCTTTTGGCTGAGGTTTCCCCGAAATCGAGATAAGTCAAGGCAAGGGTCAAGGCGCCCAAAGCGAAAGGCAGCCAGAAATTGGCTTTCCAGCCAAAGCTCTCTTCCAGAAACCCGCCTATGGCCGGGCCAATCATCGGGACTACGGCCATTCCCATGGTGACATAGCCGATCATCGAGGCCGCCTGATCCTGATCATACATGTCCCGCACCGCGGCCCGGCTGAGGACCATCCCGACCACCACGACCGCCTGACACATGCGGAAAAGTAGGAACACCTCGGCTGTTGGTGCGTAGATGCAGCCAAGTGTCGCCAGCAGAAAGAGTGCGAGTCCCCAAAGCAAAACCGGGCGCCGTCCCGCTTTGTCTGCAATTGGTCCGATGATGATCTGCAGGACCGCGTTTACCAGCAGGTAAAGGGCAATCGACAGTTGCATGACCTTGTAATGCGTGTCGAAATGCAGGGCCATGTTCGGCAGGCTTGGCAGGAATAGATTCATGCTCAGCGCCGACAGTCCCGAGAGAAGAACCAAAGTGCCGATTGTGGGTGGTGTGCGAAAAGCCGACGACGTTCTGAACTGCATGGTTCGCTTGTATAGCTGTTGAGTAGGCAAAGGCCAGACGCTTGATGCAACTGGTTGAAATTCGCAAATTTACAGTTTGAGCAAATACGATTTTCAAAACTTTGCAAATTTGCCGAAAATATCTTTGGCTGAAGGGTCGCCCGCTGTAGGGTCCGGTCAGATTTCACAGGGGACTATCGCCATGAAAGACATCCTTTCCGAGCTTGAAGAACGCCGCAACGCGGCCCGTCTGGGTGGTGGGCAAAAACGGATCGACGCGCAGCATGGGCGGGGCAAGCTGACCGCGCGCGAGCGGATCGAGCTGCTGCTGGACGAAGGCAGTTTTGAAGAATTCGACATGTTCGTCAGCCATCGTTGCACCGAATTCGGGATGGAAAAACAAAAGCCTGCCGGGGATGGTGTGGTCACAGGATGGGGCACGATCAATGGCCGTATGGTCTACGTGTTCAGCCAGGATTTCACCGTGTTTGGTGGTTCGCTGTCGGAAACGCATGCGCAGAAGATCTGTAAGATCATGGATATGGCCGTGCAGAACGGCGCGCCGATCATCGGGATCAACGACTCGGGTGGTGCGCGAATCCAGGAAGGCGTTGCCTCGCTCGCGGGTTATGCCGAAGTGTTCCAGCGCAACATCACCGCGTCCGGCGTGGTACCTCAGATCAGCGTGATCATGGGCCCCTGTGCGGGTGGCGCGGTATACAGCCCGGCGATGACGGACTTTATCTTCATGGTGAACGACTCGTCCTACATGTTCGTCACCGGCCCAGACGTGGTGAAGACCGTCACGAATGAGGTCGTCACAGCTGAGGAACTGGGTGGAGCTTCTACGCATACCAAGAAGTCCTCGGTCGCGGATGGGGCGTTTGAAAACGATGTCGAAGCTTTGGCCGAGGTGCGCCGACTGGTCGACTTTCTGCCGCTCAACAACCAGGAAAAACCTCCGGTTCGACCTTTCTTTGACGATCCCAACCGTGTCGAAACCTCTTTGGATACACTGGTTCCGGACAATCCGAACACACCGTACGACATGAAGGAACTGATCACGAAGATCGCGGATGAAGGCGATTTTTACGAGATTCAGGAAGACTTCGCCAAGAACATCGTCACTGGCTTCATCCGTCTGGAAGGGCAGACTGTGGGTGTTGTGGCGAACCAGCCCATGGTTCTGGCCGGATGTCTGGATATCGACAGCTCACGCAAGGCGGCGCGGTTCGTGCGCTTCTGTGACTGTTTCGAGATCCCGATTCTGACGCTGGTGGACGTGCCCGGCTTCTTGCCCGGAACGCAGCAGGAATATAGCGGCGTGATCAAGCATGGTGCCAAGCTGCTTTATGCGTACGGTGAAGCGACCGTGCCGAAAGTGACCGTGATTACCCGTAAGGCTTACGGTGGTGCTTATGTTGTGATGGCCTCAAAGCATCTCCGTGGCGATTTCAACTATGCGTGGCCCACGGCCGAGATCGCGGTGATGGGTGCGAAAGGCGCGACCGAGATCATCCACCGCGCTGACCTCGGCGACGCTGAAAAGACCGCGCAGCATGTCTCCGACTACGAAGACCGTTTCGCCAACCCATTTGTGGCGGCTGAACGCGGCTTTGTGGACGAGGTGATCATGCCGCAATCAACGCGCCGTCGTGTCTCGCGGGCTTTTGCCAGCTTGCGCGGCAAGCAGTTGAAAAACCCGTGGAAAAAGCACGACAACATCCCTCTCTGAGCGTGCGGGGTGGGGCGACCCACCCAAATCCGCCGAAAATTGCGGTACTCCTCCGCAATTTGCCCGAAATCAAGGCAGAATTGACAACGAACGAAAAATCGTCGAATGATCCGATCCATCAGACATAGAACCGCGCGGGCACATAGCACTGCGCGCGCGATCCCGGAAGGAGGAGCCTGCCATTGGCGGGTCCGGGGTCGCGCCTTGGGTCTGATGTTCAGCATTCTGTCTTTGCCAAGCATTTCAGTGGCCGAAACTTCTCTGCCCGTGCCCTCTGGCCAACCCGTGCATCTGAGCGACGTTCTGTTGGACAACAACCCCGGTGAACTGTGGGTGCGGTTCCGGTTCATCGCCCCGAAGATTGGCGCGACGGTTGGGCGGATCGGCTATGACGTAGCGTCGAACGATATGGAGCATCTGTGCCAGACGCTGGCGGTTGCCTATGTCGCCCAGCATGATTTGGACCCGGCCTTGGTAGTGATTTCCCTGTCCGACCGCCCGATCCAATTCGGCGATGCCGCCCCCGATGCAACTCAGTTTTTCGAAGCCTACCGGCTGGAGCAGTCCCGGTGTATCTGGGAGGGGCTCTGACCATGATCTGTCGTCATGAAAGCAGAGCATCTCAGACAACGGATGCGGCTTTGGAGGTGCGCGCTATGACTTTTTCCCCTTTCGGGTGCGAATTCTTATTCCCGATGACAGCGGTCAACGAGGTGCTAGGATGTTGAAGCATCGGGGTTTTCCGGGCCGTCTGCCGGGGACGGATTTTCAATTCACTATCCGCCGTGCCAACCCTAAGGGCGTGACGCCGATCACCCGGCGTGAGCGGTTCCGCGACCGCAAACCTGCGGACCGTCGCGCAGATGCCGCCTTTATGGAGGCGCTTTGGCAGAACTTCGGGGATCAGCCCTTTGAACGCGGCAATCTGGATGCAGGGCGGCTGAGCTGGCTGTTTGAGCGTGAGGTCGTGCCAGCCGAAGATCCCTTCGACCCGGCTAGCTATGATGCGTTGTTGGTCATTGATCTGGACGCGGCACGTGCGTCTTTTCCCGAAGTTTTCGGAGTGGGCTGAGCGGTGATCCACCCTGTGCCTCATATCCTTGCCCGCATGGGTAAAACCCTGCCCGAAGACGGGCAGGGCGGGTATGTGGCGTCAGAAGTTCAGCTGCGCGGCGACCTGAACGCGGCTACCGTCGAAGGTGTCACCGGTTGTTGCGTCGTTGCGCTCACCATAGATGTACTCGGCGCTCAGCGTCAGGCTGTCGGTCGCCTGATAGAAGGCGTTGACGTGGATTGTCTCCAACTCGGTGAAGTTGAGGGATCCGCTGCCATCCGAAAAGCTGTTGGTCGCCAGATCATAGTCTTCCCGACCATAGGCGATGCCGACGTTCCATTTCGCACCCAGATCCTGACGGAGCTCGATCGTGTAGCCGTCGACGTCGTTGGCCTGGCCGTTGACGATGGCGTTGCCAAGGCCGATCAGGTAGGGGCCGATCGCTTGGCCAGTCACGTAGTTGACCTGGAACAGACCGCCTTCCCACGGGCGAACCGATCCCGACAGGGTCACGCCCCACTGGTCCACTTCGGTGGCACCATCGCTGGTTTCGGCTTTACCGTAGAGGCCCGAGATACGCGCGACGTAAGTACCGTCATTGTATTCAGCCGCCGCGGTCAAAACCGGGTCGTTCGAGTTCGAGCCGCTGACGTTTTCCTCGAGCGAAACGCTGAACTCAGTGTTCGTGCCGAAGCTGTTGGTATAGCGGATTTGCGGCTGACGGGCGAAGGCGATGCCGACGGGGCCGTTGAATTCAACCGACGTGGGGTAGGTGTCCAGCGGCTGGAAGTTGGTCCAGTACTGACCGATCAGCCAATTGTCACCAATGGTAATGTTAGCGTGACGCAGGCGCAGTTCGGCCGTGCCGTTGGACGCGAACAGGTCCAGCTCCAACTGACCGCCAATATCACCCAGCGCGCTGGGCGTGCTGGTGCGCAGGCCGATGCGCGACTGGCGTACGGTGCTACCGAAGGTGCCGCTGGTTGCGGTCGAAGGCTCGCCGATGACGTTCACGAATGCGGTGTCGCCCTGGTCGAAGTCGAAGTCATAAAAGAAGTCGGCCTTGATGTAGCCGTAAAGGTCCAGGCTGGTGTTCCCAAGGCGGAAATCGCCATTGGCGGGACCGGCGCTGGAGGCCTCGAGCGCTTCGACCCGAGCGCGGAGAGTGTCAAGCTCGGCTTGGGTTTGAGCGTCCTGAGCAAAGGCAAGCGTGCTGGTCACACTAAACGCAGTGGCAGCAAGCAGGATTGCCTTTTTTCTCTTTGTAAACATGTGGGTGTTTCCTTGTTTGCGAGTGTGCATGGCCAAAGTTCCACGCGTCCAGCGATCAGGGAAATCACGAAAAAGGGACGGAAAACGCGTTTTTGCTCAAGTATTTGTGTTGAAAATAAGGTCGTGATTCACGGCAGGGTGAACAGATCGGTTAACCCACAGCATATGCGCAAAAATAATCCGCGAACGGGTGTGAATGCCCGTGATGTTGCAGGCGCAGAAATCAGGCCAGCGGCAGGGAAGTGTAACGAAACTGTGACGGTTTGGGCGGGGTCGACGCAGCAAAATCGCACAACTCTTGTCGGCATGAATTTGCGCGGAGTTTCGCCTGTTGGGCAGATTCTGGCCGGAATCTTAGGTGGAAACAATAACTTGTTTGCAGACAGGATTGTGCAGTGCATCTTGATCCAGCCGTGCGACACTACTTTGCCTGCGTCGCACATGCACCTACTATTCCGTACCCCTTCCTTGCGCGGGCAGGCTTGTGTTCCCCACATCGTCCTGTCCGCGTTTTTCTTTGCACAAAAAACTGGCCTGAATGGGCATAAACCTGCGCAAAATGCGGATTTTACCCCGTTGTTATTGAATAACGGTGCTGAGTTCCGGCAACTGCCTCTAAGAGCAATACAAAAAACTACGAGGCAGACATCATGCGTATCTCAAAAGTGTTCCTTGCACTGGCAACCTGTGCGGGCATCACGGCCTGCGGCGATACTCTCGGCGAACAGGCCATCCTGGGCGGTGGCGCGGGCGCTGTCGGGGCAGCCGTTCTCAGTGCCGATCCGTTGTTCGGCGCGGCCGTCGGGGCCGCAGGCAACGTGCTGTACTGCAAGACGCAGAACACCTGTAACTAACGCGAATTTTCGGGGCGCAAGCCGCCCTGTCCGTCGTCACGCATTGCGCCGACGTGGGGATGTCCTCCCTGCGGCGGCTTTTTGCGTTTCCAGAACACCAAGCCAAAGGACGTTCCATGTTCAATAAGATCCTGATCGCCAACCGGGGCGAGATCGCCTGCCGGGTTATCAAGACCGCCCGCAAAATGGGTATCGGCACCGTCGCCATCTATTCGGACGCGGACAAGAACGCTCTGCACGTGTCGATGGCGGATGAGGCTGTCCATATCGGTCCGCCGCCTGCCAACCAGTCCTATATCGTAATCGATAAGGTCATGGATGCCATCCGCCAGAGCGGTGCTCAGGCTGTCCATCCCGGCTATGGCTTCTTGTCGGAGAACGCCAAATTCGCCGAGGCGCTCGACGCCGAAGGCGTGGCATTCGTCGGCCCCCCGGTTGGTGCGATTGAAAGCATGGGTGACAAGATCACCTCGAAAAAGATCGCGCAGGAGGCCGGTGTTTCCACCGTACCCGGCTATATGGGCCTGATCGAAGACGCCGATGAGGCGGTCAAGATCTCGAACGACATCGGTTACCCCGTCATGATCAAAGCCAGCGCCGGCGGCGGTGGCAAGGGCATGCGGATCGCTTGGAATGACGAAGAGGCCCGCGAGGGGTTCCAATCGTCCAAGAACGAGGCCGCGAACTCGTTCGGTGACGACCGGATCTTTATCGAGAAATTTGTGACCCAACCGCGCCACATCGAAATTCAGGTTCTGTGTGACAGCCATGGCAACGGAATCTATCTGGGCGAACGCGAATGCTCGATCCAGCGCCGGAACCAGAAAGTCGTAGAAGAGGCTCCGTCGCCCTTCCTGGATCCCGAGACCCGCAAAGCCATGGGCGAACAAGCCGTCGCACTGGCCAAGGCCGTGGGCTATTCCAGCGCGGGTACGGTGGAATTCATCGTCGATGGCGAAAAGAACTTCTACTTTCTAGAGATGAACACCCGTCTTCAGGTGGAACACCCGGTGACCGAACTGATCACCGGTGTCGATCTGGTGGAACAGATGATCCGCGTGGCGAATGGCGAAAAGCTGACCATCACGCAGGATGACGTAACGCTGACGGGTTGGGCGATTGAGAACCGTCTGTATGCAGAAGATCCCTATCGCAACTTCCTGCCCTCGATCGGCCGTCTGACCCGCTATCGCCCGCCGCAGGAAACCGCTGCCGGTCCGATGCTGGTCAATGGCAAATGGCAAGGCGACGCGCCCGAGGGTGAGGCTGCCGTGCGCAACGATACCGGCGTCTATGAGGGCGGCGAGATCAGCATGTATTACGACCCGATGATCGCCAAACTTTGCACATGGGCCCCGACCCGCGAAGCCGCGATTGAAGCAATGCGCGTGGCGCTGGACAGTTTCGAGGTTGAAGGGATTGGCCACAACCTGCCGTTCCTGTCGGCGGTGATGGATCACCCGAAATTCGTCAGCGGTGACATGACCACCGCCTTTATCGCCGAGGAATACCCGGACGGGTTCGAAGGCGTGACGCTGCCCGAAGACGACCTGCGTCGGATCGCGGCCTCTTGCGCGGCAATGCACCGGGTTGCTGAGATTCGCCGTACTCGTGTTTCGGGTCGGATGGACAACCACGAACGCAAGGTCGGCAAGCGCTGGGTCGTTTCGCTGGAGGGCCACGAGCTGGCCGTTCAGGTAAACGCCGACAAGGAAGGCGCGACCGTCAAGTTCGAGGACGGCTCGACCGTCCGCGTCGCATCTGACTGGACACCGGGCGATCAGCTAGCAGTGCTGGATGTGGATGGAAGCCCTCTGGTTCTGAAAGTCGGCAAGGTCTCGGGTGGGTTCCGCATTCGCAACCGGGGTGCGGATTTGAAGGTCCATGTGCGCCGTCCGCGTCAGGCCGAGCTAGCCAAGCTGATGCCAGAGAAACTGCCACCGGATACGTCGAAAATGCTGCTCTGCCCGATGCCGGGTCTGGTCGTGAAGATCGACGTGGAAGTCGGTCAGGAGGTCCAGGAAGGTCAGGCGCTGTGCACCATCGAGGCGATGAAGATGGAAAACATCCTGCGCGCCGAGAAGAAGGGCACCGTTGCCAAGATCAACGCAGGCCCGGGCGATAGCCTCGCCGTAGACGAAGTAATCATCGAGTTCGAATGATCATGACCGCGCTTTTGGCATATCCTCAGGTCTCGCCGGCGTTCTGCGCCGGTGGCTTGAGGCGTGGCAAAAGCGTTCAGCCGCCCTCGCGCCGTTCGCGGATTTCGCGTTCGCGCAAGGGGGTTTTGTCGATCGAGCGGCCGATCTCGCGCACGCTCCACGGGGACGGTTTGCGCAGTTTGACCACGCCGTCCTTGTCGACAAAAACCATCTGGAACCCACGCGGGCGCAGCTTGGACCGGATCGCGGATCGTGCGGACGGATCGGTATCTGTTAACACGACGACATCCCGATCCCGCATTGCGTCCTCGCCGTCCAGCAACATGTCGATCTGCTGCTGGAACCGGGGATCGGCGGGAGTATCGGCGAAGACGACAATGGGCCGGTGGGTCCACATGAAATCGCTCAACTCACTGTCGCCGACAGGGCGAACATATTCATCATCAGCAGGTGTTGTTCCGTCGGCGGCCAAGGCAGCCAGCGGGATAAGTGCCGAGAAAACAAGGGCAAGCGTTTTGTTCATGGGGCCTCCTGTCCCGTTGAATATAGCCTCTGCGCCCGCGAATGCGACCGGCGAATTGCATAAGACGCTTAATTTGTCGCGCGTGGGCCATGCCCGGCATCTGCTGAACCACGATACGCACGGATTGCAGGCTGCTGCAGGCCGAACTGACGAGAGGACACCTCGATGACCGACAAGAACGACTGGCGCGCGCTGGCCGAGAAAGAATTGCGCGGACGGCCACTGGACGATCTGACCAAGGAAACGCTGGAAGGCATCAGCGTCAAACCGCTTTACACGCAGGACGACACCGACGATTTGCCGCATATGGGCACTCTGCCAGGGTTTGGCCCGTTCACGCGCGGTGTGAAGGCGACGATGTATGCCGGGCGCCCTTGGACCATTCGCCAATATGCGGGGTTCTCGACCGCCGAGGAATCAAACGCCTTCTACCGGCGCAATCTGGCTGCAGGTCAGCAGGGTGTCTCGGTCGCCTTCGATCTGGCAACGCACCGCGGCTATGACAGCGATCATCCGCGCGTTGTCGGCGATGTCGGTAAGGCCGGTGTTGCGATTGACAGCGTTGAGGATATGAAAATCCTGTTCGACGGCATCCCGCTTGACAAGGTCTCGGTTTCGATGACCATGAACGGCGCGGTCATCCCGGTTTTGGCAAGCTTCATCGTTGCGGGCGAAGAGCAGGGGCACGGCAAATCGGTCCTGTCCGGCACCATTCAGAATGACATTCTGAAAGAGTTTATGGTGCGTAACACCTACATCTACCCGCCTGAGCCGTCGATGAAGATCATCTCGGACATTATCGAGTACACCTCGAACGAGATGCCCAAGTTCAACTCGATCTCGATCTCGGGCTATCACATGCAAGAGGCTGGCGCGAACCTTGTGCAGGAGCTGGCCTATACGATCGCAGATGGGCGCGAATATGTGCGGGCTGCGCTGGATGCGGGCATGGATGTCGATAAATTCGCAGGCCGTTTGTCGTTCTTCTTTGCTATCGGCATGAATTTCTTCATGGAGATTGCGAAACTGCGCGCCGCGCGGACCCTGTGGCATCGCGTGATGACTGAATTCGGGGCGAAGTCCGAACGCTCCAAGATGCTGCGAACACACTGCCAGACCTCAGGTGTCTCGCTGCAGGAGCAGGACCCTTATAACAATGTGATCCGCACCGCATATGAGGCGATGAGCGCCGTTCTGGGCGGTACCCAGTCGCTGCACACCAACGCTTTGGACGAGGCGATTGCCCTGCCCACAGATTTCTCGGCCCGCATTGCGCGGAACACGCAGCTGGTCTTGCAGGAAGAGACCGGCGTGACTGATGTGGTCGATCCGCTGGCGGGCTCTTACTACGTGGAAAGCCTGACCAATGATCTGATCGAGAAAGCCTGGGCCCTGATGGAAGAGGTCGAGGAAATGGGCGGTATGACCAAAGCCGTCGCCTCGGGCATGCCCAAGCTACGGATCGAGGAAAGCGCCGCGCGTCGTCAGGCGATGATCGACCGGGGAGATGAGGTGATCGTCGGCGTCAACAAATACCGCAAAGAACAGGAAGACCCGATCGACATTCTGGACGTCGACAACGTGGCCGTGCGCGAATCTCAGGTCGCGCGGCTGGAAGAGATCCGCGCCACCCGCGACGAGGCCGCTTGTCAGGCCGCGTTGGACGCGCTGACCAAGGCCGCACAAGAAGGCGGAAACCTGCTGGCTGCTGCGGTCGAGGCCGCCCGCGCCCGCGCATCGGTAGGAGAGATCAGTATGGCAATGGAGAAAGAGTTCGGCCGCCACCGCGCCGAGGTGAAGACCCTGGCGGGCGTTTATGGCGCTGCGTACGAGGGTGACGAGGGCTTTGCCGCAATCCAGAAATCCATCGAAGACTTTGCCGAGGTCGAGGGGCGTCGCCCCCGTCTGTTGGTGGTCAAGATGGGACAGGACGGTCACGACCGGGGCGCCAAGGTGATCGCAACCGCCTTTGCTGATATCGGGTTTGACGTGGACGTTGGCCCTCTGTTCCAAACCCCAGCCGAGGCCGCGCAGGACGCCGTGGACAATGACGTGCATGTGGTGGGTATCTCGTCTCAGGCGGCAGGCCACAAGACGCTGGCACCGCAGCTTGTTGAGGAGCTCAAGAAAGCCGGGGCTGAGGACATCATCGTAATTTGCGGTGGGGTGATCCCGCAGCAGGACTATCAGTTCCTTTATGACAACGGGGTCAAGGCGATCTTTGGGCCGGGGACGAATATACCCGACGCTGCGCAGGACATCTTGCGCCTGATCCGCGACGCGCGGGGCTGAGACGGGGCAGGGGGCTGTCTGCCCCCTCTTTGCCTGACGGCAAATTCACCCCCGAAGGTATTTTCAAACAGAAGAAGGGCGCGGGTTTGGCTTGCGCCATTTTGTTCTGTGCGTAGGGTGTCATCGTGGAGGGCGCAATGGAGTTGGATCATATTGCGGTGGCGGGTGCCACGTTGGAAGAGGCCACGGCGCATGTAGAAGATGCGCTGGGTGTCAGACTTCAGGCCGGTGGCAAGCATGAGGCATTTGGCACGCATAATCGGTTGCTTGGCCTGAAGGACGGGTTGTATCTGGAGGCGATTGCCACCGACCCAGATGCGCCTCGGCCCGACAGGACGCGGTGGTTCGATCTGGACCGGTTCGAGGGTGCGCCACGTCTGACCAACTGGATTTGCCGCGTACCCGATATCGAGGCCTCCCTGTCCGTGTTTCCCGATGGTGTGGGGTCGCCGATTGATTTGGCCCGGGGGGCTTTGCGGTGGCGGATGGCGGTTCCGCCAAACGGGCGTTTGCCCTTTGACAACTTGTTTCCGGCGCTGATCCAGTGGCAGGGGGATCTTCACCCTGCGCGTATGTTGGAAGACCATGGGTGCCGCCTGAGACGTCTGGTTGTCTACCACCCGGATGCGTTGCTCTTGGCAGAGCAGCTGGGTCCGCTTGATCCGGTCGTTTTTGACACGGGACCAGCGTCCATGCAGGCCGAGATCGAAACGCCTCATGGGGTACGTATTTTGCGATGAGGGTCCGTCAGGCCCAGCCAGCGGATGCAGCAGAGATCGCTTTGATCACCAACGCGATTATTCGCGACACATTGGTGACCTTCACTACCGATGAACGGAACGCAGAGTCGATTGCCAGAGATATCCAGGCGCGCGGAGCGGCGTTTCTGGTGGCTGAGGATCAGAGGCAGGTCCTTGGTTTCGCAACCTATGCCCCGTTCCGATCCGGGCCGGGCTATGCCAAGTGCCGTGAGCATTCGATTCAGCTGGCAGACAATGCACGGGGCCGTGGCGTTGGGCGCGCCCTTATGGAGCGGTTGCAGCAAGTGGCCCGCAGCGAAGGGGTGCATGTTCTGGTCGCCGGGATCTCGTCGGCCAATCCGGGGGCGATCGCCTTTCATTCAACGCTGGGGTTTTCAAAGGTGGGGCACATGCCTGAAGTTGGGCACAAATGGGGTCAGTATCTGGACCTTGTGCTGATGCAGAAAATTCTTTCGCCCGAAGGATCTATCGCACCTGACAGTCCTGCAATGGGACGCTAGTGTACGCCCATGTCGATCTGGACCCGCATATCCGATGCGCTAAGCGCCCTTGCCCAAGGTGAGAGCCTGACCGCTGTTTTCGAAAAGCTGCGCTCGCCGCCCGAACGCTCGGTCGCGTTTACAATTGCAGTGATCGCGCTGGGGGCCAAGATGGCCAAGGCCGATGGACAGGTGACACGGGATGAGGTGACGGCCTTCCGCGACGTGTTCCAGATTGCGCGCGAAGATGAAGAGGGTGCGGCCCGTGTCTTCAACATGGCCCGCACCGATGTGGCGGGCTATCAGGACTATGCCCGCAAGATCGCGCGGATGTTCTCGGAGGACAGCACCACGCTGTGCGATCTCATGGAGGGGCTGTTCCATATCGCCATGGCCGACGGGTTCTATCACCCGAACGAGAACCAGTTTCTGGAAGAGGTCAGCCGCATTTTCGGACAGACGGATGCTCAGTTTCTGGCCCTGCGTGCGCGGTTTGTGCCGGATGCGCCGAACGATCCTTATGTGGTTCTGGGCGTCTCGCGCGATATGTCGATCGCTGAGATCAGGAAGGTCTGGCGCAAGCTCGTGCGGGAAACCCACCCCGACGCGATGATGTCGCGTGGTGTGCCGGAAGAGGCGATCCGCCTGGCCGAGAAGAAGATGATCGACATCAACCGCGCCTGGGATGAGATCAACGGCGCGACGGTTTAGGCGATGCGTCTGGCGACCTACAATATCGAATGGTTTGCCAACCTGTTTGATCGCAACGACAGACTGATCGTCGACGACAGCTGGTCAGGTCGGCATGACGTGACCAAGGCCCAGCAGGTCGAAGCCATCGCCAAAGTCCTCACCGCGATTGACGCGGATGCGGTTCTGGTCGTCGAAGCGCCGAATACGGGCAAACGGCAGAACACGGTGCGCGCATTGCAGGCGTTTGCCGAGGTTTTTGAACTCCGCACCTCGCAGGCGATCATGGGATTTCCCAATGATACGCATCAGGAACTGGCGCTTCTCTACGATCCAGACGTTCTATCGGTTCGCCATGACCCAAAGGTGGCAGATGACGCCCCGCGCTTTGACGCGGAGTTTCAAATAGATCTGGACGTGGATGCGACACAGGACGTGGTACAGTTCTCCAAGCCGCCAATGGAGCTGTCGGTCCAGACCAAAGCGGGGTTTGAGTTTCGCCTGATCGGCGCGCATCTGAAATCCAAGGCTCCGCATGGGGCGGGGTCACGGGATGAGGCGATCCGTATCTCGATCGCCAACCGCCGCAAGCAGTTGGCACAGGCAATCTGGTTGTCTCGTCGGGTCGCGCATCACTTGGCTGAGGATGATCCAGTGATCCTGTTGGGTGACTTAAATGACGGGCCCGGTCTGGATGAGTTCGAACATCTGTTCGGGCGCTCCTCGGTCGAGATTCTGTTGCAGGCGGGTCTCTATGATCCCCATGCGGCTACGGCGTATGGGCCGCGTCCCGGATCGGTGCCCGCGACCGCGCGGTTTGCGCGGCCCGAGAACGGCACGTTCCTTGAGGCGCTGCTGGACTACATCATGATCAGCGAGGATTTGCAGTCTCGGCGACCTGTCTGGCGCATCTGGCATCCGTTTCGAGATGCTGCCTGCTGGGCCAAACCTGACCTGCGAGAGGCCCTTTTGACCGCATCAGATCACTTCCCAGTCACGTTGGATTTTGAGCTGTGACCTTTCAACTGGGCGCGGAAAGGCTTACATTCAACATATGAAACATATTCTGATGATCGGCGCGATGGTAGCCGCTTTTGCGCTGCCTGCAGGGGCCGAGGAAGAAGATGCACCAACGCTGATGGAGCAGGGGGCCGAGTTGTTTTTCGAGGGCCTGCGCCGCGAGATGGAGCCGGCTTTGGATGAATTGCTTGGCCTTGCAGATCAATTTGGCCCCGCAATGCGATCCTTCATGCAGGAGATGGGACCTGCGCTGGCAGAGCTTGCCGCCGAGGTAAAGGATTGGAGTGTCTACGAGATGCCCGAATTCCTGCCCAATGGCGACATCATCATCCGCAAGAAACAGACCGAAGATGCGCCTGACAAACCCGAAGTTTTGCCAGAGGACCCGGACGGAGCCACAGACATCTAGGGGCAGCTCAACCCTTGATGACCACACGCACTTCGGATTTCAGGGCATTTGCCAGTGAATTCAGGCGGGACTCGGCGACTTCGTTGAACAGGGGCTGCACGGATTTGGGCAGCACCAGATCAAGCTCACGCTTTTTGGGATAGAAGCGCAGCTTGCCCACATGTGCGTCGCTGTCCATGCACAACATGGCCCCGAACCGCATCGCCTTGCCCAGAATCTCGGCCTGTTTTTGGCCCTTTTCATCCAGCAACTCATAGAGTGGCGCAAAACGGTTGCCTTCGCGTTTGTTGCGATAGCGATGTTGCAGCGCAAGGCCGATGAAAACGCGTTCGGAGTGTTTCAGCCCCCCGAGATTGGCGCGGGTGACATAGTCGAAACAGACTTCGGCGCGGTAGTCGGGATGCGCGCGCCAGCTGACGTCATGCAAAAGGCAGGCGGCCTTGATCAGACGGACCTGCGTCGCAGGCGCAGATTTGAACAAAGGCATCACAAAATCAAAGAGCGTGCGGCCCATACCGGGCAGGCGGGCGTCTTTCGCCTCTGAAAAACGGCTGGCCTCAATGAGGGGATCGCGGTCACGCTGTTCCTGCGACATCTGCTCATACAGCAGCCCTTCACGGATACCATAGCTTGAGATCGCGATATCCTTGGGTTTGAAGGTGCGGATCAGCCGCGCAAGCACATCCATCGCATAAGGGATCAGCGCCATACGAGAGCTTGAGACCCCAGCCTGACTGCGCAATTTGTCATGATCGTTCGCGTCGATGAACTTGATCGTTTCGCGCACTTGTTTAGTGGTCATGCGGTATTCGTGCAGGACGTTTAGAGGATAGCCCCGCCGCAGCATGTCCAGCCGTGCAAAGGCACGCCAACTGCCGCCCACCAAAAACAGCCGGTCGCGCTGCTGACCCATCTGGCTGTGCAGCTCTTCCATTGTGGATTTTATATGGGCCTTGCGCGCCCGTCGCCCCCCCTTGATATCGCGCAGCTTCAGCGGACCAAGGGCCGAGGTCACGCGACGGCCTACATCGCCACCTCCGATCTCGGCCAATTCCATGGACGAGCCGCCTATGTCGCAGATCAGGCCAAACGCTCCGGGCCAGCCCAGCATAACGCCCTGGGCCGACAGGCGCGCCTCTTCCTGACCGTCGATCACTGCCACATGCAGCCCGGTTTTTGCTTTCACGTCCTGACAGAATTCGGGCCCGTCTTTCGCCTCACGTACGGCTGCGGTGGCCACGACATGCAGCCCCGGCAGGCCGAGGTCTTCCGCGATCCGCTGAAAGCGCTGCAGGGCTGCCATCGCCCTCTCACGCCCGCGTGGGTTCAAGTGGCCGGTTTCGGACAGTCCCGCGCCTAGCTCGCACATGACCTTTTCGTTGTAGAAATAGGCTGGTGACCGCGCCGCGCCATCAAAGACCACCATTCGGACCGAGTTCGATCCGACATCGACCACGCCCACACGTGACAGCGCCCTTGTGCCGGGGTCGTCGAACAGAGGTCTTCCGAAAGGCCCCCAATCAGGAATGTCGGTTTCGACTGTCTGGTCCATGTCTTACCCAGAAATTTCGCTGTCAGAATGAGCAATTGGCGCGCTTGGGTCAATCATTCGGTTCGCCTTCGTCCGGGTCCATTTTCAAGACGCGGATCGCCAATGCGCGCGTGATATCCCGTTTCTCGGACAATGCAAAATCGTCCAGCTGTGCGACCACGTCGGCGGCGGTCTCAAAGCGGCGATCCATATGCTTGACCAGATAGGCAATCACCTCTGGGCCAGGGTTCAGCTGCCGGTCTACAAACAGTTTTGCAAGCACCGCGCAGAGCAGCGCATCGTCCGGTGGATCGAGCGCGACGTGATGCGCGCCCTCGACCCGGCTTTGCAGATCCGCCAGCGGCAATTGCCAGAATTTCGGCGCCAGACGACCCGTCATCAGCAGGGCGTGGCCCTCGGCCAGAACGAGATTGTGCAGGTGAAACAGCACTTTCTGCTGCTCGATATCACCTGCGATCATCGGAACGTCTTCAACCGCAATCGGGCTGCGCGCCAGATCAGGCACGTCCTCGTACCGAAGTGCCTCGGCTTTGATTATGCGCCCGCCGGTTTCAGCCGCCCAGACATGGGCCAGGTGGGTCTTACCTGCTCCTGCCGGACCGCTCAGCACCAGTTTGTTGCCGGGCCATGAGGTGGCCGAAATCATCGCAACCGCAAGCGCGTTCGCCGGGGAGACAAAGAAATCCTCTCGCCCCAGCGCGGTTTTGGCGGGCAAATCGAAGCTTAATTGTCGAGCCATTTACGCGTTGTCCTGATCCTGGCTTTCGAGGCCGGTATAAAGGCGGCTATCCAGATAAACCGACGTGCCGAACCGCGCTAGCACACCCAGCGCTGCGGCAACCGGAACGGCGACCAGCATTCCTACAAAGCCGAAAAGTGCGCCAAAGACCGACAAGGCCAGCAACAGCCAGACCGGATGCAAGCCGACCGAGTCGCCGACCAGCTTGGGCGTCAGGAAGTTGCCCTCGGTCACTTGTCCCAATGCAAAAATGCCTGCGACCAGCCCGATATGCGCCCAATCCCCCCAGAACTGGAACAACGCCAGGCCGATAGCCAACGTGCCGCCAATCAACGCGCCCAGATAGGGAATGAAGGTCACCAGCCCGGCAATGAATCCGACGATCAGGCCGAATTGCAGCCCGACCAGCATCAAGGCAACCGCATAGTAGGTGCCAAGGATCAGACAGACCGTGCCCATGCCACGCACGAATGAGGCCAGCACGTTGTCGATCTCACCGGCAAGACGTTTGATCGTGGGGGCGTGGTCGCGGGGCAGCAGCTCTCCGATCCGGGCAACCATGCGGTCCCAATCCAGCAGCAGGTAGACCGAGACGACAGGCACGATGACAAGCAGCACCACCACGTTGATTGCCGAGCCAAGCGAGGCCACAACGGATTCCAGCACATCCCCAGTCTTGGATTTTAGCGTTTCACCCAGCCCGACAAGGAACTGGTGCGAGCTGGATTCGCGGTCTAGAATCGACGGGAATTGCTTCTCGATGAAGGCGCGCAGCTCTTGGAACAGGCTGGGCACTATGTCGACCAGGTCGATCAACTGTGTGACCAGAGCTGGCACAACCATCAGAATCGCAAGCACAAATCCAAGGACGCCGACCACGGTGATGATCCCGGTGGCAGCCATCCGCGACAGCCCCAGCTTTTCCAGCCGATCGGCGACGGGGTCGAGGAAATAGGCGATTGCGCCGCCGATCACGAAGGGCAAAAGCACATCGCCCAAGGCCCACAGGATCACGACAAAGACAACTGTGGCGATGCCCCAGTATCTCAGCTGATCCTTAACCGGCAAAGCCATGGCGCATCCCTTTGTTGCACAGCGTTGCCATGTTCTTGGCCCATGACGCGCGGCGATGCAAGCGGTTCATGGGCCTCGGTTTCTGCGTATCAGTCGGTCAGCGTGCCCAGTTCCGGAGTATCCCCTGTCGCGGTCTCGTCCGGCCAGTTGGTGCGCCAGATTTCAGCGGACCAATGGCCGCAATGCACGGCGGGGCGGTCAAAGCCGGGCAGGGCGGGTAGCAGAGGCTCGACAATAGCATCATGGCGCGGAACGGCGAAATAGGGGAACGAGTACCGCTCGCGCCCTGATCGGTTGACGACGCGGTGCGGCGTGGATTTCAATCGACCGCCCGACCATAGTTCCAGCATGTCGCCGATATTGACGACGAAGCCACCGGGCGGGCAATCGGGTGTGATCCAGTCTCCGGTGCGGGTTTGTACCTCGAGCCCTCCGACGGGGTCGGGGGCGATGATGGTCAGGGCATCTGTGTCCTTGTGCGGATGGATGCCATAACCCCCCTCATCCGGCGCCTGCGGAGGGTAGTGCAGCAGGGTCATGTTGGTCATCGGATCGCGGAACGCGTCGCGCAATTGGCGTTCCGGCAAGTCCAGCCCGGTTTCGAGCGCTGCGAGCAGAAGGTCTGCCACGTCGTCCAGCATCGACCAGTAGGTCAGGATGACATCGCGCGACCCCGGTACTTCGACTGGCCAGATGTTTGGGCCGTACAGCCCGCAGTCCTGACGGATCGCAGCATCAGCGTCGACTTCGTGATGCAGCTTGTAGCCTTCGTATTTGTCGGCTTTGCCCGAGCCGTCATTTGGCGTGAAGAACCCCATCGGGATGAACCCGCGATAGTTCTCGCGGGTGATGGCTTGTTGCCATTTAGAGGCCTCTTCGACCGCAAAGATCGCGCGCGCCATGCCGCGCACTTCATCAACAATTGCTTGGGGAATGCCAGTGCCGGTGATCGATAGAAATCCTATCTCCGTGCAGGCTTCCATGATCTGTTGAACGGTTTGGTCGTGGTCAGGATGCGCGGCGTCGCGCAAAGGGCTGAGGTCGATTGTCGGAATGTAGTCCATCAGTGAATCCTGACGCCTTGCCGATCCAGTTCAGCGTGAACAGGGGCGAGGTTCATGCTGTGCAGCTCCTGATTGCTTTTCAATGACAAGGCCGCCGCGATGCCAGCCCCTTGTCCCATGACCGCGCAGCACGCCATGTTGCGCGTGGCCGCATGAGCCACCTTGTCGGCGCCGTGCGAACGTCCGGCAACCAAAAGCCCCTTGATCCCTTTGGGCAGCATCGACCGATATGGCACCTGCATATAGCGGCCAGTGGTCGGCAGGATCAGGATGCCGTAGCCGTCGATGAACTCGGGATAGATACCAATCGTATCCTCGAACCGGCCCTGATGGCGCGCGTCATTTTCGGTCATGTTGTAGACCGCGTCGATCTTGCGGGTGTCGCGGATGCCGATGGTCATCCCGAAATTCCGCAGTCGCGCGTTTTCGCATCCGGGCATGAAGCGACGCAGCGCCTCAATGGCGAGCATGGATTGACGCCGGCCTTCGATCTCACCCTTTGTGAGGCTGTCAGGGTCGGTGCCGTCGATTTCAGCCAGATGGATGAGGTTCATATAGGTCAGCTCACCCGTGTCGTGCATCGCGCCCCAGGTGCCTGCGATCGTGTTTAGATGCGGCGGGATCAACCCCTCATCAATCGCCTGCTGGAAAGGTTTGTGAACGAAGGGAGAGAACATGTCGTCCTCTTTGCCCGAGGTTTCGATGTTCCATTCGCCACCGCCACCCCAGTCTTTATAGGTCTGCGGGTCGGCCTTGACGCCTTCCATAAAGGCGCGTTTGTCGACACCAGCGAGATGGAACATGACCGAGGCGGCCATCATATCCTCGCGCGCGGTTTTGTGTGTGGGGGCACCGGCGCGGTGGGCGACATCTGCGTCTCCGGTCGCGTCTATTACGACCTTGGCCAGAATTGCCTCGCGCCCGGCTTTGGATTCGGTGATGATGCCGGTGATCCGGTCGCCCTCCATGATCGGGGCGACGAACTGACGGTGCAGCATCGGGTGCACGCCTGCCTCTTCGACCAGCTTGTCGGCCACCAGCTTGAATCCTTCGCTGTCCAGCTCATAGCTGAGCGATTGGCTTTCCGGCACGGCGGCGCCCATGTCTTTGGCGCGGGTCTCGAACTCCATGCCGAGGCCCCCAGCCTCGACCGTTTGTTCGTGGCGGTACCAGGCGAATCCTTCCACGCCCACGGCGGTGATATTGCCGCCCATACAGCCGAAACGATCGACCAGCGACACTTCGGCCCCTGCGCGTGCGGCAGCCAAGGCGGCGGCCAGACCAGCGGGGCCAGAGCCTACGACCAGAACATCCGTTTGGTGAACAACGGGGATTTGACGGGCGGGTTCCGAGATTGTCTGCATCGGGGCCTCATGATTTTACATTTCCGTCACACTTTAGGTTCCTGATTGGCGGGTCAATAAAAAATGCGACGGACCTGAGGTCGCAAAATCACCAATGGCCGATTGCCCCCGGCGGGGGTTTGGCATAATCACCTTGAAAAGCTCAAATCCACCTTTGAAGGTCACCCAATGCGCCTTAGCCGTTACTTTCTGCCCGTTCTCAAGGAAAACCCCTCCGAGGCCCAGATCGTCAGCCACCGGCTGATGTTGCGCGCCGGGATGATCAAGCAGGCTGCGGCCGGGATCTATTCCTGGTTGCCGCTGGGCTTCAAAGTGCTGCGCAAGCTGGAAAACATTGTGCATGAGGAACAGGCGCGGGCAGGCCATATCGCGATCCAGATGCCAATCCTGCAATCGGCGGACCTGTGGCGCGAATCCGGTCGCTATGATGACTACGGCCAAGAGATGCTGCGGATGCAGGACCGTCACGGTCGCGACATGCTGTATACGCCCACGGCCGAGGAACTGGTGACCGACATCTTCCGCGGCCATGTCAGCAGCTACAAGGACCTGCCGCTGACCCTCTACCAGATCCAGTGGAAATTCCGCGATGAAATCCGCCCGCGTTTCGGTGTGATGCGGGGGCGTGAATTCTACATGAAGGACGGCTATAATTTCGACCTGACCAAAGAGGATGCGCTGCACGCCTATAACCGCCATCTGGTCAGCTACCTGCGCACCTACGAACGGATGGGGCTGCAAGCCATTCCAATGCGTGCCGATTCCGGCCCGATTGGTGGCGATGACACGCATGAATTCTTGGTGCTGGCCGACACCGGTGAATCCGAGGTCTTCTATGACAGCGCCGTCACAGACCTGACCTTTGGCGACCGTCAGATCGACTATGATGACCGGGCGCAATGTCAGGCGATTTTGGAGGAGTTCACCTCAAAATACGCGCGCACCGACGAAACCCATGATGAGGCTCTGTTCAATCAGGTCCCAGAAGAGCGCCGCCGCGTGGCGCGTGGGATCGAAGTGGGGCAGATCTTCTACTTCGGCACCAAGTACTCCGAGGCCATGGGCGCGACTGTTCAAGGCCCCGATGGCAAGCCGACCCCGGTTCATATGGGTAGCCATGGTATCGGCGTCAGCCGCCTGATCGGTGCGATCATCGAGGCCAGCCATGACGACAAGGGCATCATCTGGCCCGAAGGCGTAACCCCGTTCCATTGCGGCATCGTCAATCTGAAACAAGGTGATGAAGAGGCGGATGCGGCCTGTGACAAGCTCTATGGCGCTCTGACCGCTCTGGGTCTTGAGCCGCTCTATGACGACCGCAATGAGAGGGCAGGGGGCAAGTTCGCCACCATGGACCTGATCGGTCTGCCATGGCGCATCACCGTCGGGCCGCGTGGCCTGAAAAACGGTGTGGTCGAGTTGACCTGTCGCCGCACAGGCGAAAGCGAAGAACTGAGCCCCGAAGCCGCCGTCACCAAAATTGCCGGGATTTATGAGCAGATCGCCTGATCCGCTCATCTCGGTCATCACTGCGACCTACAACCTGCTGTCCCAAGGGCGGCAGGACAGTTTCAAAGGCGTTGTGGATTGCATGCAGCGCCAGAATTGCGCGCGAGCCGAGCATATCATTCAAGACGGCGCCTCAACCGACGGCACCGTCGCTCTGTTGCACGAGTTGACCGAAGGGATACCGCGCACGACCGTGATCAGTGAACCGGATGGCGGTTTGTATGACGCGATGAACAAGGGCGCGCATGCAGCAAAGGGCGAGTACCTTTTGTTCCTGAACTCAGACGACTCGCTGGCCTCGGATGATATTCTCAACCAAGCCGCAGATCGGCTGGAGGCGACCAAGCCTGACTTCCTGTATGGCTCAACGTTGCGCCGTTATGAGGATGGTGGCGAAACGATGGAAAAGCGGATGTCGCTGAAAGCCATCCTGCAGCGCATGCCGTTCTGCCATAACTCGGTCTTCATTCGTCGTGATGTGTTTCAGGCGCTGGGCGGGCACGATAGCCAGTTCCGTATTGCTGCCGACTATGATCTGATGCTGCGTCTGATCGGTTCGGGCTATCAGGGTGAGCGTATGGATGATCCGATCTCACTGTTCTGGGATCGAGGCGCGACCAGTGATCAGGATGCGACCGGCAAGGATTACGCTCGGGTCTGGATGAACTACTACACGGGATTCAAATCCGCGAAAGCCCTCAGTCTGGATGATTTCGCCGGGTTCTATCGACGTGGCCACATGCCGGCCCGTCTGATCTGGGAACTGTTACGGCGACCTGACACACCCGAGCCGATCAAGACCGCCGCGCGCCACAGTCTGGCAAAAACCTTGCGCCGGTCCGTTCAATTCTGGCGCAGCTACTAGGCCCGTACGATCGGACGCGCAGTCAGAATGTCTCCGTCTGCATCATTCCCGCGGGCCACAACGATCGGACGCCCCATGCGGCGTACCAGTTCCCGAAGCTCAAAACCCAAAAATCGTATTCCACAGACGCGTGCGCCGGTGTCACGGTCGGTTACGCACAGGCGTCCCTTGCGAAAGGCAAGGCGATAGCCTTTGTCCCTTAGGACCTCGGTCAAATTGTTCCAGCTAACTGCGCTTGCAAAGATCGGACGGATCGCCGCACGAAGCAGTGCCGCAGTCTCACAATCCAAATCTGATGAAGGTTTGTGGGCCAAAATCGGGCCCGTCCCAAGTTTTGTATTTTGAATATTCATGAGCGACCCCCGCTCTTTCAAATGTGTTCCCCCAAAGTCAGGGTGACAAAGTTTCTGATATTAAGCAAAAAGCGAAATAAAATTGCTCAATTGTTGTGGCATTTTGAGTTCAGTGCCTCACGCAATGCCGATATTGACTTCATAGCTGAAACAATAGCGGCCTGTCTGTGAAGGTCGTCACAACCTCTGGTGTAACCAATTGGCGGGCAAGACTACTTTTACCCTGCCAAAGGACCGGCAAGTGATTCGTTTCGATCTGAAGGCAGTGCAATTTGACCTCGGCGGATTTGCTGATAGACGAGGGCACGCCCCAGAGAAAGGCCGCAGGTTCGTGCTGAGTTTCGCCACTATCGTCTATTCCAAGGACTATCCGCTGCTCAGGCTTCAGGCGATGTCTATGGCCCGGTTTGTTGCGCCGGATCAGGTGGCCTCGATCCATATCGTTCTGAACGATGTAGATGAGGCTGGATTGGCGGCCAAGATCGAACCGATCCTTCAGCACTATGGCCCGCTGCGCCCTAAGGTGCGGATTCTGAAGGGCGAAGAGGCGTTGCTGGGCGAGGGGCACACTGCCAGGAGGCCGCTGAAAGATCGTATCCTTATCGAAGACCGCTATCGCCTTCCCCTGATCCGCAAAGGCGGATGGAGGGGCAACAATGGCTACCGCATGCAACAGGTACTGAAACTGGGCGCGGCGCGGATGGCAGAGGCCGAGAACATCGTCATTCTCGATACCAAGAACCTGTTCCTGCGGTCGTTCGAAGAAGGCGAGTTCTTCTCACCCCAAGGACCAGCACGTATTCAGTTCATGCCAGTTCAAAGCGATTATCACCGCAATTGGTTGCTCCAGAGCCTTGAAGCTTTGGGTGTTGAACAAACGCTGACGGACGACCTGCGTACCACGACGTTTTCAACGCCCTTTCCGGTACGCCGGACGCTGATCCTTTCGCTGCTTGATGAGATCAATACACGCTACGGCTCGGTTCAGGCGCTGTTCGCGTCTAAACGGCGGCCATCGGAGTTCATGTTGATGAACGCGTTCTGTCTGAAGTCACGTGATGGCTATGCGCCGTGGTTCGAACCCGCTGACCCTGCGCATATTGGGATGTGGCCGACTTATTCCACGGATGAGCTGGCCAAGCTGGTCGCGCGGCTGCAGGACGACAGATCGCTGACCCTCGGGTTGCACAACAGGGCGGTTGCAAACTTGCCAGAGGATTTGCGCGGGCAAGTCTATGCGGCCCTTGAAACGCGTGGCATATGCGATCGCCAGGTGACCGAAGAGGTTCTGCAGCAAACTTCCGCGCTTTCGAGCTGACCCATAAGGACAAGCGGCTTGACCCTCGGGCGAAATGCCGAGAGGGTCGCGCCAAACCAGAAAATGACCCGGAGCAGGCATGGCCAAAACACCCCCGCCTTTCGCCCCTTTTGAATGGAAGATCGCCTGGCGCTACCTGCGCGCGCGTCGGGCCGAGGGTGGCGTGAGCGTAATGACCTGGATCTCGCTGATCGGGATCACGCTGGCTGTTTTTGCCCTTATTGCGACCCTAGCGGTGCGCTCGGGGTTCCGGGCTGAATTCGTTGGCACCATTCTGGGGGCTAACGCACATGTGACGGTCTATTCCTCGGGTGAGATCGACGCGCAGGGACGGGTTGACCGGACCATTGCAGATTTTGAGGAGCGTACTGCGCGTTTGGCGCAGGTTCCCGGCGTTGAACGGGTCGCCCCCTTGGTCAAAGGGCAGGTGCTGATCACCAACCGCGACCGCAGCAGTGGGGTTCAGGTGTTCGGGATGCGCCCCGACGATCTGCGTGACTTGCCGGGTATTGCCGAAAGCGAGGAAGCGGTTGGCGATCTGTCCGCGTTTCAGACGGGCGAAGACGTCATCGCCATCGGCTCCGGCGTAGCACGCAGCATCGGCGCCACGGTTGGCGACACCGTCAAACTGACTTCACCCAACGGAGTCAAGACGGCCTTTGGAACCTCACCAAGGGTAAACGCCTATCGCGTTGTCTACGTGTTCTCGGCCGGGCGCTACGATATCGACCGCACGCGGGTTTACATGCCGTTCTCGCAGGCGCAGAGTTTCTTCAATCGTGAGGGCGTCGCCGACGAGATCGAGGTCATGGTCGAGCGCCCCGAAGACCTCAATCCGATCCTGATCCCCATCCTTGAAGCCGCAGGCGAGCGCAGCCAAATCTGGACGTGGCAGGACGCCTCGGGCGGGTTCTTGCGCGCGTTGGAGGTCGAGGACAACGTGATGTTCATCATCCTGTCGATCCTTGTCCTCATTGCGGCGATGAACATCGTCTCCGGCCTGATTATGCTGGTCAAAAACAAGGGCCGGGACATCGGTATCCTGCGCACTATCGGTCTCAGCGAGGGCTCGGTCCTGCGGGTGTTTTTCATCTGCGGCGCGTTCACGGGCATCATCGGCACGGTCATGGGCGTGATACTGGGCTGCCTCTTCGCGCTCTACATCGACCCGATTTTCTCGTTTGTGAACTACGCCATGGGCGGCGGTGTCTGGGATCCATCCATTCGTGGGATCTACGCGTTGCCCGCCGAGCTAAACGTCAGTGACGTTCTCAAGGCGATTGGCCTGTCTCTGGGCCTGTCTTTCTTTGTCACCTATTTCCCCGCCCGCCGCGCCGCGCGGCTGAACCCGGTTGAGGCGCTGCGCTATGAATGATGTGAGCTTGCGGCTGAACGGCCTGACGAAAACCTACCTAAAGGGAACCCCCGGTGAGGTGCAGGTTTTGCGCGGGATTGATCTGGAGTTGCAGGCAGGGGAGGCCGTCGCGCTTGTTGCGCCATCGGGTGCGGGCAAGTCGACCCTTTTGCATATCGCCGGGCTGCTGGACACGCCGGACAGCGGTAACGTTGAGATTGCGGGTCAGGATCTTGCAGGAAAAGGCGACCGTACGCGCACGGCTGTGCGGCGTCAGGATGTCGGGTTCGTCTACCAGTTCCACCACCTGCTGCCCGAGTTCACAGCGCTCGAGAACATCACTCTGCCACAACTCGCCAACGGTGTGTCCGAGCGGGATGCGCAGGACAGGGCAATGTCCCTGTTGGACCGCGTCGGAGTGGCCCAACGCGCCGATCACCGACCAGCGGCACTATCCGGGGGTGAACAGCAACGGGTCGCGTTCTGCCGCGCTCTGGCCAACGCGCCGCGCGTTTTGCTGGCGGATGAGCCGACGGGCAACCTTGATCCGGATACATCGGATCAGGTGTTCGAGGCCCTGATGACTTTGGTTCGCGACCAGGGCCTATCTGCTCTGATCGCCACGCACAATCTGGACCTGGCCGCGCGAATGGACCGTATCGTCAGACTGGAAGGTGGGGTGCTCAAGCCAGTTGAGTGATCGCCACTCCGATTGCCATCACCGCAATTCCTCCTGCGCGCATCAGGGTAAGTGGCGTGACCTGCGCGCCGAACAGGCCGAAATGGTCAATGGCGGCTGTGCTGATCAATTGCCCCAGAAGGACAAAGAACACGGCATTGCCGACGCCGAAATGCGGCGCGACATGGGTGATCGACAGAACGTAGAAGGCGATCAGAACGCCCGCGAGCAACAGGTGTTTCGGGGCCTGCGCCACTTTTGACAGCGCCTCAAAACCGGGAAAGACCACCATCACCAGCGCGGAAGACCCGAAGGCGATGGCAAACAGGATCACAGCCGCTGTGGTCGGCGAGCCGATAAGCTTGCCGAGGGCCGCGTTCAAAGCTGCAAGGATTGGGACTCCGATCCCGGCGGCCAACATGATGGCTGCGTATTGTGTCATGGCCCGAACCCTCTTTACCCGTATTCGTTGATCTGGATCATTGCGCCAAGCCGCGCAGCGGGCAAGCCTGTTGACAGCAATTGTGGTAGGAGGATGCGATGATCACAAAGCTTTGTTTTGCAACGGCGTCAGCTCTGTTTGCCATGTCTGTCCCCCTCTGGGCGCAGGATGCAGAGAAAGGCGCCGAGCTTTACCAGCACTATTGCGCCACTTGCCATGGGATTGATGCAACCGGCCATGGGCCGATGGCCGGAGTGCTTGTCATTCAGCCGACCAACCTGAAGACACTGGCAAATGCAGACGGTGTTTTCCCTACGGCCCGCGTGGTGGGGCGGATTGACGGGCGTGATCCGTTGGTGAGCCATGGCAGTCCGATGCCAGTTTATGGCCCGTATTTCGAAGGGCAGGACACGGCGATCAAAACGCCCGATGGGCAGCCGATCCTCACCAGCCAGCCCATTGTGGATCTGGTGGAGTATCTGAAAACCCTGCAGGACGGCTAAGCGTTCAACTGCAAACGCCTTCTACCTTTGCCTCGCTCCACGGGATCGCGATGTCACGCTCGCGGCCGATCTGCGGCAGCGGGGACAGATCGAAATGTACCCCTAACATGTCGTGCAATCGTTTGGTGCGCTGCGCCTGAGGGTCTAGCGCGCGGCAGCAGACATATTCCTCTACAATCGCGCCCTGCTGTTCGAACCCGTAGGACAGGAAATCGGGCGAGGTTTCCAGATCGAACAAATACGGATCTTTGCGCCCGCCATGTTCCGCTGCGGCGCGCAGGGGGTGATAGCCTGTGGTCTCGCGGTTCTGCCATTGCCAGATATGGGTCAGTTCATGGGCCAGCAGCATGGCGGCGATCAGGTTCATCTCTTCAGGGTAGTCGGACATGTAATCCTCAAGATACCAATCGCGCGCGAAATAGACTTTGTTGAACAGGGCAACGGCGGCCGGTTTTCCGGTGACCACACCAGCCTCGACAGGGGGCAGGATACGTTCCCGACAGGCCTCGCGCGGGCGCGCTTCGCGGAAATAGGTGACTGGCACGACGGGGGCCCCTTTTACCAGCCGGACGCTATCCAGATCCAAGGTCGTGCCTTGCACCGCGCTCGCAAAGCCACGCTCCTGCTCGGTCAGGGGACGCCCGCAGGAGGACAGAAGCAAAAGGAGCATAAACAGAATGCGCAAGGCCATGAGGTCAACCCTAGTGCGTCACTTGCGTTGCGCAAGGCGATTTCACGTAGACGTGGCCGGGCCGCAGCCGGTACTTGATCTGGCACAAGACCAAATCGGCACGATACCTTTACACGGGTCGAAAGATCTATCGGAGAGTCCATGTCCAGTTGGGTGCCATTCATATCGGCATTGACGGCGTTTTTCCTAAGCCACGCCATTCCCGCGCGGGCACCGGTGCGGGCCAGATTGGTAAAGGTTCTGGGGCAAAAGGGGTATTTGCTGGCGTATTCGGCATTGTCCGTCATTGTCCTTTCATGGCTAATCGTGGCCGCAGCGAACGCGCCCTATGTCGAGGTCATCCCTCCGTGGCCTGTGCTGCGTTGGGTGCCGTTGGTCGTGATGCCGGTGGTGTGCTGGCTTGCGGTGGCCGGACTGACCATCAGTAACCCGTTTTCCTTTGGTGGGCTGGGAAAGGCGGGTTTTGATCCGGACCGCCCCGGTATTCTGCGCACCACCCGTCATCCGCTTCTGGCGGCGCTGATGCTGTGGGCCGGGACGCATCTTCTGGCGAATGGCAGTTTGTCTCATGTGATCCTGTTTAGCCTGTTCGCCGGTTTTGCCGCGCTGGGCATGACGTTGATCGACCGCCGGACGGCCCGGTCATTAGGCAAGGACTGGCCTCGCCTGTCGCGCAATACCGCACGGTTTTCGCTACGCGCGCCCTTACCTTGGCCGCCCATGCGCGTTTGGCTTGCTTCGCTTGCCGTCTTTACCGTTCTGATCGCCTTGCACGGTGCTGTGATCGGCGTCTCGCCACTTCCCTGACGCAAGGAGTGGTCGCCCCGCATATCTCGTGCTATCTGATATGCCGAAGTCTGACTTGTGAGGTCCAAAAATGCATCTGGCCTATGTTACCACCACTGATCGCGGCGCGACTGACCGCTTGTTAAGCGCCGTGGCCGCACACCTGCTGGCGCGTGGTGCCAAACTGGCGGGGGTCGTGCAGACCAACACGGAATGCACCGATAGCAGCAAATGCGATATGGATGTGCAGGTTCTGCCCGATGGCGAGACCATCCGTATCTCGCAATCCCTGGGCGAGCATGCGCGCGGCTGCCGTCTAGACCCGGCGGCGCTCGAGCAGGCTGTGGGGCAGGTCATGGCAACGCTAGCCGATGACCCGCAGCTGATGATCATCAACAAGTTCGGCAAGCATGAGGCCGACGGGCGCGGCTTCCGCCCTGTCATCGCCGAGGCGCTGGCGCAGGACATTCCTGTTCTGCTGGGCGTGAACGGGTTGAATGATGAGAAGTTTCAGGCCTTCACGGGCGGCGCGGCAGAACAACTGACCCCGGATCTTGAGGCGATTGTCAGCTGGTTCGAAAAGGTCTCAGCCCAGCGGGCGGATGCCGCCTGAGGGCAGCCTCACGTAGCGTAATGCGCTGATATCCTGACTTGTTTGGCCGTGCCTTGGCTGCAATCCTCGTTCAGGGAGGATAATATGCATGTGGACGAACTGGGCCGGGAACGAAACCGCCACCGCTCCGATTGCGCGCCCTGTGGGGTTGGAACAGCTGCGGGCGACGGTGGCGGAGCCCGCAAACGTGCGGGTCGTTGGGGCAGGGCACTCCTTTACCCCAATCGTAGGCGGGGCCGAGCGGATATTGGATCTGTCGGAGTTGCATTTGCCTACAGTTGGACCGGTCGAAGATGGGCAGGTCTGGGTCAACGCAAATGCGCGTTTGCGTGATCTTTCGCCCGCTTTGGCCGAGCAGGGTGTGGCGTTTCGCAATCTGGGCGACATCAACACGCAGTCGCTGGCTGGGGCCGCGTCCACGGCTACTCATGGCACTGGACGCACTTTACCCTGCCTCGCAGCCGAGATTACCGATGCCAAGTTCATCGGTGCGACCGGTGATATTCTAACCACCGCGCAAATCCCGTTGGAGATGGCGCAGGTGACGCTGGGCTTGCTGGGTATTCTGACCGAGGCGCGGATCAATGTCGTGCCGAAATACAATCTGCGCCGTCAGGTCTCGCTGACCGATCTGCCGGATGTCTTGGCCAAAATGCATCAGAATTGGGCCGAAAACCGGAATTTTGAGTTCTTCTATATTCCCTTCACCGGCAAAGCGGTCGAGCTGCGCCACGCCGTCACCGACGCGCCCGAAAGCAAAGCTCCACGCGATTTGGATATGCTGGCGGTCAAGGTACTGAAGCTCGCCCGAAACGCGGGGCGCTTCAGCCCCGGCCTGCGCAAGCTGTTGCTGACCCTGCTTACGCTGGCCCAATCGGATGAGGACTACGTAGGCGAAAGCTGGCGGGTGCTGTGCAGCGACAGACATATTCGGTTCAAGGAGATGGAGTATCATCTACCCGCCGATATCGCTGGTGATGTGTTGGCCGAGGTTTTTCTCCGTCTGGAGCGTGACCACAAGGACATCTATTTTCCGATCGAAGTGCGCCAGACAGCAGGTGACACAGCCTGCCTGTCACCGTTTCAGGGTGGCTCGCGGATCTCGATCGCGCTGCACACGGATGCGGGTGAAGATCACAGCCGCTATTTCAACGCTCTGGAACCGTTATTTCTCGAGGCTGGAGGGCGCCCGCATTGGGGCAAGATGCACAGTCTTTCCTACAAAGACTTGTCCGGCTTGTATCCGGATTTCGACCGGTTCTGCGCCCTGCGTGAGGAATTGGACCCACAGGGCAAATTCATGACGCCCACCTTGGCTCGGTTGTTCCGGCCATGAGCGATCCCTACCTCACCAGGTTGTCCGAGGCTTTGCGCACCCACGGGGTCGATCAGCCTGTAGTCGCAATAGACCTGGATCGGGTCGAGGCAAATTGCCGGGCAGCACAGGCCGCAGCTGACCCCGGACTGGACCGGCGCTTGGTCGCAAAATCTCTGCCTTGCCTGCCGTTGCTGGATCATATCCGCGGGCTGATCCCAAGTTCAGGCCTGATGAGCTTTTCCGAACCGATGCTGTCGGCGCTGTTGCTAGCGGAGCAAAAGACAGATCATCTGATCGGAAAACCGCTACCCGTCACCTCTGCCGCGCGTTTGTTGCAGTCTTGCCCGTACGCCGCAGACCGAGTGCAATGGCTGATCGACACCTCAGAACGCCTGCGCGAGTATCTGGCTTTGGCGGGGATAAGCCAAACGGCTCTGCGTTTGTCGCTTGAGGTGGATATTGGTCTGCATCGCGGTGGGCTGAAGGTAGATCAGGTTGCCGAACTCGCACAGGTGATCTCAGCGCATCCAAACGCGCGTTTAAGCGGGCTTATGGGTTATGAAGCGCATTTGGCGAAGCTGCCCGGTGTCCTGAAGTCGCGGGCGAGTAAGTCGAGTGCAAAGGCGTTTGCTCAAGCCGTGGCTTCTCTGCCTGAAAGCGCGAACTATTGCCTGAATACCGGTGGCAGCCTGACCTTTCAGAGCTATCACACACCCGGCCCAGCCACTGAGGTTGCGTTTGGTTCTATCCTCGTGAAGCCATCCGATTTCGACCACGCGACCACCACTGGCTTTCAACCGGCTGCGTTTCTGGCGAGCCCTGTTCTTAAAACCATGCCGTCAAACCCTCTGCCCGGATTGGAATTCCTACCCAAACGCAAAACCCATATCGCGATCTTCGGAGGGCATTTCCCCGGCCAACCCGTACACCCCGGCGGGTTCATCTATTCCTCGGTCTTCGGGCGGTCGAGCAATCAGGAGGTTTGGATCGGCCGCACTAGCCAGGCCGTCAAACCCGGTGACATCGCGTTGATCCGCCCGAGCCAGAGCGAAGCTGTTCTGAACCTATTCGGATCAGTTTTGGCGGTGCGAGAGGGGCAGGTGATCGCGGAGTGGCCATGCTTGCCGAATTGACTCCGATAGCACAGCGATACTTGCGCGATTTTTCAGCCGTTTTTCACCGCGAAGCGCATTGAATTCGCAAAGCTATGGGCGTAGTTCTCAACGCGTGCCGACCTCGGGTCGACACAGGTTGCCCGCGTGGTGGAATGGTAGACACAAGAGACTTAAAATCTCTGGGCCGGAAGGCCGTGCCGGTTCGAGTCCGGCCGCGGGTACCACACACAGCTCCTTAGACCGGATAGTCGAGCCTTGTGATCAGCTGCCAGATATCTCGGTTCAGGGTGGACAGATCTTCGACAACCTGTTCGATCTCGCGCAGGGCCTCACCATCCAGAGTATCCGTGCGACCCATTTTGATGTCTGTTTTCCGGTCCGCAATGCGCATCAGAATGGTCTTGGGGTTGCCGCTTTCTGGGTCAAACGAATAAATGCAGTGATTGAACCGGTTGCGAATGCCGGACAGTTTTCCAAGCCGTTTGGTGTGCTCCAGGATCGGGTCCCGAATGCCCTCGGGGCGGCCATCCATTTTCGCGAGCCGCTCAACCAAATCAATCCGGGCGCGGGTCGTGTTCAGGGTCAGAAAGATGATAACGGCGGCATCTTTGCTGGTGCCTGCCAGACCCGCAATTAGGTGGATCAGCAGGCTTTCGGTGTTGGTCCACATATAGTTTAACCGCCCCACCAACAGGATAAGCCGGTCAAACCGTTCTTCCACGAGATCAGCCAACACGGGGGCTTTGCGCATCAAAAGGCGCAACCTCGAAATAGAAATGAGCGGCGGCGGTCCGGTTGCTGACCCCGATCTTGCCGACCACGTTATGCATATGCAACTTGACGGTATGTTCCGTAATCCCCAGCCCGGCGGCGATGACCTTGTTGCTCTGACCTTGAGACACCAACCTGAGGACCTCTTTTTCCCGTTTTGTCAGCCTGTCGAAGAGTTCAACCCGTTGTGTGTCGGCGGGCTTGGGCGTTACAGATGATGCCGGTGCCTTGCAGGGGTTCGCTTGGGGGCCCGCGACACAATCCGCGAGGAAGCTGGGCAGGTGAAGCTGCTCATGCATCAGCAGCCTCAAGATTGATCGCCACACGTCAGGGGCGACGTTCATAGGCAGAAAGCCGATCTCGCCGTACCGGCCGCGATCCCAGCGTTCAAACAGATGCCGTGCTGCGGCGTCCTTGCGATAAGAAAACGCGAGGCATCCAAACGGAACCTGTGCCGCGTATTTACTTGGCCGTTCCAGCAGATCCTCCAGCATGACCTGATCTACGACGAGAACGCGGCTATCCTTTGCTTTGGTAGATGTTAGGTCGTCCAGTGAATCGAAACGAGATGCACGAACGTCAAACTCGTTCTGGACGCTTCTGAGGGTTTGATTGGAGAGAAAAAGCTCTCGACCAATAAAGTGAATTGAAAGGTCTTCGGTCTTGGTATTCTGGTAGGCGTAGTCACGCTCAGACGAGTCAATCATTACTGTCCCCCCACTAAAAAACCGAACTGCAATTCGCAGTTTTTCACACAAGTAATTCGGGCAGTTCGAAAGCCGAAATAGTCTTAAAAATATAGACTTATTGTAGATGAAATGTAGGGGGGCAGCAACCGGATATTCGGATTTGATACTTGGTCCTAGAACCATTGATTAGGGTTGTGTTCCGGTGATTTCGGGTAAGTAGAGGGAATTCAACGGCTTCTTTCGTCTAAGCCCAATTGGTAGGGTTTTAGGTCGGATTTTTTAGCGAAAACTCCGACCACTCCCGCAATATCCCCGGATTTCAACAGGCTAGACGTTCTAGAGCTTTTCGATAGCTTGGCAGCTTTGTCAAAGGCTGCGACGCTTCCTCTACTTCAGATTGCGAAGGTTTTTCCTTTAACGCCCGCTTTTCGCGCATTTTCGCGAATCTCTTTTCAGCGGGGACGTCGGCTTAGCCGGGAAAGGAGGTGCAGAAAGCTCGGAACCAACAGACCGCAGGGTTATGCGTTCAGGCATACCGTGCGGATTTTTGTTTCAACCGCACGAGTAACCACCTTTGAGATGAATGGTGGTCAGGTGCGCCAATAGAGTGGAAATCAATATGTCTGACCGTAGAATTCTATCCCCAGTCACAACCGTCGAAGAAATTGATGTCGAAGACATGGACCCGGTCGTTGAAGACCCGGGTGTTGAAGATCCTGAATTGGAGATGGCTGAAAACGCCCAACAGCAGCAACAGCAACAACAACAGTCTGTCGACAACACAAACGGCGGTGACGACAGCAACACCAATGGTGGCAACGACAGTAACACCAATGGCGGCAATGACAGCAATACGAACGGTGGTAACGACAGCAACACCAATGGTGGTAACGACAGCAATACCGTTCGCGACAATGGCAACAGCACCAATGACAATGTGAACCGGGTCGATATCGACTTTGGTGAAGGCGAGTGGATTCCGCGCGACGACGACAAGGTTGACGTGGACATCGGCGACGATGCCTCGACCGGTGACGTGATCACGGCCGGAGACGACGTGAACTATGATCCCGGTGACGATCTGAATCTGGATATTTCGTTGAACGGCGAAGGCAATGACATGGCCTCGTTCAACAACCAGTATGCCAGCCTGACGGACAATGACACGCTGAACGGTGCGACCGTGTCCAACTCCGGTACCTTCGAACAGAATGGTGATGCCAATGGCGGCACCGCGACTGCAGAAGAGGGTATCGACACATCGTCCGATGGTGGAGCGTCAGGCAGCGGTGGCACCAGTCATGGCGGTGATGCGTGGGGTGATACCCATGGCAGCACTTCTATGGCCCTCGGTGGCCACTCCGGAGATGCGAACGGCGCGGCAACCGGTGGTGCGGGCGCAAGCTCGGGCGAGGCGCATAACGGCAGCCTCGGTCTCGGCTTGTCCGGTGCGCATGCGGATGGCACTGGTACTGGCGCAGCAGGCGGCAATGCCAACAGCAACTCGACCGCGAATAATACCGGGTCGTCCAGCGCAAGTGGCTCCGGGAATGGCGGAGAAGGTGGCGCGGCCGGATCTCTTGGTCTTGGCTTGGGTCTTGGCCTGTCTGGTTCGAACGCTGACGGCAACGCCAACGGCGGCGACAATACGTCTGGCTCGCTAGGAACCGGCCTTGGTCTTGCAGGAACAGATGCATCCGCACAAGGCTCGAATGCTGGCAGTGGTAATGCGCAATCCAATGGGACAGCGGACAACACAAGCTCTGGCAGCAACCAAGCCAATGGCGCTACCGCTGGTAGCAATAATGCTGCGGGTATCGCGGGCTCTGGCGCTCTTGGTGCCAATGACGCAGATGGCGGCAATGGTCCGGGCGGCGCAGGCTCTGGTGGTACTGGAACCGGTGGTAATGGTCCGGGCGGTGCCGGGACTGGCGGCAACGGGCCGGGCGGAGCTGGCACTGGCGGTAACGGACCGGGTGGTTCGGGTACCGGTGGTAACGGACCGGGCGGCACAGGTTCGGGCGGTAATGGTCCGGGCGGCGCTGGCCCAGGTGGCACAGGCTCTGGCGGAACTTCTGGCACAGCCGAAGGCGCATTGTCTGCGCTGAACCAGCAAAATCTGGGTCTTGGCCTGAATCTCGCCGATCCTGATCCGACAACGGGCGGCGGCGGCACAGCCGGCGATGCAACCGGAACCGGTGGTACCGGAACGGGCGGCGCAGGCTCTGGTGGCAATGGCCCCGGTGGCGCAGGGTCGGGCGGTAACGGCCCAGGCGGCACGGGTGCTGGTGGCAATGGTCCTGGTGGAGCCGGTTCGGGCGGCAATGGTCCGGGCGGTGCAGGTACCGGCGGCATGGGCTCAGGCGGGAATGGTCCCGGCGGCGCAGGTGCCGGTGGCGCAGGCGGAGGCCGCGTTGACACAAGTTCGGACGCGCAAGGCGTTGGTGATCAGTCTGCGACAGGTCCTGACATCTCGCAAAGCCCGGGTGACGTGACAGGTGCGACCAACAACCTGCAAACCCCCGATGGTTCGGGTGGCGCCGGTGGCAGCAATGCGACCGATGGCACGGCCGAAGCAACCGGAACCGGTGAATCGACAGCCGAAGGTACTGGTGGCGCAGGTGGTATGACCTCGCCGACGTCGACATCGACCGGTAGTGGTGCTGGATCTGCGGATGCGACCAACACTGCTGGCGATGGTGGTGACAACGAGGTGTTTGCAGAAGCTGACACCGATGGAACCGCTGACAGTCTGGCCGAAGCGATTGCCGGTTATGGCGGTGCTGGGTCTGCTGACAACGACGCAACCTCGACCGGTACCGGCAGCGCGACAGGTTCGGCCATGTCCGGTGACGGCGGCTATGGTGGCGCGGCCACAGCGGCTGGCGGCACCAGCGGCGCGGTCATGGGAAGCTCGACCGGCGGCATGACAAACGGTGCAACCAATACCGGTGGCGAGGCCTCGGGCGCCAATTCTGGCGCAGGTGGTGCAGGCGGAAACGCCGGTACCTGGGGCTCCGACAACGGTGGCGATGGCATCGTGAACGGCGAATCCTACGCATCGGCTGCGGCAGTTGTCGATACGGCAGCGTTCAACCAGTCAATCGTCATGGGCGCAAACGTCCTTGGTAACTCGGTCGATACGACCATGGTGGGCGGCTCGATGACGTCGTCCTACGCCAGCGACGATACCGAGGTCTAAGACCCGTTTCGGGCTCTGCCATTTTCAGAGCCCGAGCTTTTTTCAAAACCGCCGGGGGCGCGCCAAGTGGCCCCGGCTTAGCAAACCCAAAGCGGAAATTTTCGGCCGTAGCGGGTGACAAGGAACCTTAATATGTCCCTCGACAGTATTACTGAAACGATTGCACATTTTGTTGGAACTTTTGAGCTGACAATCGAACAAGGACGATTGAGAGACCAGTATGAAGAGTTCACCGCGCTTCGGCGGAAAGTCGAACTTGAAGATCTGTCAGACCCCACAAGAATTGAGGTCAAGGCCACGTTGAAGGCCGATCCGGGCAACTATGCCCCGATCCCTTTCAAATTCAACACACCTCCGGCCGAGCTGCCGCCACCACCCCCGGCAAACGGCCCGAACTATGAGACAAACATTTTCCTCGATCCACCAGAGGGTCCTTCTGAGGCGGTACGCGAGGCGGCATTGGGGCCGGCAGATGCGCCGCCTTTGATGCTGTTTCAGTTTCAGAACGAACTGATAGGGTCAGCAGTCACCTACACGTTCCAGACACTGTTCCTGCGCGACAATGACGTTGTCGGAGAAGGGGAGTTCCGCGATGTCGAGGCCCTGATAAGTGCAGGGCAGGACATGCTCGAGGCCGCGCTGACATTCCATGCGGTCGCTGCGCCGTCCTTTGCGTTGGCCGATTATGCGTCGCTTGAACTGCTCTCGGAGATTGCCGAGCAGATTGTGAACCCGATGAACTCCGAGATCGAAGGTGTCACGGTTCACCAATTCCACGGCGAAGACGCCGTTGGTGTGATCATAAACGGCGAAAAGGTTGAAGAGGCCCTGGAATGGGACGACCTGCTTCCCGCCTATCACCAACCAGATGAGGAAACCGAAACGCTGGATATGCTGCCCGTGGAATGGGACCGGTCGGGTGACGAAGAATTTGCCGACGGCCATATGCTCATCGCGGGCGGCAACCTTGCGGTCAACGAAGTGGCGGCAACGATTGCCTGGATTGATGCGCCCTACATAGCCGTAGGCGGCAAGGCGATGGATCTGACCGTGATCAGCCAGGTTGCTGTGATTTCCGACTGGGACCAGATCGAACAAGGCGGGAGCAGCGGAACCAAGGTGGTGCAGTCAGCCTCGGTCGGCGTTGAAGCGAAAGCCGCCTATTGGCTGAACCAGGCCGAGGGGGGCGAAGGGCAACCCGCCTTTGCCTCGGTCGATTGGATCAGTGGCGATCTGGTCGTTGCGAATTTCATCAAACAAGAGATCGACGCCACGGATATCGACCACATCCAGGCCGAAATCTCGGCCAGCACGACGCTTTATGCGATGGGCGACAATCAGATGGTCAATGTCACCGATATTGTCCAGCTGGGCAGCTACTATGATGTGATCATGATCGGCGGCAACATGATCTCGGTCGATATGCTGTTCCAGACCAACGTATTGATGGATGACGACGTCGTAACCGGCGGCTCGATCTCAGCGCAGGGTGATGAAAACCTTGTCATGAACGAGGCCTCCGTGTCGAAGACAGGCGAGGACAGCCACAAGGTGCTGCACCAGGATATGGCCAATGCCATGGCGCTTGGTGAAGCGGACATGGACGCGCTTGAGGACGCATTGCTTAACGATCCCATGTTCGCTGGGATGGAGCAGATCCGTGCCCTGAAAATTGAGGGCGATCTGATGCAGGTCAACATCATGGAACAGGTCACCATGCTGCTGGATCAGGACGATGTGCATGTGTCTGGGCCCAAGGCTGCCGAGACGGAAATCATCGCGGGCAGCAATGCCCTGCTGAATGCGGCGAATGTTGCCAAGGCCGGGATCGACTCGGTGGTGATGGCGGCTGAGGAAACCTATTCCGATCTGCTACTGCATCAGGCCAGCCTGTATGATGTGCCGGATCAGGAGGGCGTCTCGGATCTGACAAATGACGCCATCGCCGTGTTGATGGAAGAGGCCAACAGCGAGCTGGCCAAGATCCACGAAACCGTCGCCAAACAAACAGCCCCGACCGAGATGGCGTGCGCTGACGACGGCCTGCAGACCATGCTGGCCTGATTTCCTGTAATTTTAGCGAGTGACCGGAAGGTTAGTTTATGTCGATTGTGTTTTCGTCGCGCCGCTCCATCTGTTCCAGCCCTTTGGATCGAAATGGCGGCGTTGCCGTGTCCGAGGCGCCGCGTACCGAAAAGGGATCGAATACGCAGCAAGAACCCAAAGATTCAGCCTTGCTTCTGCTGCATGATGCGCTGCGCGTCGATACGCCAGACGCGTCGCGGGGCAAGGAGCAAATGGTAGCTAAGTCTTGTACTGCAGAACCGAAGAACACTCACCGCGCCGATTCTCCCCTTCGGCGCGAACAGCCGCAACCTTCGCAAGATACGACTCCTGAAGGTGGCGGCGCTGGGGTGGCCGAAGCCGAGGCCTCTGATCCTGTTGACACCAACATACCCAAAGCGCGTAAGACCCCCTCTGCGCGCACAGATGGTGGGGATCGCATAGGCACTACGATTGAGGCCAAGGCAAACGAGCCGTTGCCGCCGACCAAATCTGGCGGTGGTGACGGCAATGGGCCACCCCACACCTTTCACAAGCGAACCCCGCCCGAGGATTTCCGGCGCACGTTGCGGGTCTCGATGCGCGCGATCTACCGCAATCTGGTGTTCGTTCTGGTGTTGACCTGCGCCACCAATATTCTGATCCTCGCCATTCCTATCTACCTGTTTCAGATCAGCGACCGGGTCCTGACCAGCCGATCATTGGATACGCTGATCATGCTGACCACGATTGTTGCCGGAGCGGTGATCTTTCAGGCGGCATTTGATGCGGTCCGTCGGTTCATGCTGATGCGCACGGCGGTCGAAGTGGCCGCACGGTTGGGCGCCCCGGTGCTGAGTGCTGCGGCCCATGCCTCGCTTCACGGCAATGGACGCGAGTATCAGACCCTTGGGGATCTGCAGCAGGTGCGTGGTTTCTTGGTCTCGGGCACGTTGATCTCATTTCTGGATGTGCCTTTTGCACCTCTTTTCATCCTGATGATATTTCTGGTGCATCCGCAGCTTGGCATGATCGTGGTGGTGACGGCCCTGCTCCTGATGACGATTGCCCTGATCAACCAGAAAACGACCGCGAAACCGTTTGCTGAGGCGAACAAGGCCCAATCCATGGCGAACCAGCATCTGGATTCGATGTCGCGCAATAGCCAGATCATCAACGCGCTGGCGATGATCCCCGAGGCCGTTCGGATCTGGGGCCGCGACACTGCGCAATCTCTGACATGGCAGGTGCGTGCGCAGGATCGCAACGTGATCTTCGCCGCTATTTCGCGCGCGGTACGCCTGCTGACTCAGATCGCCATCCTGGGGTGGGGGGCGTTTCTGGCCCTGCAAGGCGAGATCACCGGTGGCATGGTCATCGCAGCCTCGATCATCGCCGGGCGTGCCTTTGCACCGATTGAAGGCTCGATTGAGGGGTGGAACGGCTTCCTTCTGACCCGCGGAGCCTATGGGCGGATCAACGCGCTCCTGTCCAATTCCGCGCTTCAGTTCGAAAAACTGCGCTTGCCGCGTCCCGAAGGACGGCTGGATGTTGAACGCCTTCTCTATGTGCCCGGAGGGACCAAACGCGTCGTGCTGAACGGGATCACCTTCGCGCTCAATCCCGGTGAGACGCTGGCGATCATCGGTAATTCCGGCGCGGGCAAGACGACGCTGGGTAAGACGCTTGTGGGGTCGATCCTGCCGACTTCGGGCAGCGTGCGACTGGACCTAATGGACATCCGCAACTGGGACCCGCGCCAGTTTGGCGAAAGCATCGGCTACCTGCCGCAGGACGTGCAGCTGTTCCCCGGCACCATCAAGGACAATATCGGCCGGATGCGAGAGGATGCGACGGACGAACAAATCCACGACGCTGCCGTTCTGGCCGATGTCCACAACATGATCGCAACCCTGCCGCAAGGATATGAAACCGTTGTCGCCGCTGACGGTTCGCCCCTGTCGGGCGGGCAGAAACAGCGCATTGCGCTGGCGCGCGCCTTCTTTGGCAATCCGCGTCTGGTGGTGTTGGATGAGCCGAACTCGAACCTCGACGTCGCGGGGGATCAAGCGCTGGCGCGGGCGATAGCTCAGGCCAAGGACAGCAAGATCACAGTCGTTGTGATTACGCAAAAGCCGACACTTCTGAATGTGGTGGACAAGATCATGCTGCTGACCGATGGGCGCGTCGCATTGTTCGGCCAGCGTGAACAGGTGCTGCAGCAACTGAATGCGCCACGAAAACAACCCGGCATTGAAGGCCAGCAGGGGGGCTGATCATGAACGATATCGTACCCGTCAATACGTCTCCGTCCGAGCCAACTGTCTGGTATTCAGAAGTGCCGCGCTCAATCAATCGTCTGATCGTGGTGGGGTTCGTGATGCTTGTCGTATGCTTCGGTGGCTTCGGCGTCTGGGCCTTCAGCGCGCCACTGGCGGCGGCCGTCATCGCACAGGGCAGCTTTGTCGCAACCGGCCGCAACAAGATCGTCCAGCACCTTGAGGGTGGGATCATCGAGGATATCAAAGTCTCGGAAGGTGAGGCCGTGCAGGCCGGTCAGGTACTGATGACGCTGGACCAGACATCGGCCGAGGCCAATGAGAGAGAGCTGTTTATCCGCAAAATCCGCCTGCAAGCCATGACCGAGCGGTTGCTGGCGGAATATGGCGAGCGCGAAAAGCTCAACTTCTCCCCCGACCTGATCGAGGCGTCAAATGATGTTGAGGTGATGACGATCCTCGATGGCCAACGGCTCAGCTTTGATGTCTCGCGCAAAACGCTGCTGAACGATGTCGCGCTTCTGGCGCGCAACATGGAGGCCTTAAGGATCCGCGCCAGCGGGTTTGAGGCTCAGTTGAAAAGCATGCAGAGACGCTCGGAGATCCTGCAAGAAGAGTTCGAGACAAAAGAAGCCTTGTTCGAAAAAGGATTGGTGCGCAAAGGCGATCTCAATACGATCCGCCGTGTTCAGGCCGAGGCCGATGGCCAGCAGGCCCGCCTGCAGGCCGAAGCAGCCGAGATCAACCAGATGCTGTTGAAATACGAGGAACAGATCTCACGCACCCGTTCAGCCTATCGCGAGGCTGCGCTGGATGAGTTGGGTGTGATCGAAGCCGACCTTGAAAGTGTGCGTGAGAAATCCCGACAAGCCCGCAGCGTTCTGGCCCGCGCGGTCGTGCGCGCGCCCGTCACCGGGACAGTTGTGCGCCTGCACTATCACACACCCGGCGGCGTGATCGAAACCGGCGAGCCCATCGCCGAGATCCTGCCCGCCGACGCTCCGCTGATCATCGAAGCGCAAATTCCCCGCACCGAGATTGACAGCGTCGTCACTGGCCAGGACGCGACGGTGCGCCTGATCGCGCTCAATCAGCGCACAACCCCGGTTCTGAGCGGTCAGGTCTTCTATGTCTCAGCCGACGCGCTGGTCGAGGATTCCCAAGGCGTCCCGCAAGAGGTCTATCTGGCGCGCATCTCCCTGACACCCGAAGAATTGAAACGCGTCCGGGGGTTCGTGCCCACTCCGGGTATGCCGGCCGAGATCATGATCCAGACCGAAGAACGCACCTTCGCCGCCTATATCGCCAAACCAGTCTCAGACAGCATGTCTCGGGCATTTCGAGAGCAATAGTTTGATTTGGCTACACCAACCCGTCGTCGCATGCTAATCCTCGCATGTGTAGGCAAAAGGGGGCGGTGCAAATGCCACTAACAGTGAAGGATATGATGGAGGCGGCCAATGCGGTGGTCGCGCGCATCGAAGTGGATCAAGCCAAGGCGATGATCGAGGGCGGAGCGCTTCTGCTGGATGTCCGCGACGTGGTCGAGCTTCAGCAGTCGGGACGCGCAACCGGCGCGCATCACATCCCACGCGGCATGCTTGAGTTCCGTGCCGATGAAACGCTGAAATCCCATGACCCCGAGCTGCGGAAAGACCGGGCCATTATCCTCTATTGCGCCGCCGGAGGGCGCGCGGCGCTGGCAGGGAAGCTCCTCAAGGATATGGGCTATGACAAGGTCTACAACCTTGGCGGTCTGGCTGATTGGGTCAATGGCGGCGGCGAGACTGTGTCCGCCTAAAGGCGCAGGTTATGCGTTCAGGAAAGCCCTGACGGCGGCCTCAAATTCACGGGGCTTTTCGGCATGCAGCCAATGTCCGGCTCCGGGGATTTTGGCAAAACGCGCGGCGGGAAACAGGGCTTTGATCTTGTCGCGGTGTTCGGGCAGAACATAGTCAGAATTGGCCCCGGCCAGAAACAGCGCCAGGCCATCCCAATGTCCGTCTATTTCGGGGAACCCCATGATCTTGGGCATCTCGGACGCCAGAGCATCAAGGTTCAAAAGCCAGCGTTTCCCCTCGATATCCAGTGATTGGGTAAAGAAGCTCTGTAAAGCTTGATCAACCCCTTGTTCTGCCAGCTGTTCCGCCGCGTCCGACCGGCGCGTGACCCGCGAGAAATCGACCGCGCGCATCGCCTCGATGAACTGGATCTGGCTATGGCCGTAGGTCACCGGCGCAATGTCGGCGACCACCAGTTTGCGAACCATATCCCCGTGTTGCAAAGCCAGCATCATGGCGGCCTTACCCCCCATCGAATGCCCCACCACATCGGCTGATCCGCCAAGGCTCTTGATCACTTCCGCCAGATCGGACGCGAGATCGGGATAGCCATGCTCATCGCTCCACAGGCTCTGAGAGTGGTTGCGCATGTCGACGGTAATCACCTGTCGCTCGTCGGAAAGACGCCGCGCGATAACGCTCCAGTTGCGGGCCGAGCCATAAAGCCCGTGCGCAATCAACAGGGGAGGGGTGTCCGTCGGGTCGCCATGGATGATCGTATTCAGCATAGTCTTGTGATACGCGCGACTGCATCGAACAACCAGCCCCATTGTCGCCCCAGTGCAGGGCGGTTAAGTTGTCCTGTCAGGAGGCGCAGATGACGCAGGAAACAGATATCCAGACCCAGATCGCGCAGACCATTCAGTTGCTGCGCAAGAAACTGGGGGTCAAGGACAAGACGCTGATCGCCTCGGTGCGCCGCGCCAAGCGACGTTTGCCGCGCAGTGTTTACAAGCAGGCCATGGTGTTGGCGCAAGCCGAACCGATGGCAGAACATCCGAAACTGCGTCTGGTTCTGGACGGGCCGAAGCTTGAGAAAGCCTCGGATGAGGTGCAGAGCCATCTGAATGCTATCAATTTGGCGGACCGTCGATTGGGATGGTTTCTGAGTTTTCTTGGGTCGGTCGCGTTGGGCCTGATCGCTTTAGCGGCAGTTACGATGATTGTGCTGCGCTGGCGCGGGTTCATCTGACTCAAACTTTATTGCAACGAAAAACGGCGCCGTGGGTGGCGCCGTTTTCTTTTTGTATAACCGAGAAGAATTACAAGTTCGGATAGATAGGGAAGCGGGCGCAGAGGTCGGCGACTTCTGCTTTGACCTTGGCCTCGACCTCGGCATTGCCGTCTTCGCCATTGGCGGCGAGACCGTCGAC